>JAIERK010000006.1 GCA_019746975.1 Candidatus Obscuribacterales bacterium
TGGATCTCGTATCGAGTCGCAACGAAGGTAGCATCGCATTTGGTGCTTTTCGTGTCACTGCTCCGAACGCACACGTTCTCTACGCACCGTGAGATATGTGTCGGCCACTCATGGATTGATTGGTACGAAACCAGTCCGTCATTGAGTTCTTCAAACCACGGCGGCGACTCAGGTAGGTGATCGCCTCTTCGCAGCCAGACAAATCCGTTGTTCTCAAGTACTGCGTGAGTTTCCACTCGCAGATTGGGAGCAGGTCTTCCTGTTTCCGGGACCAACGAACAAGCTCCAGTCGCGTCAAAACAAAAGCCATGAAATGGACATCGAATGCAGTTTTCCACTACTGCCCCCAGGCTCAGACTCGCAGATCGATGAGGGCAAGCATCGATTTGCATATGAAGCTTGCCAGCTGAGTCACGCCACAAAACGAACTTCTGCGAGAAAAGAGTCACAGTAAATGGTTTCTTCCCAATTTCATTGGTCGAAGCAACTACATACCAGGCGTCTGGCACCTGCATTTGATTTACTCCTTCAATTGGGCAAAAAAGTGATCGTTGATTAAGGTCACACCACCTGCTTAACTTGATAAACGAGACCTACTTCCGCAATCGAGTTGCTTAGTCACTTTCAACCAATTGTTGATTATCCTTCCTGTGTGTGCTTCGAGTGAACACTACAGTATTAACTCAAAGAGTGATTAAAGGAGATTGTGGTTGTGTTCATTCTGTGTGTGAAAGTAGCATACGCCCTAAACGTTTGTGTGAAAGTAGCATACGCCCTAAACGTTTTCATCTTGACACCTGTCCTGGTTTCTATGTGCTGCGACGGTGACACTCATCTGTGTTGTCCTTCCGCCTATAGTTGACAGCTAACCACAACAAGGAGCGGAAGCAGACTGAAAAATTCTGTGCCGACGAAACTCCGATACAGACTTTCCCGTCCACTATTCATCTGTCAGAGGGAAAAGAGCGGTCCGCAGTTGTTGAAGAAGATTTTTATCGCATACGAACTGTCAGGTCAATTCTTAATCAGGGCAGATTAGCTAACGCACAGCCGATGAGTCGAAATTGTCGTAGAAGGCGGCAACAATCGCGGTTGCTATTAGCAGAAAGGCAATCAAGTCGAAATAGTTCATCTTTCACCTATGGCATATAATGTCGTTTTCTCTTCAAGCGAGAATTTGCGCTGTTGTCAATAGATCCTTCGGTGCTAGGCTTCTATGCTTTTGTGCTGTGGTTCGAAACAAATCAGTTTCTTCCATCACATAACAACCAAAACTAATATAACTAACAAAACAGGCACCAAACCTGCTTGGATTGCGCTCTTCAACTGTTGTTGCTCCGCATCGTCGTGCCGTTCTGTAGGTCCTCGTCCACTAACCGAAAGTGCATCTTGGCTCTCAAATTCTCTCAGTTGACCGACAAGCCTAGCTGTACCTGATGTGCTGACTGATTGACCAGTTGATCTTGAGCTGTTCCACGAGGAGCGAGGCTCAATCGCCACAGCGCTCTCTTTGCTCAATTTGTAGTTCTCTAAGTGCTGGTGCGTTCTATACGCCGCCAGAAGTCCGTTAGATGTTTTAGAACGAATCCTCTTCGAATTATCGAGCCAATTCATCTTGCTTTACCCCATCTTTGTTAGATTGTCGTGTTGTTCAGATTCGATCGTTAAGGTTGCCAGCGGACTGGCTTGATTTAATGCCTATCAGGCTCCCACGTCAGTCCTTAGTATTTCTACAATAGAGAGTTTTACCAGTAACGTCATCACACTGGAGCATGCACTTTTCAATTACCCTACAGTATGATTAATGAATTCTCGTTTGCGACAAGGTGACGATAACCAAATACGGTGCAAACCCTATTCCGGTGTCGTTTGAAAACTCTCAGTCCGGTAGCCAAATTAGCTGATAAGCGGAGGCAAGTCGATTGTTGGAGAATGCGGGCGGTCTGGACGCCCTGACTGAGAGGAGAGCCAAGGCTAACAAGCCTAATGTCCGATTCGCGAAGTCCTCTAGGACGCACGTAGAACAATAACTAAGGATTGAAGGGATTGCAATTAACTTAGCTATGAACATCATTCCTCGTCTATTTCTTGAAGCGGCACAATGCATTCTTACAAGCATCAAAAGGTAATCCTCGTAACTAAGCACGAGAAGATTCGTGCTCTGCGACCGCTCGAAATCTGTTTGGATCTCAGGATTTCGTCTTACGGGCAATTTGACACGGACCAGCTTGGTACCTTTAGCGGCGAAGTCGAGCGTCAGGGAACAGTCAGAGAGACCGTAATGCGCAAAGTTCAAGCCGGAATGGATGAAACCGGAATCGAGTTCGGGATCGCCAACGAAGGATCTTTCGGTGCCCATCCTGAGATTCCTTTTCTTTCTGCTGACCACGAAGTGATAGTCTTTGTCGACAGAAAAAATGATTGCGTCTTCTTCGAAGAAGTGGTTTCTACATATACGAACTACGGCCACTCGGTGTTCTCGGATTTCTCTGAACTATGTAGTTTCGCGCACCTGGTAGGTTTCCCTTCGCACGGGCTACTTATGACACCATCAAGCGCTCTTTATGCTTTCGACAGAAGTTCCATGCTGCTTAGCGAAGGTTTGACGCGAGGCATAACCGATCTTCGACTCCTAGAGGATTGTTTTGTTCGCTATTCGAAGTTATCGCCAGTGCAAGCAGTCTGGGTTGAGACTGATATGAGGGCGCACTTCAACCCCAGTCGGATGAGAAATATTCGACACGCCGCAACGAAACTGGCTCGACGCTTGTGCACTAGATGTCTGAAGTGCAAAGCGCCTGGTTTTGGATTTACCGATAAGGAGGCTGGTATCCCATGTGCAAACTGCAAAAGACCAACCCTTGTGATTGGTTGGTTCATTCATGCTTGCCAGATGTGCGGTTTCCGCCATAAGATTAGGAAGTATGATGAACAATACAGAGCAGACCCTCAGTACTGCGAGGTCTGCAACCCTTGAATCTGAATTGCTCAATCAGGAAGAATATCAACTGTCGTGTCCTGCTAACTTAAACTTCTAGTGTTGCACGACTGTACTGCGAAGAGCCCTCTCTAACTCTGAAATTTGCTGCTTTAAGTCTCGATCTGCCGTTCTATCGCTGCTCGTCTCTGATGCAGATCAGTTTCGGCTTGGTGCAGTAAATCTAGTTGTTGTTGCAGCGCGTTGCGCGCGCGCTGACCTTAATGAGCCGCGACTGGGTGATGCGTCTTTGCATTGCTCTTCTAAGCCGACAAGAAATGTCTCTATGAGAAGAAAGACGACGATTTGAAGCTTTTGCGCTTTAACCTTTAACCAGCATTCTTATTCTCCTATGAGCTCATGCTCGATGCTCTTTTTTATGGCTTGCATGGCTTCGACCGACTTACCGCCCGAATAGAAAACCGCTATACACAGTCGTCCTTGACACCGATTCATCCATCCAGCGTACAAACTGTTGTTTTCGATGTGCGCTTTGATATCAGACGATAGGCCTATCTCGTAGACTTCGAAAATTTCGTCGTGACCGCACAAAACAACATAAAGTCCATCACGAGATTCAAGCTCACATGCTTTTTCGAAAGGTCCTTGAAATTCCCACGATCCGATAGTCCAACTCATTAGCTGTTATTACCTTCATGGAGCATTGTTTCGAGAAAGAGAGAACGCGACTCAGGATATCAGAGCTATTTTTCAGTTCAGCTGTTCACTCTTTTGTTCATCAGATAGAAACAACATCCTCCAACTCGTGAACTGTGTGCCACTACATTCGATACTGAACATAGGTTTATGCATGCATCCCGGAAAGCCGATCTCTGATGTTCGGCTGCTTTGCTGGTTAGGTTAATTTTGCGAGATTGCGATCTCTTTGGTTTCGAACACGAGTCTCGGATCTTTGCGCGAGATGGCGCTCCAGCTTTGCCTCAACATGGACATGGCGTTCTTGAGTCGAGTCAACCACAAATTCTGGAACATACCGCGCAGGCGTAACCTGGATGACCTTCTCAAGGTCGCCTGTGCAAGTCGGTCATTGGTCGACCTACTGAATTTATCCGAACATGTTGGAGGCTCGATTCCGAGAATCCTGAATTTGTAGTTCGATACGGATTGATTGTGTTGATGCCGGAGGAGCAATCCTCCGGCTCTGGTTTCTTGATTCGGAAGCTGTAGATTTCTCATCAGTGTGTCCTCGAAAATTTGGTAATTCCACTTTCCCGTTAGTTCTAAATACCGTATTATGCAGATGCTGAAAGTTCGTCCAATTCATATGTTGGTCTGCGCCAAGGACGCGGTCTCCTCTTCGGAGGCTCAACACCAGCTAGTTTTTGAATGTAGACGGAGACGTCTTCTTCCGACATGCCGACTATTGATTCCTCTGTTTGTACATATGCGTCCTCGTAGCAGGCGCAAATCTCATCGAAACGCTCAAATATAGCTTCCAAGGTCAGAGCTTCTTCAATACGACCGGATGTAAGAGCTTCCAAATACTTCAAGAAAATCTTCTCTCTAACTAGCCTGCCATCGGGGCTTTTAGGCAATTGCACGGAGTCGATTTCATCCCAGTGGTTTTGCAAGTATGGAATGATAACGTCGCGAATCTTCTCGTCTTTGATCTTCATCTTCTCAAGCCTCTTTTGAAAGTGTTTCACCCAGCATTTTGGCGGTTGGTTTGAGGTGTAATCAATCGGGGGAATTCTCTGCCGACCGATTGACTGTGATTCAATTTAATCGCCCTGAGCGACAAAAGACATCACACTGGAGTCTAGACTTGAGGTTTCTTTCGATCACACTGCAGTGGAATTGATGACGCAATTGCTCATAGGGAAACGATTCCGCGTCTAAGGGCCATTAATGCCGCTTGAGTTCTGTCGCTGGCTGAGAGTTTGTCCATTATGCGACTCATATGAGATTTTACCGTGTCAATAGTGACACAGAGCTCTTCGGCTATCTCGTTGTTTTTCAGACCCTGAACCAATAACTGCAAAACTTCCAACTCTCGCTCCGACAGTTCATCCGAAGGACCGACTGATTGTTTGCGTCGATTACTCTGCCGACTGTTGTTAATGGTCTCGATTTGAGATTCGGCCGTGTACTTCTGTACTTCGGCATCGAGCGAGGCGAAAAGTACTCCTGCTATCTCTGGATCGAGCCATACATCTCCACCCGCAACGGCTCTTACTGCCGAACATAAGCGCTTTATCGAAACATCCTTCAAGCAGTATCCGCGAGCACCGGATGCCATTGCGGCAAAAACCAGCTCACTCTCTTTGTGAGAGGTGAGCATCAACAGCTTCAGTTCGGGATAGAGTAATCGAATTCGCCTGCCGGCCTCGATTCCATCAATATATGGTAATCCGATATCCATAACTACAACATCGGGTCTAACGCTTACAGCTATCTCCACGGCGCTCTCACCATCATTGGCTTCAGCGACAACTTTCATGTCGGGATTGTCGTCAATCATCGCCTTAAATCCCATTCTGGTAAGTTCCTGATCTTCGACGATCATCACGCTAATCTTTTCAGTCACAGCCACTTCCTCTCACAGTCAACTGGGCCAACTACCTTGCTATATCGACATGCCTTGAAGCCTGCTCCTGCACTCGAGGCAGGGTAATTATGAAAGTATTGCGTCCATTAGAACTATCAAGTTCCAGGCTGCCGCCATGAGCCTCTGCCGTCCACCTGGCTAGAAAAAGTCCAAGCCCACTCATGCTACCCGTTTCCGCGCCATTATGTTCTCTCCATCGACTGCTGAATATCAACTCAATCTCGCGTGCGCTATGAGTCCTTCCTATGTACGTAACCGCTATTTCTACAGAGCTTTCGAAGTTCAGGGACCTTATAGATACGTCAACCACCTCCTCGTTCTTCGAGCGAACCATCGACCACTCCAGAACGTTTCGAAGTAGACGAGACAACATTTTCTGATCAGCATCGACGCTCAGATCAGACGAATCATCGGGCTCGGTAAACAGCAGTTTTGGTTTCGCACTTACACTGGTCATTTCTTTTAGAACCGCGCAGAGGAGCTTAGCCACCTTAACCTTTCGGAAGTGCAGGCGGATACCAGGCTTTAGCGAGTACACAGTAAGAAGATTGTCGATAATCAGCGCGAACTCGTCATTTTCTCTTTTGATTGCAACAAGGATATTCTCCAGATCTCGGCGCTCAAAGACACTCGTAGTACCAAGTGCTGTAGCCACTCGATTGATCTGATTAATGCTGTTCTTGACGTCGTTAGATAGCACTGAAAGCAGTTCTTCCCGGTCGCGTTCGAGCCTCTCGGTCTCTTTCTTCATTTGGATCTCGCCGGAGATGTCGCGAGATATGGCAGATACGCCCAGAAGTTTGCCTAAATGATCCACTACCGGAGAGAGCGTCATGAAGACCACGATTCTCTCTCCGCTCTTGGTCAAACGCGAACTCTGAAAGCGACTTTTCGTCAGCTTCTTGGTAGCCTCCGCGAAGTGAGATGCGAATTCTTCAAAGTCATCGCTGCTGTAGAGTAAGCTCACATGTTGCCCGACAATTTCGTCGCTACGATATCCGTAGAGCCTCTCTGCGGAAGGGTTCCATGCTGCTATTACGCCGTCTGGGGTCTTGAAATCGATAGCATCAAAACAGCTGTCAAAGATGCTGGCGTAGAGGAGTGCACCTGTGGATGGAGCAGCGTTAATCGCTTTTCGAATCTCCTTTTTCACACCTTTACCTCTCATTTGCTCTGGGGTGTCGCAGCCTCGGGCTTGGCGACTGCACTGTCATTTCCAAGTTTGACATCTGCCGTGGTTTTCTCTTCTTCACAGGGCTCTCGATTTATATGAAGTTCAAAACGTGAGCCTCCTCCGGAGACTGCTTGATATGAAATTTGACCTCCAATCAGAAGAGCAAGTTGACGGGAGAGATACAATCCGACGCCGGTAGATCCGTTTTGAGAGTACCCATCTGCAGAACGCTGGAACAGAGTCGGCACTTTGTCCTCATCGACTCCGACCCCGCAGTCTTCCACCGAGAAAAATAACTGCTCTTTGTTCTCCCTAACATCGAGCTTGACGGTTGAGTCGTTGGGAGAATACCGGACTGCGTTGTCCAGGAGATTTTTCAGTATCTTCGAGAGAATGAGAGGATCGGTAAAATACTTCTTGCTGGTGCAATTGAGACTGCTCTCCAGAGTCACTCGTTTACTCTCAGCTTGATGCGAAAATGATTCTAAACATCCGGATACGAGAGCTCGAATCAGAACCGGCATTTTATTCGCTTTGAAAATTCCGGCATGCATTTTGTAAACGTCGAGCATATCGGTCAACATCAGGATCATCTGTCTATTGGAATCGGTTACCTTGTTTAGCAACAGGTAAACCTCGGATTGATCAGACTGGGAGCGCATCAATTGCAGGAGTGCGTGATTGTTGGCGATAATTGGATTCTTCAGGTCATGGGTCAAAGAAGCTATAAAGTCCGCTTGTTGAAAGCGAATATTGACTTGCTCTGTAACGTCCCTGATCACGACGGTAAAGTGAGATGACTTATCTCGTGTTAGTGAGATAGGCGAGATCGACATAGCTCCCCAGAAAACCGTACCATCCGATCGGCAAAACTCCATCTCCAAAGGAGATACTATTTCTCCGGATCTCAAAGCCTCGGTGTAACGCTTGCCGTCACTCTGCTTCAGTATCATTTTTTGAAATTGCTGTCCCAGCACGGTTTCTCTAGTCGAGCGAAACATCTTCTCGCTCCCTGGATTCCATCTGTTAATCAAGCCCTTCTCGTCCACACCAAAAATACTCTCCTGACTAAACTCAACGAGGGTGGCGAGATCTTTGAGAACCATTTGAGCCTTTCTTCGCTGTGCTTCAAATCGGCGAAACAAGACAATCGATACAACGAGAATCACCATCGCCAGGACTTGAAGACCGATGACATTCGCCGATAAGAGCATTGCTTCACGGTTCCATTCATCCTGGGCTTCTCTCAGAGCTTTAGATTCTTCACTTCGTAGTGACTGAAGGTTGACCCCGAGCTCTTGCACCTTTGTCAACAAAGCTTTTTCTTCAGAGGGGGATTTAATTCCTTGGTTGGCAATACTTCCGAACTGCATAACTTCATTCGACTGCTTTTCAAGTTCTTGAAGTCGTTGAGAAGCAACACCGCAAGCTTCAGCGGCGATTCGTAAATCCGATAGGGCTTGGGATAAAGAAGAAACCGCCGTGTTTCCTTTAGGTAGATCAGCCTTCCCGAAGCTTGTCTCCGAGGAGCAGTCAGTTGAGAACCGATTAACGATGGCGCCAAGATTGTCGATCTTCGATATGAGTTGTTCTGTTTCTTGGATTGTCCTCGATGACTGTAAAACGAGAAAACCGACCCGCAGGCTTATAAGTACGGTGGTCGCCATAGCGATGCAGAGCACTGCGATCAAGATGAGGGCAATGCGCTCAGGCTTATTGTGGTTAAACCGCTGCACGATATTCGTTCCTCCTTTCAAAGTTTAACACATCTATTTATTTGAATTTACGCAGGTGTTTTGTTGCACTTAATTTGGGTGACTTGAAGGTCAGGCAGGTGCAGAAGTAAAAACCATGGCTGTCCGGTTAATCGTTGCTGCGCAGCAGACCCGAGACGAGCTTTCCGGATTCCTGCGCTTCTGCTTTAGGTGTGTGCAATCTCCTTAAAGCCGGTGCTACTGTAGTCGTGCTCGGCAACGTCGTTGCGAGTGGTATCCTTTTTGGTGCACATAACGACGGCGTTTTGCGTATCGGCGGCGACTTGCACGCGCAGGCATTAATACTAATGGACCATGACGGCTTCGTGAGGGGGCAGATCAACTGTCAGTCTTACAGAGACGATGACGGTGAATGGCGCGATGCCCTCGAGGACTATCTGTTTGACGGCGAAGACGACTATCACCCCATTACTGATAAATTGATAGCTTGCCAACGCGGTGGTCTGGGGCTATTCAGGGCAGAGTAGAGAATGTGAGCTGTATTTAGCGGCATGCTCTTCGTTGTAGGTCAGAGCATGGAAGGTACTTTCTATCTTCGGCGTAATCAATGATCGTCCAATCCGCTCAGCATTGAGTCTTACAAACGAAAGTTTAGGCTGCTTCTGTTGGTATGTAGATGCGCCGATATCGCGCTACAAAAAACCGGCTATGCACAAGTTCTCATTTGGCGTTGTACATGATGCAGTTCGCCAGATTGGCGGCTATCGCTTGTTGATTACAGATCGCGTCCACGGTCAAATTCTCGCATCCTTACTTGGAATGCGAAGTATTCTCTTGCCTAATTCGTACCACAAGAATGAATCGTTCTTTCGATCTTGGATGCAAGAAAATCGCGACTGCCGCTTCGCCGCCGACACCGCCGAGCTGAATTCACATATTGAGGAATTTCCAGATTAGCTCGATTTACTCCACCTCGATTGTTTCGTCATCTATTACTCTGCCTGGGTTATCCGTTAGAAGCAATCGCCAGCGCATTTCGAATGGATATGGAATCGGTGTAGAGAGATCAGACTTCTCGTTGTGGACCTCCGACCACCAGCCAAAATCACCGTGCCTTTGTGATGAATGTTTTTCCCACTCGCTCCATTGATTGGGCTCCTGATCGTGAATCTCGGGAAATTCGAACAGCTCCATTGGTTCTTTCGTGAACTTCCCCTCAGAATTTGGCCGATCTAATGTGACGCCAAAACGTCGGTTGCCCTTCAAATCATCTTTGTTGATATGGTTCTTCCATTGCCACACTCGATAACCATCTTTAACAACGAATCGATTCGGACTGAGATTGCCTGTGCCGCATCCACCTGGATCAAAATCTGTGCAGTGCATCAGAGTGCCATGCTCGCTAGTCATTAGCGGATCTGGCAGCTTGCGCAGTGCACTAACGCGGAGCTGAACCTGTCGCTGAAGCCAGAGCTTTGTTTGTAGGTCGTAAATGCTGAATCCGTGACCGACCCTGACTGGGACATATCGGACTGTCGATAATTTGTTTCCCTTAGCGAATACAGCTAGTGAAAGGACAGCCGAAGACAAGAAAAGCAGTATCAGAATGATTTGGTGTTTCATTGTCCTTCCCCACACAAGACTGTCATCCCACACCGGCTGAGCTTCCAGAGGCGGTTAACGTCGGGTGCGTCCTCTCTGTCATTTTCGAAGACATCGTCAACCAGAATTTCGCGCCATCTGCCGTCGTCGTCGTCAGATGAAAAGGATGCTCCTTCCACTTTGTTCCTGACATAACCATCGTGATCAAACAGGAAGTATGCTTGTGTCTCTAGGTTGCCGGCGATTCGAAGCACTCCGTCGTTATACTCACCGATTACTATCCCGCTTGCATGAACGTTTCCCAGGACCATCATCGGCGCTCCGGCCTTGATCAGATTGTGGACTCTCAAGTCACCTCTTACAAAAAATAACGGACCAAAGGACAGATTTCTGTTAAACAAGTCACCGCTGATTGTTAGGTCTCCATCACAAGCTAGTCCAGCCAGGCGTTTTGCGGCTATCCATTCGGCATCAAAATCCAGCTCTAGGTCACCTGCTAGTGTTGTTCCTCCCGGCAATACGAGCACGTTATGCTTTCGATACCGCACCAAATGATTGTGCAAGAATTCTCTGAAGTATTCGGGATAAGACGATCGCTCTGGCTCAAAAGGGACAATAATCTCAATCTGTTTGGACAAAGGTTCGATAAGTTCCTCTGCCAATACCAATTTGCCTGCGTTGTTGGGATCAACTGTATGCAATGACAATTCTTGTTTCACGCTAACCTCTGCCAATTGGGGAAATTGTTCTTAAGTGAGATACGGGCAGGTATTCAGGATTAGGATGTCATGGAGCGAGGCTTTGACAGTGGTAAAATGACAATTCATAAGAAAGTAGGACAAGCGATTTGCGGTTTTTGCATCCATCGGTTCCATGCCTTGTGCGATTTCCATTGTTGGGGACGTTAGTCGGTTTTTGACTTGTGGCTTGAGGTAAAAGCGTCTGGACAATCTCGACACCGGTACCGTTGCTTTCGGATCCTTCTTGATTGCCGGAAAGATAGGCGCGGGCGGAATACGAACTGTCTACAAAGCAAGGCATTTGTTGCTCAACCGTGACGTCGTGCTTAAGCTATTGAATTCTGATTCTGCTGTTGCTTTTGTTCGATTTCAAAGAGAAGCAAAATTGTTGAGCAAGCTCAACCACCCGAACATAGCGAAGATTTTTGACTTCGGTATCTCGTCGAACAACACAGCGTATCTGGCGCTCGAGTATATCGAAGGGAAGACAATTAGCCAAAAGCTGCAACAAGATGGACCATTCGAACTCGAATTCGCAGTGTCAGTGATAACGCAGCTGGTTGATACCCTGTCTCACGCTCATTCGATTGGTATCATTCATCGGGACTTGAAACCAAGCAACGTAATTATCAGGGAGGCTACCAACGAGGCTGTCCTGTTAGATTTTGGAATCGCCAAGCTTGCTAACATAGGGCGAGTATACCGCGAAAGTCGGCGGACGGTCGGTCTTGTCGAATTGCCGATCAGCTGGAAAGTGCCGTGCAAATTTGGTAGATCGATCCGCGCCTGAGATTATAGTTCAAACGTCAGCATGTTTGAAAGCTTCCATCTCTCGGGACTGTGTGCTTGCCTCGTGTTTCGTGCATAGCATGCTGATCTAGACCGGGTCCGTTGTTGTGAGACGATACGGCTTAAGTCTTTGGTGCCGAGTACGGTATTGTATGTGATACTAGCGGCATGGGTGCTTATTGCAGTCACAAGATTAGGCTTTAGGTTCTTCATGGTCGCCTGAGTTGCCAGTCCTCGCAATTATGCTGAAGTTGTCGAAAGCCAAAACGAAAGGGTGCTATTATTCTTGCGTGCGAAAGAAATGATTTGCGCGATGAGGTAGATAG
Organism: Candidatus Obscuribacterales bacterium; assembly: GCA_019746975.1. Taxonomy (GTDB): domain Bacteria; phylum Cyanobacteriota; class Vampirovibrionia; order Obscuribacterales; family Obscuribacteraceae; genus JADYXR01. The sequence continues at coordinate 11,893 of JAIERK010000006.1, forward strand.
CGCAGTGCCAAAGCTGAATTGGTGTGAACTCGACTTTCTAGAATGCTTAGAGGCGGATCCTATAGTCGACGACTACGGCACCTCTCATTACTACGAATTGGAGCAGGGCGATCTTCGAATTCAGGTTACTGTATGGCAATACGAAAGTGTCATACAATTATCGTTGTTACGAGCCAGTACGAATGTGACGATATTCGGCTTTGCTTCTTTCGTGCGTGGCAATGTGAGATACATAAACGACAAACGCGGTAAGTACTTAGAAGTCTATGATTGTATACTTGCACCATCGAGATTCTGGTACCAAGATGCGGGCGATCTCTTCGACCATAAGAAGTTTACGCACGGACTCACGATCAGATTGGAAGTCGAACCGGAGATTCGAATTATGCTAGAACCCTGTCGCAACAGTTATTGAGTCGATTCGAGCAAGATTAAGGTGTCAATAACGGCACTAGGTAAGCGTAGTTGGTGCCCGTTGTGCTTGCTTTCGCAACTATAGTTGACAGTGAAAAGGTGGTCCTTATTATCCAAGGGTCCTATCAAAGGACTCTGCCGCCCTAGATAAGTCCTATTCGGCGGCTTTGTCACCTTGCATTTTTCATAATCTTGTTCCCTATAGAAATTAGGACTGCCTCTCCTAAGCCGCAAGCGTTTACTCAAGGATGTTAAAAGTGTTCTTCCCGGAACTGTTTCCGGCTCCAACTTTTTCCAATTTGCTTACTGGACGCCCTGCCGAGCCAGGCGACGACGTCCAGCACTAAACAATTACCCTAAGCCTGCTCACTGTTCTTGATAATACCACCTATGGTGTTGTTTTCTGTCTTCAATCGAGACTGAGCACCAGACCCTTTCGGTATAGAAAAGTCGGGCGAGATCTACCTTTCGTAGGTGGGGCACGCCCGACTTATTCCTCTTGTAGTTATCACCGCTTTTGGGGAACACATACGAACACGTTGTCGTGCCGATTAAGCTATGAGAGCAGCCACATTATCCGGGTATAATGGCTAAGTAGCGCACTCTATGCGAATCGCAGCGGAGAGTTGCTGTTGGACTTTTCGGCGTTGCGAATAAAAAAGTCACGGATGCCAAATACGAAGTCAAACATTGATTTTGAGCGCAAAGTAATATGGGTCTGAGAAACTACCTTATCGAAGGCGTCTCCTGCACCGGCAAAACATCGGTGTGCCGGGAATTGCTTTTGCGCGGCTACCATGCCATCCATGGTGACAGGGAATTGGCCTATCAAGGCGATCCAGAAACTGGAAAACCGACAGATGGTTTCACCCACGAACACCACATCTGGCATGTCGACAGAGTAAGAAGCCTTGTTGCCGACCATTGTTCGGCGGTTACGTTTTTCTGTGGCGGCTCTAGAAATTTTTCAAAATTTGTCGATTTGTTTGACGGCGTTTTTATCCTCAGTATTGACCGTGAGACGTTGATGAGGAGGCTTTGTCGGCGCCCGGAAAATGTCTGGGGCGGCAAACCAGCTGAGCGCGAACTCATATCCAGATTGCATCAGACTAAAGAAGACCTCCCCGAAAACGGTATCATCATTGATGCAACCTTACCGCTTGAGCTTGTTGTTGATGAGATCGTTCGTCTAAGCGATCGGTGCTAAAGATTGTTCCCGACACTTAAGGCATTGAACCGAGCTCTATTAGCTTTTCCATTACGTTTCCGAAGGCACTCCCGTCAGCCTGAATTCGGAGAAGAGTGAGAAGTCACCATATGTGGTGACATTCTGAGGAATAACCAGGTTGGAGGCCCGCATTCTATCGCCAGCGCCTGTGATCGCTGTTAAATCGACTCGTCCGCCGTTGGCTCGTCCGGCTCCGTCGACTATGATCTGCTGCCCACCTGCTAGCACCTGCTTGACCGCTACGTATTCCGCGGCGCTGACTTGCGAACCGGCTTCTACTATTCTTGTATCTCCGCCCACGTTGATTACTACTGACCCGACATTGTCAAACAGTTTTTCGCCTAAGGTGATGTTGCGATCTGCAGAGGAGAGATCGAGATTGACACCGCTATTCAGACGAACTAGCGAGTCATTCTGGACCTGTACGGAATTGTTGGAAAGCTGCGAGTTATTGATTGGCATCCTTAACTGCTTGTCCATGCCTCTGAGCTGGCCGCCGTGCACTGCTCTGCCGTCTTCATTTACTCGAGTGACATGATCGATGCTGGGTGCGTATCTTGTGCCGATTCGGGTCCGCTCTCTCCCGTTAGGGTAAAGCCTAATCTTCAGTAGGCAATCCATGGCAGCAGCAATCAGATGGAGCTGGAATACTGCTCTTAAGTAAGAGAAAAGCCACGGTACCAGGGGGCCGAATCATGTCGACTAAAATTGCTTCGCGAGTACTACTTCCAAATTGCTTCGCTAATAAGACCCAACTGACTCGTATTACGATCATTAGTCTTGCCCTCGCGATATGCTAAGGAGGTCTTGTGTTACTCTACTATGGTGTCGATCCGATCGAACCGCTTTTGACGTCCGTAGGAATTGATCATCATTTATCTCTTCCGAAGACGGTTGATCGGTCCCGGAAGGAGAAGACAAAGCCAATAGTGTTTGCCACTAAATGTGATGGCAATGGCAGCCAACGAATTCTTACTATCGAAACATCTAGAGGACCGATCTAGGCACGGGTGTACTTCTCGAATAGCGATCTAGGCGTAGTAGAAGTTTGCGGCTGCGAAGGAGGTTACCGCGCGGCTAGCGTGCAAGAACTCATCGCCAGTAACCAGAAACTTCGCAGTGCGACCGCGCCATGCTTGCGGACATGGTCGACATGCCGACGAGACAGTCCGGTTCTGGTTCTCTGACGATTTATCGAGGGCACACAAAAGTCACGATTGATATCGACAATGTTGACTTCGGCTACCACGAACAACAACCGTTACTAATAGCCATGTCAGCTGAAATCAACAATAACAACGATGCCTTCACAGGCTCTCCCGCAAGCTTTGAGGACCCGAGCGTTTTCAATGAAATCGGCAAGGGCGGAGAGTATTTTTCTGTGGCCGCAAAACTGACATCGGACAACGCGCCAACGACGCGATTAAGCTCTCCGAATCTTTCGTTTAATACCAATGAATTTTTCAAGGCCGAATGTTCTGGTGGCACTTGAGGAACAGGAGGAAGTGGCGCCGGGAGCGTCACCCCAGGAAGGTTCCAAGCACCGGAGTTGCCTGAGAAGAAGCGTCCAGAGTCCGAAAGCCAACGACCGCCAGCGCCAGAACCTCCTCGCCCCGAATCTCCAGGGCGATCGGGTGGACCCGCCGGCGGCACCTGAGGAACGGGACGTAGTGACGCCGGGAGCGTCATTCCAGGAAGGTTCCGAGCACCGGAGTTGCCTGAGAGGCGACGAGAGTCTGAAAGCCAACTTCCGCCAGCGCCTGAGTCTCCGCGCCAGGAATCTCTAAGGCGACCGGGTGGACGCGCCGGTGGCTGACGCGGTGCTGAGTGTCCTCCCGGTGGGAAGGGCGATGGAACAGAGGAAAGCGTGGAGAATTCGAATCCTCAGCGCGAAAACGAACGAGAACGTAGATGACCGAAACAGTTGCCAGACTCTTTTCGTGACCCATTCCGAATGCGAAAGCCGGGCGGTGGCTAACGGGCTGGCCACTGTTGGTCGTGCACATCAAGTAGCATATCCATACCGAATTAATGTGTAAGTCGATTACGTTCTCACGAGACCAGCCCGACTGCAATGCCTTTTCAACCAAGCGCTATTGGCTGGCAGTGGCATCCTTGGTTGCGCTCAAGTTGCGGGCGTGCGACTGACGAACATAAATGGTGGCTTCTCTAAGGATGGCGCCAAATTTAGAGTATTGTTTGACGCTTCCGAGACTCCTGTATACCAATCGATGACAGAATTTCGGCAGCCAGGTCATGGGCTGCATAATCTGTCGGGTCTTGGTGGCGATCATCATCTTTTCCAAGCTCAATCGCTTGGGCTCCTATTATGGCTTTTCGATAACGGTCCCAAATAGGTTTCGCCTTCCTAAATCCTTTCAGAGTCATGCGCGATTTGCGTAAGCTTTGCACGAGTATAGCACTGTATATGGTATCATGGTAACAGCTGCGCTGGACCAAACCGCCGTCTTCTTGCAAGGCGCAGGTGATCCCGCGAGCCTGTCTTTGTGCCCACTCAAAGAAATTTTCTTTGGCGGCTTCTCTCTCAGCTATAGCCTGGGCTCCTTCTTCGGAATGATGCCACTTTCAGTCAACTGACCATCTCGTCGAAACATATGTGGGCGTATAATAAACCAGTCTCCATTATTCTCGGGTCAGTGATCCAGTATGAATCCATATTTCCTCGGTCTGCTGTATGTTGTCTCTGCCACTCTGTTGGCAGTTGGCGGAATGCTTGTCGTGCGCAGGCGAGTAGGAGTCGAAGCGCTCGCGTCATATCACGAGGTCGCCGGTTACCTTCTGTCGGTAGTCGGCACGTTGTATGCGGTTTTGCTTGGCTTTGTGGTGGTTGGTGCTTTGGAGCATACTCAAGAACTGAGAGTGCTTGTCGATCAGGAAGCCAGCGGTTTATGCAACATTTTTTTGTGCTCCAATGGACTTCCCAGCGCGAAGAAGACGACAATTCGTTCTCTATGCGAACAATATGCCGACGCGGTTATCAACGACGAATGGCAGGCTATGCAGCGCGGGAAATACAGTGTCAGCGCATTCAAGACCGTTTGGTCGCTCTGGAAGGAAATCACGGCATACACCCCCGAAACCGAGAGCGAAAAAGCGCTGCATCAGCAGCTTCTTAGCGAAATCTGCAGCATGACACAGAACCGCCGCACCAGAATTGTCAGTGCTAGTCACGGAATGAATCCGCTTATGTGGACAGTGTTAATCATTGGAGCAATCTTCACAGTGATGTTCACGTACTTCTTTGGAGTGAAAAACCTGAGGGCGCAAATACTGATGACAGTCCTTGTTTCCCTGACTCTGTCGTTGAACGTGCTTCTTGTGTTTATCTTTGGCAGTCCGTTTGCCGGGGAGTTGGCGATTCAGCCGGATTCTTTCAAGTTGGATCGGATGATCTTCGAAAATTTCGACAAGGGTGCTCCACCTACTCCATGAACTTTGCAGCCAGCTAGCGCTAATGCGAGAGTTGGTTTAGACCGGAATAATTTGCGCACGAGCAAGGCATGTTCGCCGTGAGATCGGCAAAAGTGGTTAACTGCGGTTGATACTGCCAATGGTGCAGGTTACAAACGAGGAACTTTGCGCGAGCAAAGGCGCCCCACCTGACAGGAGCCGCAAAGCGACAGGGCGAGCTTCTCGAGGCTTTGTTCAAGCCACCACCTTCATCGGCTGGCAGTCAAGCGGCAAATTCGATGCTGCGCTACCTGTAGTGTCAGAACGTCATCAATCCGCAGTGTGTTCAGCTTGGGAATCGAGCGCTCGCTGTTTGTCAACAAATTCCCGTCCGTGGGCAAACTCGGTATTTACCGGCACGCCTTCCTGGCAAAGCCGGCAGTCGGAGGCGCTCCAGAATGGAATCGCGAACTCGATCAAATAAGCAAATTGCGGCACGTCCATGGCGTGCTCATCGCAATTGCCTCTTGAGCAGAAGGCAGCGGCTGCAACCACTTCGCCGCCACTTGTCCTAACAGCCGCAGCCGTCTGGCGAATCGAATGGCCGGTGTTGATGACATCATCGACGATCAAAACTTTCTTGCCGCGCACCAACTTGTCAAATCCGCGCTTCAATACAAACGGCGCTAGTTTGGGGTTGGCGCCGCCGGGCTCGCCATGCTCAGTGAAAATCGCAGGCAGTTTCATGCAGTGACCAACCCACTGAGAAATGATCAAGCCGCCCACAGCCGGGCCGCAAACGATATCGACATCCAGAGACTGAACTCTCTGCGTGAGGAGCTCAGCCAGGCGAGCCACCTTATCGGTGTATGGAATCAACGCATCTCTGCAGATCCAACCAGAGCCATGGTCACCGGATACGTATACGAAGTGATCGCCCTCGAGAATCGTCATGCACTGATGCAAAATCTCCTGAGCTTCCTGAGCCAACGCATCCGACATTGGGTGCACCTCCACCCGCAGTTTAGCACCAGTAGCCGACAGCTATCAACAGTCAATTGACCGCGAGGTTTAAGCCATTGACCGAACTAAGTGCACGCGAAAAAGCGCACGCCCTCATGAAAGAACTGGCAAAAGAAGAGCGATTCAAGATTCTGGTCGTATTTAGGGTAATCACCGTGGTCCCAAAGTTGATCATCTATCGCATTTCTTCTGGTGCCTGATAGCCGAAAGCTTTGGCTCTTTTATATCGATTAGGTATCGAGTCCTTCTGCCGAGCGATTTATAGATCAGGCTCCGTTCGAAGTAAGCTTCTCCATAGGTCGGTTCTTTCCTTATCGCTTCATCGAAGTCCTTCAGGGCAAGCTTGCAATTGCCTAACCTGGCGTATGCAATGCCGCGACTCAAGTGGGGGTGCACGCGGTTTGCATTGAGCTTCGAAGACTGGTCGCAATCAGCAATGGCGCGTTCATACGTCGATATTTGTCGTAGTCGCTCTGGCGCTCGAGCACAGTTGCTCCTGTAACTTCAGAAACAAGCCTGTATGCGGTTCCCAAATCCGCCGCACTCTTATGATCGCCGTTTGCTAAAAGATTTTCTATCTTTTGGTGCCCGCAAATTAGACATACGGTGCGCTGCCGAATCAGAATGAATAATCTGGCAATCTGGACGATTGGATGAATAGGAGTATTTGCACTCGAGATTTCCGGACTCGCCCGCTTTCAAGGTTCCAACGATGTATGTACCTTTAGGTGGACTGGCAAACTCTGGGAGCGACTCATTTCGCTCGGATACGATTTTGATATGTTCCAAATCTTTTGAATCCAGATTAGCTCTCAATACAAACTTTCCGCGGCTATTTGCGTCGACTCGGTATTTTTCATTTTCATCGCTGATTTTTGAAGCTGACTCAAGGTGCAAGTCTTGTTTGCCGAGAATATCGAAGTTCGACTTTTCAAATGAAGGAACAGTCACAGTGCTGTGCCGACAGTGGGCAACCGGTTTTAGTCAAAAACAAATTTGATCTGCGAGAATCGCGGGGCGAAGCTGCCTGGTTCCGACGAGCATTCACCGCTTCGCGAAAGCGATAAAGGCGAAGTAATTCCCATACGGATTTTCATTCGTCCATTTGCAGGAATAGGCGAAGCCTTAACCTGCACTCTGTTGGGGGCAAGCCATGTAACGAGCATGGGATCACGACGCCCTGAGCTCACCCAATTGTAGGCTTGGCTCACTGATTCAGCAGAATTGAACGCCGCTTCTTGAGGAACGCCATTAATCCACAGCGTTGCACGTGAGACTGCCGAACCATCTGGAATTATGAACTCTGCAACGGCTTCCCCTGGCTGAGTCCCAGGATTGGTCAGAAGAAGCGTCCAGTAAAAAGAGGCTGTCAATGTTTGAGAATCGACAATTTCTTTGATTGTCGACTTCGAAGCTGCGAGTTCTGTTTTCGCAATCGTTGAAGCTGCACTAATGTCCGTTGGTGGCGGTCTTGAAGATGGTTCAGGAGTCCTTACCGGTGGGGTAGTAATTGAGGCAGGTTCAATAGTTTTCAACAGCTGGATTCAGAGGTCGGTCAGGTTTTGGAAGTAGGTTTGGAATCAAACACTGAACACTCACCGTCGCGGCGACGCCGAAACATATGCCACCAAGCAGGATTTTTTTCGAAACAGTTTGACGCTGGTCATCCGATCTCGAGCTAGCTCGGGCATCTTGCATGTGAGTTTGAGTCGAGCTTGGGGAGCACGGTTCTTGGCCATAAATTCGTTCTGACTTTTCGAATTCCGAGTTTTCTGACATTGGTCTGTCTTTATTCAAATGATCTCCCGTCCAGCACGTAACTTGTTCGCGTCATCAAAAAGCGCAGCAAGCCACTTTGATAGGGGCTTTCAGTGGTATTCGTATAGTAAGGCTGAAAAACGGCCGAGCAAAGACTCTTCGAATTCACTCTAAACGGAAGAGACAAGATAGTCCACGGCAAATACCCTAGTCATTTGAATAAGAAGCACGCGCTGTCTGTGCGTAAGTTTTGCAGAGCCGGCAAGTGTTGCTCTGTGACCTAACAAAATACAGGCCGAGCGGACGTGAGAGTAATCAGACCAGTTTTTACAGGCGTGCAAAGGATCGGAGATTGTCAGGTCTTTCGAAGCAAAATCATTGATAAAGAAACCTAGCTGATTGCTAGACGTGTACCGGACAAACTTCCTCAAAGTCAATTCACCAAAATTTCACGAACATCACGTTTTTCGTAATGTCAGTGACAAACGGTGCCTTCGATGATAAATTGTTCCGCGGTTCATTTTGAATCGTTGTAGGAATCTCCGTAACATCAGCTAATTTTAAAAGTGATGCGACCTTCAAGAATAGGTGCCTTGCCTCTTTGGGCGTAGCGGTCGCAGCTTTTCAAACTCAGACAGCTCTCGCGAGCGGTCGCTTGTTTTCGCGCGCATCATTCAAGGGTGATACCACATGAAAAAATATCGAAAAATGCACAAGGCTGAATTGGGATCGTTTTCCAAAAAGATCTTGGCGGCTCTGCTGCTTGTCATGATCAACGATTCATCCGAATCTGCATGTGCTGCACAGCCCAACGAATCTGGCGGTGCGCAGCCGGCTGCCAATGAAGCGCTACGCGAAAGAGCCCTGCGTCGAGAATATCGTAATTTGATTCGTGACGAGAGAAGGAATGGGACATTACGCATTCCCGAAGGTGGTCGACGATTCGATCGATCGCCTCTCGTCACTCCGTCCATCTCGCCACGTGAACGCCATATTCAGGACAGTGTCCGGTCGGCCATCAACGCGTCAAGAGAACAGCGAAAGGCGGCCAGACAGGAAAAGCGCGGCAATAGCAACTCACCCGTCCCAGCTCATGAGGCTACCGCTATTCTCTATCCGGGGCAAGTATCGACGTTCCACACGGCTCGCCCAGGCGAAGATCATCAGGTTTCAACCTCATCTCAGAGTACGTACGAAAATTCTTCCGGTCGCACGAAATCGATTTCTCGCGGTGTAGGCCTAGATCTTTCCTCGACCGCAAAAAGTATAACCATCGGTGGTGACCTGATCGAAGGATCCATAAAGATCGATATAGGTGGCGCAATAAAAGAAATCTCCGCTGGAACCAAAGTAACTGCAGCGGAGTACGCAGCGATAAATCAGAAACTCGCAACAGGTAATCAGGGTCTGGTCCTCTCGAGCGAGGGTGCCGCTACCGGCGGTAGCTTTGATGTAAATCTCATAAGCGACGACGGCAAGACGATCAGAACATCGGAGTTAGTTGTTCCGGACGGTGTTTCTGCGCATGGCAATTTCACCAGAAGCGCTGACGGCCTTCGGGTGAATAAAGATCTGGTTAATTACGGCAGTATTTATGCGACCTCTTCCAATGGTGCGGGCAAGGCTGCAATTTCTGCACGAAACATCGACAATCAGCTCGGAGCGTCAATCACGACCGACAGTTCTACGTTCAGTTCGCCCTCTACATCTTCTGATCAAAAAGTTGATTTAAGCCTGCGTGCTAATCAAGATCTCAACAATGAAGGTTCCATCACGAGTTCCGGCAATCTTGAGCTTTCCGCAGGACGTTCGATAACAAATGGTGCTTCAGCGCTTGTTCAGGCACAAGGCGATGTTTCGTTGAGCGCTCAATCGATCAACAACAGCGGTCTTGTTACTTCCACCAATAGCAACGTCACGCTCAACGGTGTGTCAGACCAGGCGCTTGAAGTAAGCAACTTCGGCGGTGTCATCTCTGCGCAGAAAGGCGCAATCAATCTAAGAGCCGCTGATTACGCCGGAAGTGGAAACAGCACCATAGTAGGTGGTGACTTGCTTTCCAACGAATTGAATCTGCACGCTGGTCTTGGAAGCGCTGATGTCCTCTCCAACAAGATTACAGGAAAGATCAATTCTACTGGCAATGCGGCCCACGTCAGCGCTAACACCGAAAACCTCGTACTCGGGGACCAGTGCCTTACGGGCGATCCTACCTATTACAACACCGGCAACATCATCTTAGCCGGTCAAGTCAACGTCGCAGAAGATCTTGCCATCATAGCCGGTGGCAACATCACTACTACTCCCGGTACATTCGTCAATATAGTCGCACGGGACACAGGTACCGGGCAGGGATTCGACATCAACATCATTGCTGGTGCGAATGTCACCGCTGGCTCCGGTGAAGTCAGTCCCGCCGGTGGTCCGGCTACCCTCCCCAACCAGACACCGCCTACCTACACGCAGAACGCGACTGGGAATGTTTCATTCTCATCAAATTCTGCCACCGGCGGGAATATCGACCTGGCGTCAGCGAGCAATTTGATTATCCAGAGTTTCTCAACCGGTACGAATCAGTCCGGCGGCAATATTACCGTTGCTGCCTTTGCTGACAGCAACGGCAACAATGGTCGAATTTTGCTGCCGCAGCTAGTTGGCAACACCCAGTTTTCCACAAACGGAACTGGTTCGGGAGCAAATGGTGACGTAACTGTGATTGCTGGTGGTGCTTCAGGAACAACCATTCAGATTGGTCCAGTAGCGACGACACTGTTCGGCGGCACGGCAACTGGAAATGTGTTTATCGCCAACGCACAGTCGGGAACATCTGATGGCCAGCCGATTACCTTTGATGCCACAGGCAGTATCATTAGCGGCAACAAAATCGTGGCATCCACGTATCGAGACAATGCAGCAACTAGTCTTGTGGGTGGCCTTTTCGCTGGGAAAGATGTCTCGATTCGTTCAGGAAATGCAGGCGGCTCATTAGTGATGACCGGGGCAATCAGCGCCAGGTCCACGTCCATTACAAGTGCCGGAAGCATCGATCTCCGTAATGATGTAATTTCACCAGACGGCATTCTCCTTGTTGCCGGCCAGAATATCTTTTCCGGCGTGGCGGGTATTGTAGTGAGAACTGGCGAAAGCACTGTCGAGAGCGCCGGGGCAATGACGTTCATTTCTGGTGCTGATTTCGACATTGGAGCAAATTCGGTAACCATAACCGGACCATCGACAAGTGGTGGCGGAATAGACTTCAAAACCAATTTAGTTCAACAGCTGAGTTCAAAAACGTTCCTCGTTGATGGGTCTGGCGGCGATATGAGTATGATCGCCTTTGGCGCGAGCAACGGCACTGTCAACATCCCATCTGTGCTCACCGGCGGGCAAGGAAGTGGTGTTAGCGGCGACTTTATTGTTCGTGCCGGAAAAACAAGTGGAAACGCCATTGATGTGACAGGAATAAATACACTAGGTGGTCCTGGCGGTGGCGGCAAAGTTGATGTCCGAACCGCGACACCTGATACTTCACAACCTGTGGAAATATCAGCCTTTGGCTCAACAACCGGGCAATATGCTGATGAGGCATTCTTTGGAGGAGCGCTACAGCCTGCCAATTTGTCGATTCCAAATGGCATTGTGGCAAACAGTTCGGTAAATCTTCATTCCAACAATTCCGTCTCTGTATCCACAATCAGCACTCCGGCAACGGTAGCAATTACCTCACCTCAGGACATTATTGTAAACGCCACGATCCAGGCTCAAGGAGGAATTCTTCTTGTCGCCGGCCACGATATTCTTACAGGACCAAGTCCTCAATCTGTTTCGATCAGCAGTTCTGGCACCAATGGGGGTGGCACGCTGTCGTTTATCGCGGGCGCTGATTTCACGGTCAACTCGGACAATATTACAATTCTTTCGGGTTCATTGTCTGGTGGCTCGGTCAGCCTGGATAACATGATCACGTCCAGTGCTGCCTTCAACGCAAACGGCTCGGTCGGCCGCGATGGTGGCAACATCAATTTAGTTGCTTTTTCCGGCAACGAAACCGACAGCGGTCGAGTTTTTAACCCCACCAACATGGAAACCGGCGCCGGACCAGGTAGAACGAGTGGAGATGTGATTGTAGTTGGTGGTAGGATTGATGGAACGGCGATATCGGTATCCGGGGTTAATGCTGCTGGAGCAAACAGCAATCTCGGTAACTACACCCTCGTCACCAGCACACCAAATACGGCTGCGGATGAGATCGTTCTGTCAACAGGAGCAGCGGACTTTGCAGACACCACCTCCGGCACGTTTCTCGGTGGGGCCCTCCAGGCAGCGGACATTAAGACCGGACAAATGACGACTGAGGGCGGAGTCATAAAGGTTGTCGCCGGGCGCAACGTAAAGATCGGAGTGGGCACCGGTATCGTTGCGCGATCCGATGATGCGGGGAATTCAGGAACTATTGACATAACCGCAAGTGGGACTTCGACTCTTCAGGTCATTGGAGCAGTAACGGATGACAACGCGGTTGGACAGCTCTTTTCCACTGCAGATGCTGTCGGTAACGGCGGCACCATCAAAGTCACTAACCTCGGCAGCACTGGGATCAAAGTAAACCCAAATGCAATTGTTTTCTCTGTGACCAACGGGGATGGGGCCAACCTGCTCCTCGATGCTGATCTCGGCATTCTTGACATAAGTAGTAATTCGTCGATCAATCTGGCTGGTTCTGGAGTGGCCTCTCGTGGTGGGACAATCTCCCTCAAGGGATCGGTGATCTTTGCCGGTGGCCAGCCTATAGATTTGCTTGCAACTGGAGCCGCCGGTGGTGGCTCCATATCTGTTTGGCTTACCTCCGGCAATCTCGATGTTGGGTCAGGGGCTGGTCAATTTAGCGCCAATGCTGGTGCCGACGGCAGCATCGCCTTCAGGAGCAGCGGAACCCTGACAGTAACGCCAACGGCGAATCTTTCGGCTTCCAACATATCTTTGGTATCAGATGCTGCCAGCGGCAATGGCGTTGTTCTAAATGACGACGTTGCCGGAAGTGACAGTATCGACCTTGCTGTCGATGATTCGGGTTCGGCGACAATCACATCGACCGGCACTATCAGTGGCGGTCTACTTACGGTCACCGCTGGCTCAGCATCAACTAATCTGACGACGGACGTTGCGGCATTCGCAGCCCATACAACAGGCGGGAACATTATCCTGGCTGAAGCCAATGGACTCAACTTCAACGAGTCCGATCTAGCTGGCGGAAGTCTTACTGTTAACTCCGCTAGTGGCGGAAGCTATCAATTCAATGGAGATGTCACTGCCAATGGTGGCATTACATTAACCACCAGTGGAACCGGCACCATGTCTGGTCCTGGAATTTTGAAGTCCACCGGATTGTTGAATATCAGCACAAATGCCGGCGACGTCGACCTGAACACTCAAGTCGGCGCCCTCCAGGCTTCGAGCACAGGTCTTGTAAGAATCAATCAGATTGGTGCTCTTCAAATAGACGCCAGCTCGGTTTTCGACTTGCGGGTGCGGGCAAGTGGCGCGGTCACGGTGGCTGGCGCTATCGACGCTGATCCGGTCACGATAACCTCGCCCATGACCATCACACTCATGAACGACATAACCGCCAATGACGGTATTATTATCGTCTCCGGGCAAGACGTCATCACCGGTGCCGCCGTCGAAATCGATGGTTCGAACAACGCCGGCGACGGCGGAAATATTGTGATCGTTGCCGGCGCAGACTTTGATGACGATGGCGAAACCGTAACGATCAACGGTGCTGGAGATGGCGGAATCATCAACTTCGCTTCATTTGGTTTATTGAAACTAAGCACGGCCAGCAGCTTTGCCACTGGTGATGGTGGCGATCTAACTCTTGTCGCCTTCGATAACTCCAATAACAAAGGCACCGTTCTTGTGAATACTTCGCTACCCATCTTGAGTGGCGGAGGTGCCGGCGGTCACGCGGGAGACGTCGTGATAGTAGGAGGCAATGACACTTTCGCTAACCTGGCTGTCAACGTCGGGCCAATTGATACGACTGGAGGGCTTGACGGCTTTGGCAATGTCACCGTAGCGGCCGCTCTACCACAAACGCCCTCCGTGATCGACCAGCTGGATGGAAGCTATAGCGGAACGTTCATCAGCAATGCAACCACAATCGGCAACGTTGGAGTTAACGGAGTGACCACTCACGGCGCGGACGTTTCTGTCACGAGCGGCCACACGATCGTCACAAATAGTGTCAATACCTCAGCGACTAACGGCAACAATGATGGAGGCGACATAACCCTGACTGCCGGTCTGAATTCGGTCAATGCTGAGGCAATGATTGGTTTTGTTACAGCCAATGGCTTTGGCAGTGGAGCTGGTGGCACTGTCGAAATAGGTGGTGGACCAAGCGGACTGACGGTACTTAACGTCAACGCCAATGGTGGTGATACTGGCGCCGGTGGCAGTGTCACCGTCGTCGCGAACAGCTTCAGCCCCTTCTTCTCCTTCCCGATCTCGGCTGCCGGCGGTTCCACGTCAGGCGACGGCGGTACGATCATAGTCAGAAACGCAGGTCCAGGTGGAATCAGCGTCAATGGTGGAGTCTTCAATGTCGGTAGCAACGGAGGCAAGGGTGGAAATCTCACCTTCGATGCCACTGCCGGTACTACTGACGGTGCAGTGGTCCTCAATGTAAGCTCAATCAACGTTGACGGCGTGCTGGGTGGCGAAGCAGGCACAATAACAATTCAAGGAAGCTCAATCGAGGCCGCTGCCAGTGGCTTGACGTTAAGCGCGCAGGGAGTCCTCGGTTCCGGACAAGTATCGCTTGTCACGAACGGTGGAGACGTCACCACTGACGGTGACGACCTCTCCATTCAAACCTCGGGCGGCATACTCCTCTCGCTATCTGGGGCAATTGATACTTCTTCCTCCACAGCCGACAGTGGCGACGTAACTCTGACCGCGCAGGGCGGTTCTATCAATGGTGGCACGAGCAGCATAGACACTTCCGCTGCAACTGCCGGCTTCCAGGCAGGCAAGGTTTTGCTCACCGCTAACTCGGCTTCCGGTGGAATTTCAATCGGCAATATCGACGCAAACGGTGCCGGCAATAGTTCCAACGGCGCGGACGTCGAGCTCACGGCCGGAGGTGGCGCAATTACTGCAGGTTCTATTCATAGCGATGCAGGCACCACGGGGACGGGCGGCGCTTTAACAATCACAAGCGAGAGTGCGCTCGCCTTGACGGTTTCGAGCATATCGACTAACGGTGGTACTGCCGGCGGCGTCGGTGGAAGCATCTCGGTTTCGAATATCGGCACTGCAATAGCTAATGGCGGCGTAACGGTAGACAATGGTTTAATCGAAGCAACAGGCGTTGACGGCGGCGGCACGATCATCCTTTCTGCGGTAGGCAGTGTAGACGGTTCTATCAACACGGTCGGCAACTCGGAAATTCTTGCCGGCACATCGGCCAATTCATCACCTGCCGGAAGCATTGACCTGATCGGCTCGGACCTCGATGTCAGCGCAGGCGATCTGACAATCAGCGCTGGAGATAGTACAAACACCAGCTCAATTGGCCAGGTTTCAATTGAAACCACGATTGGCAACGTCGTCACCAACGGCAATGCTCTATTCGTTTCCTCCGCAGACGTAATCGACCTTTCCATCGCGGGCGGTCAAATCGATTCCACCAGCGCAAGCGGCGGTGGCGAGATCGTTCTTTCGGCCGCGGGCGACGTGAATGGAGCGCTGGTCACCATCGATTCGAGTTCCACAGGCAACGGTCTCGCTGGTGGTGACGTTACGATCGAATCAGGAGCCGGCTCTTCGGTTGCTATCGCTGGTGTGACCGCAAATGGGCTGACCACGGGCAATGGCGGCGCCGTCAAAGTGACTGCCGGAACCGGCGGGCTAAGCCTTGGCAGCGGTGTCACAGCCAATGGCGGAAACGCGGGCACAGGCGGGCACATTCAAATTGAAGGCGACGAGGCGGTACTTACCGTACCGGCTTTGTCTTCGACGGGCGCAACCGGTGGTCTTATCGAGGTTCATAACTCCACAGGCGACATCGCCCTCTCGACTATATCTGGCGGAACAGTAAATCTCACCGGTGACAGCGGAGACGTCGTTCTCAATAACAACGTGGTTGGAAGCATCGCTGTCAACCTGGATGCCGGCGACACGATTACTCAGAATGGCGGGACCATCAGTGGTGGCAACCTGGATGTGGCGTTTGTCAATGGACCTGTTACGCTGGACACCGATGTCGTATCGCTGACGAGCAATGCCGCAGGCGAGATTCTCATCATCGATGAAGCCAACGCCATTCAATTAGGTTCGCAAACATTGAGCGAGCTAGATGTCACCACAACCGCGGGTAATGTTTCCACAATCGACGACATCGTCAACTTCGATGCTTTGACGCTCGAAGCATTGGGTGGCTTCGGTATCTCCATAAACGACAATGTCACCGCCAATACCAATGGCGTAGTTGACCTTACGACTACCAACGGAGCAATTGGGCAGTCAGCCACAGGGGCGATCACGACAAGTGGAAGTGGCTCGCTTGACATAAACCTGTTGGGTGGCACTCCAGGCACAGCCACACTCAATGTTGCTGCCAATAACGTCAATCTCCTGAATGGTCAAGGTGGTGGCACCATTGCCTTTGCCAATGGTGGCAACGCATTGCAAATAGGAACGGTTGGTTCGACACAATCTCTTGTTGCCTCAACAACCAGTGCAACCGGAATTGAGATTACAGAAAACATCAACACAACCGGAACCCTGACATTCAACGCTCCCCGGTTCGTCAATCTCGATAATACAGTTCAAGCCGGTGGTGCCACTGCCGGCATAACCAGCATCACAATCCAGAATTTGACAGGCTCTCTGACCGTGGTAGGCGGTACCGTAAGCGGTGCCAGCGTGCTGAGCGGCGTTACTCCTCCTTTCGGAGCCGCCGGTTCGCCCAGCGATCCAGCCGCAATTGTTTTCAGAACCGCAAATGGTGCGGCGCTAAATCTGTTTGGCGACATGGAATTTGATGGCGACGTCGAGATGTTCAACAAACTAGGTGTGACAACATCGAAAGGGGTCAACAGCGCACCGTCAGTGAGCGACTCGTCCTTTCATGGCAATAATAACGTCACTCTCAATACCGCCAGCTGGGTTCAAGAAGGTTCTGCTCTGTCGCAACCACAAATCACTGGCAACGACTTCATCTTGAATATCGCCGCCGGCGGAACCATCATCAACACCGATGGCAGCGTCAATTTCTCGGATGACACGACAATCAACGGCTCGAACTTCTCGATTATTGCGCGCAACGACATCAACCTCGGCAACATCACAATCAATCTCTCAAACGATTCAGGTGATGCGGGCACTTTGAGCCTCGTTGCCGGTTATACATTCACCACGTCTAGTGGCGGTCAGATTCAAACCCTTGATCCGTTTACATTTGCTGCACCATCAACGACCGGTACGCATAACATCAACGGTGGCAACGTCACGATCAACGTCAGTGCGACCGGAGCCGGCAACGACGGCGGAGATGTTCTTGCCATCGCTCGAGGTGGTTCAGTCACACTCGGCACCATCGATGGCTCGTCCCAAAATGGAGTCGGTGGTAGCGTCACTGTAGTCGGCGAAACCGGCGTCACCGTCGGTAATATCGACGTATCCGGCGGTGCTGGCGGAGGAGCTGTTGAACTCTCCGTCTCCACGCCTCAAGCCGTGCAGACCCCGGGACCGATAGTTGTGACTGACGGCACGATCTCCGGCGGCACGTTTACATCGAATGTTACTGCCAGTGCAGGAGATCTACTTCTCAATGAGATAACCGGTGCATCAACAGTTACCCTTCAAGGAGCGGCAACAGGCACAGACACTATCAGTCAGTCTGGGGCAGGCATCGTCAATGCAAACACACTAACCGTCAAAGGTGCAAACGGAGTTGCCACTCTGGCAACGAATGTTGGTACTCTCAACACTTCTATGGGAAGTGGCAACGGTCTGGTTGATGTCGACAACGGCGCCTCCGTACTATCATTGGGCAGTATCTCCGGCGCCAACCAGGATCTGACCGTCAATACCACGGGAGCCATCAATACAACCGGCGGAGCATTTACCGTCGATCAATTGAATCTTACAGGTGTCGGTGTCACATTGGCCACAGCGGTCACGGCTAATGGCTCTAGCTCCGTTGATGGCACCGGTGGCAATGTCAATATCAGCGGAAGCCTTATCGGCACGGGAGAGAAAACCATCACTGTCGGCACAGGCAGTATCAATTTGCAAGGCGCTCTTGCAGGTGCATCCGTAACTCTCGAAACGACAGGCGGCAGTGTCACTCAAACCGCAGGCGGAGCGGTCACCGTTGATACACTCAACGTCGTTGCGAACAACGCCGGCGGCGTTAACCTTGCAACCGCGACGACCAACAGTGTAGGAACACTAAATACAGACATTACTGGTGCGGGAAGCGTTCAACTCAACAATGGCGGCAATGACATTGATGTCGCTTCCATTCAGGGCACTTCGCAAAACTTGACCATAACCAATGGCGGTGACATCGATGTTGCCGGCCCGGATTTCACTGTCAATAACTTGACTCTCCAGGGAACAAACGTAGACATCAGTTCTGAGGTCACAGCAGATGGCTTGACAGACGTCAGCGCTTCCTCTGGCAACGTCAACATTCAATCGGGTGGCAGCCTGATCGGTAGCGGAACAAAGAGCGTTTCCGTGGGAGCCGGCACCATTTCACTCAACGGCGCCTTGAGCGGACCGACCGTAACGCTCACCACCACCGGTGGCACGGTAACGCAGGACTCCAGCGGTGTTGTTACGGCGAATACGCTCAACACAGTGCTCAACAATGCGGGCTCAGTTACTCTGAGCGCAGCTAGCAACGTCGTTACCAACCTGACGACCACTGTCACAGGCAACGGTTCAGTTACGCTGAACAACGGCAGCACTGCAATCAATGTTGTCAGTGTGACGGGATCTGCTCTTCAAGATCTGAGCGTCACCACAACTGGAACACTCGATCTGCAAAGTGGTTTCAGCATAGACCAGTTGACGCTGACCGGTGGCGGCACTGGACTCGACGTCGACTTCGCGATTCAAACTGCAGGCACCACCAATATTACTGCGACAGCAAATAATCTCAGTGTTACTGCCGCAGGCAGCCTCACCGGCAATGGCGTCAAGACGCTGAGAGCAACAGGGCTCAACGCCAACGTTTCCGTGGCAGGAATCGTATCGGGTGACGGTGTAACACTAAGAACCGAGAATGGTGGCGATCTAGAACTGTCGGCAAACGTCAGCGGTGTTTCCACCGTCGATCTCATCGCGTCCGACACGATTAATCAAACCGGAGGAACCGTGTCAGGTGGTGTGTTAACGGTCGGTTTCGGCTCGTCCCCAGTTACGCTCAGTACAGACGTGTCCTCGCTGACAACCAACGCCGCCGGCGGAACTCTCGTTATAAATGAGGATGATGGCATTCAGCTCCTTTCGCAGAACATCACCGACCTGACCGTAAATGCGGGTAGGGGGAATGCTGGCGATATCACCACTGGTGCCGCCGTGTCGGTCGCCGGTACTCTTATTCTCGATAACAATAACGGCGCTATAAATCTTTCCAATGGTGTCAGTGGCACAACCGCTGTCACACTCGACACCAACACGACCATCAGTCAAACCGGCGGTAGCGTCAACGGCGGAGCTCTGACTCTCGTGTATGCGACCGGACCTGTGACTTTGACGACCGATGTCACATCGCTCTCGGCGACCGCAGCTGGAACTTCGCTGACGATCAACGAAGACGATGGCATTCAACTTCTCGGTCAGACGCTCACTAATCTGACTGTAAATGCCGGACTCAACAATGCAGGCGCCATAACCACTGGTGCTAATACCACTCTGGCAGGAACGCTCTTGCTCGACAATAACAACGGCGACATCAGCGTTTCGAATACGTTGAGCAATTCTGGGACAACAACTCTGGATGCATCTAATGCGATAACGATCGCAACCGGTGGCAGTCTTATCGGTGCCGGACAGAAGAACCTGACCGCCCGGGCCGGCGATATCACTTTCAACGGTGCAGTGGCGGGCTCCAGCATAAACCTCACCACAATAAATGCTGATATCGCCCAGAGTGCTACAGGTGTTTTGACCACTGCCGGAACCTTGACTCTCAATCTCACCGGTGCATCGGCTGGTTCTGCCGCACTCGATACAGCCGCGAACAGCGTAGGCACTCTGTCTGCGAGTGGCCCCGGCTCCGTCGACTTCAGCAATGGTTCTAATAACTTGCTGCTCGGCTCGTTCGGTGCTACGCAATCATTGGCAGTCGCGACAACCGGCTCAATCACCACTACTGGTGATATCACTACGACAGGCGATATAGACCTGGTTACTCCAAATCTAGTAAATGGTTTCGATCTATCCGGAAGCTCCATCACTGTTGCAAGCCAAACAGGAAGTGCTCTTTCCGTAAACGGGCTGACGGGCGGAACCTTTAGTGCCACCGGTCTCGGACAATCAGTCAGTTTCACAGCCACCGATCTCGACCTCAACCTCTCGGGCGATATCACCTTCTTGAGTAAAGCCGATATGTTTGCCGTCGACGATGCAACGCAGACGTTCAGAGTCAATGCCGGAGCTGACGTTGTCGGACAACTAGCGCTAACCGTCAATGCCTGCGATGTCGAGCTGATCGGTTTAATCGTCGGCAGTCCACTAACCTTTGTGTGCGATGAGGGCTTGACGATTGCAAATAGTCAGGGCTCCGTCGTCCTCACCGGCGATGTCGAATTCCTCAGTCAGAGCGTTGCGATCATCGCGGCCAACAATATCGAAGGAGGTACGGCAACCAGCATCAATCTGTCCAACCCCGGTGGTCCGGCAGGCAATCTCACTTTGATCGCCGGATACGACTTCATTCCGGCGACTGCTGGTCAAGTAGTTGACGGCACCAATACCTTCACGAACTTCACGCCCAACACAAATGGCGGCTCGATTATTTTGAACACCGTCAACATCAATGTCTCCAGCGGCAATGGCGTGGCGGGGTCCATCCTTGCTGTTGCAAACGGCGGGGACATCAGTGATGGCACTATCTACTTTGGAGATATCAACGCCTCCGGCGTGGTCGGCGGCACAGTGACGGTGGCTAGCGAACGGGGCATTATCCTCGATTCGATCAATACCTCCGGCACAACCACGAGCGGTAACATCAACTTGTCCGTCGCACAAGTGAGTACCACCGGTGCGCCAGCAGTATTCAACGGCGTTCTTTCCGGTGGGAGTTTCACGGCTGGACCGACGGCGGCAGGAAATATCACATTCAGCAATCTCAACGCTGGTAGAGGTATCGTGAGCTTGCAGGGAGGTTTGACCGGATCGGATTCAATCGGCGAGATCGGTCCTGCTAGCACGGTCCTGGCTAATGTGCTCAACGTTAATTCAGGTCTTGGCAATGTCGTGATCGATAACTCCTCGATAACGACGCTTAGCTCCTCGGCCAGCGGCAATGTCAGCCTTCTCAATGAAACCAACAACATTGCACTGGGAGCCGTCACAGGTGCCACGCAATCACTCAATATTGTTGCCAACGGCGCCATCACCACTGGTGGTACTGCCCTGAGTCTGGCCAACCTGTCACTCAATGGTAATAACACTGCTGGTCTCGATGCCATCAACCTGAATGCCAACATCACCACGACCGGCGACATCAATCTCACCGCAAGCGGCGATGGCGATGTCACTGTCGCTGCCGGCCGCACTCTCACTGGTGCCAACATTAGCCTGGTCGGTCTGGGTAACGGCAAAGTAAATCTGGATGGCACACTCAATGCCGGCGCCGGAGTGGTCCGACTGCAAGCAGGCGGCAACTTGCTTGACAGCGATGTCAATCTCACCAACGTAACGGCAGGACGAATTATCCTCGCCTCTACTAATGGCGATGTCGGCGATCAGTCCAGTGGCGACCGATTTAACACCACTTTGACCAATCTCGAACTGGAAAGCCTCAATGGCAACGTCTTCGTTCAGTCCGATGTGACGACTGGGATTGTCACAATCACTGGTTTCGCCGGACAGGACTTCGATGTACTGGCTACAGGCATCGCCCTGGCAAAGCCGAAGAAAGATCCATCCGGACTTCAATTAGGTGATATCAGCACCGTGGCCGGTGACATCAATATCGCTCAGAACCAGGGCAAAATGCTCATCAACCCTGGAGCAACCATCATAGCCAATGAAGGCGACATCAATTTCGCCATCACATCGGCCGACAAGAAAGTATTCAAGCAGTCATCCATTACATTTGGAGCCGGAGTTGATGTCGAAGCGCTTGCCTCGACATCCGGACTTGGAAATTTGACTGTCACTGTTGGCACTCAGGCGCCGACTGCAGGCAAAACTCCTTCACGCAACGTGACAGTGAACCCCAGCCTCGGGGGACAAGTGTTGTTCGGGAATGGCATAAAAATCGACAATAAAGATGCCGTAAACAACTTGACCGCGAAAGGAGCCAACATTACATTCAACGGCTCAAGCAAGAAGACAATCGTCCTCAATGGTGGCACCTTTGTCGCAGATCCTCCCGTCGCCGCACTTGGTCAGACATCCGGCATAGTCGATGCTAGTGGCTTCCTGTCTGCGCCTCAAGGCAGATCGACCGCGAGCAAAGTGGAGAACACAGAAATTCTGCCGTCGCTCAAGTTTGTTGACGCGAACCTGACAAGTAACCTGGCCGCAAGTGGTAATCATCTAACGAACGTACTTGAAATTGATCCAGCGTTCGCAAACAACACCAGCCTGATACCGACTCTTGCCAATGCCAACCTAACGCTGTCCTCCGGTGGGGCAATGGCAGCCCGCGTACTCAGCGGTATCGCCTCGTTTGACGAGGCGCAGTCGTCCAGCCCGATTGGTGATGGTCAATCAACAGGGGGAGCTGAGGGAACTGAGCAATCCAATGAGCTTGTCATTGACGCCGCCTTCCATAGCAACAAAGACTTTGGCTTCGAGTACGTCGCTGCAACAAATGCCACCCACGGTAAATTGCAGCCCCAAATCAAACAATCGACAGGCTGCAAGAACTATGTCCTCGAGCAAGGAAATGTGCTGGTTGCGCCGTCCATCGACACGACCATCGAAACTCCACACGGCGTAGTTAAGCTAAAAGCTCGCTCAATGGCTCTGCTTATCGAAGACAAGCATGGATTGTCAGTTTATGACCTTGACGACGACCGCAAGAACTCTGTGGTTGTGCAAAGTAATGGAAAACAGATCAACCTCTCACCAGGACGTCATGTGTTTGTCAGCCATCTCAAAACCCAACTTTTCGAGAAGGTCAACCCGATCGAGCTGATCCAGTATCGCGCTCTCAATCAGCTCGATCTCAGTAATGGCTGGAGTGGTTACACATCTGAATTCTCAATTCCATCAGCATGTTATGCGGTCAGACCGTTGAAGCATCTATTGAAATCGAGCCACGCAGAAGCCAAAAAGACTTCCTCACACATGATGAAGACGACTGCAGTCTTGTTGACGCTGAGACCTGACAATGGAGATTTCGTGCAGTTCTTCAAGTCGAGCACCACAGCCATCCGCCACTAGGGAGTTGCACACGAGGAGCTGAATGGTTGTCCGTAAACTTCGGTGTTACCACCCGGCTCCTCGTCGATTAAATGGTTTTCTAGAAGCTTTCTTGACTAAGGACCGCTTTATTCAAAGATGAAAATTGCGTGAACTTTTGCTGTGACGAAACTCCGTCATTGTCCGAATTCATTGTGCAAACACATTAATCGGACGATAGAAGCCTTGTATTGCGTTGTCGCCATATGGTTATTTGGATTTTGGAATCCAAGGAGCGATTTTCTATGGCTTGTTTTGAAAATGGCAAAAATTCTAATTGTCGAGGACGAGAGTAGGCTAGCTGAGTCGGTAAGAGACTGGTTGGCATTGGAAGGGCACGAGGTCGAAATTGCATTGGATAGCCAACTGGCTTTTCAACGGCTTAATCATCGCCGGTTTGATGTAATACTTTTGGACATCCTTTTGCCTGGCATCAACGGGCTTGAACTGTGCAGGCAGTATAGAAGCAAGGGCGGTAATGCCAGAATCCTAATCGTAAGCTCAAAAGCAAATACCGGAGACATCGAAGCAGGGCTGGATGCCGGAGCTGATGACTATTTAACCAAACCTTTTGATCTCAAGATACTTCTGGCTCGCATTCGTGCCCTTATGCGACGGTCGGTTTCGATGATTGGCAATCAACTTGTATTGGGCGATCTTGTTGTCGACACGTCGACTCACCAGGTCTGGCGGGGCGACCATGAAATCAAGCTCTTGCCGCAGGAATTCGCGCTTCTCGAGCTTCTCATAAAACAACCTAATAAGATTTTCAGTCCTAGCCAACTTATTGATAGTTTGTGGAATGGCAAAGCCTCGATCCAGAATGTGCGCACCCACATAAAAACTTTGCGGCGTAAGATCGACTCGCCTGGACGCAAGTCTATGCTGATAACACTTCATGGTGTTGGGTATTCGCTTTCGCTTGAAACCATTGATTCCACGCGCGCATAAGCGCGATGTTGTTTCGGGCTACTCCAGGTTTATTATGTATTACTTTTCATCATCTTCATTATCGGATGAACCGGAGACTTGGGAAATTCGACGGTGAAGCGAGTGAAGCTGCCAAATTCAGACTCCGCATAAACTTTTCCAGAGTGACTCTCCACTACTGCCTTCACTATGGCAAGTCCCAATCCGGACCCAGGCGTTTCAGACTTTCTGGACCGCTCCGCCCTGTAGAACCGGTCGAAAATTTTGGGCAATTCCTCGGGTGAAACGCCGATTCCATCATCCTGAACGGTGAGCTCAACAGAATCGTGGGACGGCCGTATTGTGATACGAACTTTGCCACCGTTGCGCCCATAGCGAACAGCGTTAGACAACAGGTTGGTTATGGCACGTTCCACACCCTCGCGTTCACCGATAATTGTGGCAACTGGCTTGACGTCCGTGACGATCGTGATTCCGCGTTCAGCACAGACATCTTTCATCTGAGCGCTGATAGAGTGAACCAGATCGCCAAGATTGATGATTGAAAGATCGGAAGCACTCCTTGGTGCCTCTGCGCGTGCCAGTGCTCGCATGTCGTCAACCAGGACAGACAAGCGGCATGTAGACTCACTCAAAACGTTGAGATGGTCGCGGCTCTCGTCGTCCAGTTCAGGCTCACGTGCCATGACTTGAATTCTCGAGCCTAAAATAGCGACGGGCGTGGCGAGCTCGTGACCGGCGTCCTGCAAGAAACGGCGTGCTGACTGCATTCGAGAACGAGCGGCTTCAACAACTTTCAGGGAAGAGTACCAGTAAAAAGATGCAGAAAAAATGGCAACAAGGGCGGCACCTCCGAACAGAACGCTGATCGCTCTTGCATCATTGACTATGTCCGGGCAGACCGTCACTGCCAGTAGTACCATAGCGCCGGATCCCGACGAAGCGGCAATCGTCGATGCCCGAAGAAGGTCTTTGCGCCATGATCGCGCTGCTGTCTCGTCCGAGATTACCGGAAAAATGTTCTTGCTCATCGAGGCTAGTCTCGAAAAATTTTGCCAATGTTCACTTCAAATCACCGTTGGCGAAGAATTTAACCAGTTCGTTTTGCCAGTTCACGTAAGACCGGGTGTCAAACGTATCACCCGTGTGTATGGCCATGCATGCTGAAGACACGTCGGCGACTTCATTGACAGAAGCCTTACAAATCAACTCAGCGGACGCCTTGGTGTGGTCGATAACATCATCCCAGTCGACTCTCAGCGAAACACCCTGAGCGGCACCTTGTTGGAAGTAAGGTCGAAACTCTTTGGAAAACTTCAGTAGACGCGTCATCTGCAACTCGTCATCTGTTCCCCAAAAGCCCACCATCAAGCCTATCCCGCGCCATAGACTGGATCTCCGCGCCACTGGAAATCTCTCTAAAAGTTGCTGGACTGCGTGCGCATCTCCGTTGGCGATAAAAAACAAGGCCCTGCCAAGCCCTTGATCGAAGGCTGCCATCGCTAATGGTGGCAGCTTGAGCGGTACGCGCATATTCTGCACACTATCGAACCAGTGGAAATACCCTTCATGCATACCGTAGGCATCCATCGCCATCCAGCCCAGATAGTGCTCGGATAGAGGAAGTGTAATGTCAGCCTCGACGCGTAGACGGGCAAGAGCATGACCGGTGCCCAGACCAAGCGCTGCTACGTGAGCGGGCGCCAGATCCGCCATTTCAACCGCACGTGCATGTTCACGCGGATGTGATACATCAAGACAGATGGCCGCACTGAAAGCTCCCTCGTATGCGACTACTCGTTGGATCAAATTCAGTTTTTCACACTCGGCTACGAATCTCGGCAGGTCTGTATCCGGACCAACGGCGTTGTACGACTCCGCGAGAAATGCCAGAGCCTCCTGTGCCGTGCGTGTGCTTTTCTCTGGACCCTGTAGCCGAACAAACTGCTGTCCAACCAGGGACTTCGTCTTATTCGAAAAAAACGATAGTAGCTCTTTCATGGCACACCTTTCTAAATCGAGAGGATGAAAGGGATACCATTTACCACTTAAGTTCGAGACCTTCGAATGCGGCGAGCGCTCTTCCAAAACGATGAAACTGCCACTTTATTCAGACGCTTAGTCTAGCACAGAAATAATTGTCGTTGACCGCTCAATTCGAAATTCGAGAACACTCTAACCATCGAGAAGTTGGTTCGAGCTCGGGCTCGACACCTTAGGAATTCCAGGAGTGGCTCCCTATGTGGACGGACATAGACACAGTCCAATCCCGTGCACTGCTGCCGATTGCGATTTCTAGCAATTGACGTGCTTGCATATTCTCTCCCCAATCGGTGGGGGCTTTGTTGGTCGTAATGATGGTGGATTTTCTCTGTATCGCTCAGAGACTACTTCGTACAAAAGATCGGCGTTTCGATTGTCATAGCTCATGTTGCCCATTTCGTCAATTGCTAAGACGTCGATTTCAGCCTCGGATCCTCCTATAACATCACCTTAATGAAGTCAACATAACGGTCAGCTATCGATTTGCGCAACGGGAGGTCTGGCCTGAGCTCAGGAAGCTCCTGGAAAAAGACTCCGGATTGGAGGCAAAGACTCTTATGGAATGGCTTATGGAATCGTATCCAGATAAATTCCAGCCAGGACAAGTGCGCACGTTGCGCCGGCGAGTAAGAGATTGGCGTGTTCTTGAAGGACCAAAGAGGAAGGAGGTTATGTTTTTGCAAACCATTCATCCAGGAAGGCAAAGTCAAAGCGACTACACTCATTGCACATCTTTGAGTGTTGAGATTGATGGAAAGCCGTTTCCCCACCTTCTTTAGCACTTCATGCTTCCCTACTCTCGCTGGGAATACGTATCTGTTTCTCGGAGAGTTTTGAGACGCTAACCACAGGTTTCAGTAAAGCAGTACAGGCTCTGGGAGCCGTCGCGCCTGAGCATCGAACAGACAATCTGGCGGCCGCGGTACCAATTGGTGAGTACGATTTGTTTCAAAAAAGATGGATCGACTTTCTAGCACACTACGGCGCTGAGCCAAGTGCCAACAATCCAGGCCGTAGCAATGAGAATGGCTCGGTGGAGAAAAGCCACCATCTATTTAAGAATTCCCTGGATCAGCGGTTAAGATTGCGTCGCAGCCGCGACTTCAAGTCTCAAGAAGCATACGATGCTTTCATCCAGACGATGGCAAGGGAACGCAACAAACACAGACAGGAACGGTTGCGCGAAGAACTTCCACACTTGCAGGAGTTACCGCGAGAGTCGTGGAATGAGCCGCTAGAGTCTACACCAATGGTCACCGCCTGGAGCACAATTAGGGTAGAGGGAGCGACGTATTCTGTTCCGAGTAGGTACATTGGACAGAAGCTCAAGGCATTTGCTTATTACGATCTGGTGGAAGTCTTTTATGGAAAACATTTGCTGCTCACGTCACCGCGGAAACCAGCAGGCGGTAGAGCAATCAACTATCGGCATCTAATTTCCCACCTCATGCGAAAGCCGGGTGCATTCAGAAAGTACCAGTTTCGAGAAGAACTTTTCCTCGGGTTGTTTTTCGACAAGCCTATGATCGCTTGATAGAAGAGAACGAAGACCGAGCGGACAAAGTGTATCTTCGCATACTGCACCAAGCGGTGGACAGCGAAAGCGATGTTGCGATAGCTCCGGAGATGTTACTCGAAAACAATGAACTTCCAATGAGCGAGTGAGTTCGCCAGCTCTGTAGTCAACCGAGGAAAGTGCCTCAGATAGAGGTCTTTCAACCATCACTCAAAAAATACGATGGACTCTTGCGATTCACAAACCCGAAGGAGCCGAATAATGAGCACTCTTACTAGACAATCTGAACTGGAAGCTCTTCTCAAAGGATTTCATCTTCCATCATTTGTTAGTAACTACCAGCAGTTTGCACGCCAGTCCGAGAAAAACGAATCGACCACGTCGGTTATCTTTACCATCTTTCGAAAACCGAAAGCGAAGAACGC
The DNA here is from genome assembly GCA_019746975.1 of Candidatus Obscuribacterales bacterium. Classification (GTDB taxonomy): domain Bacteria; phylum Cyanobacteriota; class Vampirovibrionia; order Obscuribacterales; family Obscuribacteraceae; genus JADYXR01. The sequence goes on from JAIERK010000006.1 coordinate 40,301, forward strand.
TACAATCGCCGTGCCGATCGCCTGATTCGACAGGCAAAACTACCTCGAGGAAAGACTCTTGATGCCTTCGATCTGGCTAGATTCGAAGGTATCTCCGAGAGCCAAGTAAGTGAACTGGCTGAGGGCACCTGCCTTGATTCTGCCGAGAATATTTTGATCTTCGGCAATCCAGGTACAGGTAAATCTCACTTGGCTGCGGCTGCGCGAATGGTGTTTGCGTGGTCGGCAAACTTTCTTCACCACAGCCAGTGCCCTGGTCCAAGAGTTGTTATGCGCCAAGCGAGATCTCAAACTAAATCAAATGCTGAAGAGACTTGATCGTTTCGACGCCTTGATTATCGATGACATCTCTTACGTTCCGCAGGACCGCGAAGAAACTGACGTATTGTTTGTACTGATGGCAGGGCGGTATGAACAGCGCAATCTTATTGTGACCAGTAATCTTCCGTTCTCCCAATGGGACAGAATCTTCAAAGATGCTGTCACAACAATGGCTGCTGTCGACAAGCTCGTTCATCACGCAACGGTATTGGAACTGAACGGAGAGAGCTATCGAGTGCAATCTGCTGCAAAACGAAAAAAACATCGGGCATTGAATTCTGATCAGGGAATGCCCATCGACCAGATCGTAGGCTCCGTTGGCTTGCACCGCCTACGGTTCCGCTTTCTCAGCAAACAGCTAAAGCTGTTCACCGAGAAAGCGGTTTACTTTGCGCTCGGTCTAACCGAAGTGTCTTTGTTCAACGGGTAGTCAGCAGCTCAATTTTAATTGTCCCCGAAGCTCATTTAATTTGACCGCAATCAAACAACACTCTCTCGGCAACGCTGATCGGAGCTGTGAGTTATCTAGCAGCAATGCTGGCCGCCTGGAAATTTGCTGGAGATGATCAAAGCGAGTTAGCTTAGACTGCCCGGTCTCCGATGACTCCTCGAACTCAAATGGAGAAGCAGGAATGCGGCGACGTGGCGTTAAATCTCCAAACTCCTTGATCTTCGAGCCGACCTCGCTGAGTTTTTCTGTGTCCAAAATGTCGTTGAGATACAAAATGCTGCGAGCGACTTTCTCGACATCGAATGCCCAATAGAACGGCATGAGAGGGTTTATACACAGTTTGCTGCCTATGGTGCGTCTGGTTTGATGGAAATCGCCAAACTGTCCTTCCAGCGCAATGACAGAACTGCAGATGACACTCTCGTAACCGCGCATCTCGTGAAAGACGAAGTCGCAAGCTTCATTGAACATCTTTACCTCGGGTGCATCGAGGCTCAGAGCAAGAGAACCCATGAACGCACCAGAACAAATCAACAATGCCATTGTCTCCAGCCCCGATGCGTGGCAGACGTCGGTTTCTGTAGTATAGCCAAGACAAACCAGTTGCACCTCGACACGTCCAGTTTGTCTACCGCTGCAATAGAGCACATATCTTGCCTGATTATTGATAAGTCGGCACGGATTGCCAAAAGCAATACTCGTGAATTGCTCATCGGAATAGCAAGAATTGGAACATCGCCATACGCGCATTGTCAATTTTGCCTTTTGCAGCCGCCTTCAACCAACCGATGCTCATGCTTTCTAAGTTGCGTTTTGCTGATGGCTTCTTGCCACTGAAAAAGCCGCTGAAGAGTGAAGAAACAGTCCTCGTCAACTGCAATCCGTTCACGTCCTTATGTGGTGCGTGTTTATCAATTAAATATGCCACCACTTTGCGGCAATGATTGAACACCTCTCTATGCCACGTCTGCATCCACACCAATTCTTCTGCACCTTCTTCTATGTTGACGAAGTTCTGAGACCAACTAGATCCATAATTTTGCCGCAATCACGTGGCACCGCGCATGGTGCCTGCCGACTCTCTACTTCTGTTACTGGACCGTTCATATTGTGCTACCCCCGCGCTTTTGTTTAGACGGTGCGACACTGCCACAACTTTTCGTTGCTTCCAATGGCAAAAACTCATGCGGACCAAATGAGCCTTCATTTGCCATGCCGTACGGACAACCTCCGCCTGCTATGCCGATGCGTGCCTTGCGTTTTGCGGACTGCCTTGGTGTACCCTGGCGTTCTATTTCACCTGAAAACGTGCCAAGCAAATCAGCGTCAAAATCTCCGTGGACAAGCAATTTAACTCCGATTGCCAAAAGAGGTAACCTAATCGCCGCTTGTTTCTCGGTGTGCGTTCGGACACACGTTTCTCGTGCTTGGTCGTAAGAACGAAAGTCTTGCCTGAGTAAGAATCAAGAGCCTGAATGGACATAGCTGGGGTTCCTAAGCAAGGCTAGATATTGAACATGCTAATCAGTATTTCTGTATTCTACATAAAGCCAGAGCTTCGCAACTTTTGTAATGCGTAGCTTTCTTCTTGATCGTGTGCTCTGCCGGCTCGTTCTGATTGGTTGCTGGATTTCAATTCCTCGATGATTTCGTCCACGGTAGTCGCGTTTGACTTTATGCCACCAGTACAGGGGGCGCATCCCAGGCTGCGATAGCGAATACCGTCTCTGGCAAAATACAAAGGAATTACTTCGATCGACTCCTGACGGATGTATTCCCAAACATCAAGCTCTGTCCAGTGCAGAATTGGATGTATTCTAAGGTGCACATCTTTGGGTACATGCAAATTGAAATGACTCCAAACCTCAGCAGGCTGATCTTTGTAAGCCCAGGCGCCTG
>JAIERK010000193.1 GCA_019746975.1 Candidatus Obscuribacterales bacterium
GCGTTGGCGGGCCTGGTCTACCGTAAATCTCGATGCGTTGACTTTTTCGTCTGCGCTCTTAACCTCTTCTCGCGCTGTGATCGCGGAGACTTGCTTATTCTCTGCGTCCTGAGTACTGATTGCTCCTGCCTTGGCTAGCTGGGTGAATCTGCCCGCCATAACCTCGGCGTTGCCCAGGTTGGCATCTGCCTGCTTTCGGCGAGCTTCTTCCTGTGCTACATTCGCTTCTGCTTGAGCTAACGCTGCCTTGAGCGCGAGTATATCTTCGGGGCGATTCGGCTGAATAGCTTTGTTGTGATTCGCTTGACTCGATAAAAGCCTGGCTTTTGCTTGTTGGAGCTGTGCCCGGAGCAATGTAGAGTTAAGAGTCGCGAGAACTTGTCCTTTATGAACATGATCGCCTTCTTCGACGGTGACCGAGGTTATTCTCAGTCCGTTGACCTCGGCTCCTACGCTCAGGGGATCCCATGCCCAGACACTGCCTGTCACGGAAAGAGCGTCTTTCACAGGTTGAGTGCGCGATTGGCATGACGTCACTGTCACCACGGGCGGTGTCGCACCATTGGCGGTGGTACTCGTGCTCTTCTGATGATTTTGATAAGCCTGATATCCGAAATAGGCGCCGACTACGACTGTTGCAATTGAGCTCACGATCAGCGTCTTCTGCGATCTCGCGCTCTTTGTCAACGCCGGCTCAACTGTCGATTGAGCCGGCGAACTTTTTTCGAGTCGATAGGATACTTTTCCTTCTTCCGACTCTCGGATCTTGACAATGGTGTTGCTTGGAGTTGAGGTTTTGCCGTCTGCTTGACAGGCTGTGTGCCCTGCTGGGACGGTCTGCGGATCCGCTGGCGGCTTGATGTCCTGCTTCACGAAAATACCTCCCTGTGAACGACCAGACTTTGTTTGGTCTTTCACCGTTGGCAAGCGTAGTGCGATTATGAGACCGAATCAATGGTTAATGAAGATATTTTGATATTCATTTAATTTTGGGTGTTGTCAACAGGGGCGGGCGCTCAATCAGACCTCTGCTATAGAATGAACAATCATGAAACCAGATCTAGACGAGAGCTTAGCCGGGCTGCAAGCAGCCGCCGAGGCAGGTAATGCTGATTCTCAATTCGAGCTTGCCATGCGGTTCGACGGAGGTGTTGGTGTAGAGCGCGACGGAATGCAGGCTGTTGAGTGGTTGAAGAAAGCTTGTGCACAAAATCAGATCGATGCGCTTATGACTTTGGCTCACAAGTACGAACACGGACACGATATAAAGCAAAACGTTCGGCTCGCTTGCGCTTCATATAGAAAGGCTGCTGAAGCCGGAGACGATGATGGTCAAGTGGCGCTTGCAAAAATGTATTTGCTTGGCAAAGGTGTCTTGCTAGATGCTGAAGAAGCCTTTCAGTGGTATCTGAGGGCTGCGGAGCAGGGTCATCCGGTTGCACAACTGAATCTTGCCGAGATGTATCGTCACGGTAGAGGCGTCGAAGCTGATGCCTTACGGGCATGCAGATGGTATGAGAAGGCCGCGGATCAAGGGTCTGTCGAAGCGAAAACCAAGTTGGCAAAAATGTATCAAGATGGCCTGGGCGTAGAAAAAAATATAGAGCTTGCGCAAGAATGGTATCGTCGGGCAGCCGAACAAGCGCTTGAACAGGAAAAGTCTAAATGCGATAGATCCAGCACTTGATCAGCCAATCGCCTTCTTTCGCATTCTAATAGTCAGCGCAAAATTTCTGAATCGGTTACGGTCACAGTTCTTCCACTGGAATCTCGTCGTCGAAATAAAGAGCGCCGATATTCCTTCGATAACCAGATTGTGAGGATCCGTAGATGTTGCGGATAGCTAACACACTGCATCAATTCGTCAGCATGATACGTTCAATTTGTATCCGAAGCCGTAGACTGTCTCGATCAGATTCTTCGGCGCTCCTGCGGCAACCAACTTCTTGCGCAGCGTCTTAATGTGAGTTTTGATCGCCTCTTCGCCAGGCAACGACTGATTGAGCCAGAGATTTTCGATCAGTGATTCTCTTGTGAACGGTGTATTCGGATTGCGCAGAAGGTACGTCAACATTCGATACTCAGTCGGCGTCAAGTCAACAGGGGTTTCGTCGTACATCACCTGGCACGTTGAGGTATTAACCGACAATTGCCCAGAAGATATGACCGCTTTCTTATGAGCTGTGCATCGCCTGCTCAGCGCTCGTACTCGGGCTGATAGTTCGTCCAGGTCAAAAGGTTTTGTCACATAGTCATCAGCTCCCGAATCAAGACCCATAATTTTGTCTTTTTTCGAGGTGAGTGCCGACAGAATTAAGATTGGGGATGTGATGTTGGCGTCGCGAATGGCCTGGCAGATGTTGATGCCATCAGGCTCCGGTAGCATTAGGTCGAGCAGGATCATATCGAACTTGCCGCTTTTTGCCATGTCAAGACCGGTGCAACCGTCATACGCAACATCGACGAGATATTTTTGGTGCTCAAGTTCGTCCCGAATTGGCTCGGCAATTCGTTGGTCATCTTCGATAATAAGGACTCGCATAGCATCAATCGGAGAAAGGTAGTAATCATTTTTGTTATCCTATTCTGACCCAACATTGTGATCGTCCTGTGTTGGAGAGGTAAACAACTATTGCTCTGAAGCCGCAACGACTGATTTTTGGAGGCTTTTGACGAGGCGGTGATATTTTCATCGTTTGCTGCTCTGAAGCTGTAGGATCCATTACTCGACGATACCGGATTTCGATGACGGACAATTGGCAACCCAAATGAAACTAGCATGCAGCGCGGCAAACAACTCGGCAGCCGAAGCTGCTGACTCGCGGTCGGACTGGTGCTACCTGGGCCTAATCCTCGCCGGAATTTTGAGCATTTGCTTCTTTGGTCTTGGAGGCTTCGGGCTGATTGACAGAGCTGATGCCTATTACAGCGAAGGGGCTCGCGAGATGCTCGAATGTGAACAGTATCTGATTCCTCAACTCAACTATCAGCTGTTTTTCGACAAACCGATTTTGATTTATTGGTTGCAAGTGTTTGCCTACAAGGTCCTGGGTGTGAGTGCGTTTGCCGCGCGGTCGGTATCGTGTGTGTCCGCAGCAATCCTCGTCTTTTTGACGTATCTTTTTGGACGAACAACAAAAGGGAAGAAGGTCGGATTTTGCGCTGCCGCTGTCTTGCTCTGTACGCCAATGTACATTGGACTGGGAAGAACGGCGCTTGTGGACATGACTTTCACGGCGCTGCTGTCGGTGGCGTTGTTTCTCATGTATCTAAAACTTTCTGGTTCTGCGAGACTGTTTGGGTTGCTCGCATACGCGCTCCTCGGACTGGCTGTATTAACAAAAGGGCCGCTGGCGATTGTGCTCGCAGTTGCTGTTATTGGAGCGTTTCTGCTTTCGACTTGTCGCTCTCGCGGGCAATGGTTCGAAGCGATCCGTCGACTCGATCCGATCGTAGGATCGTTTGTTTTGTGCTCAGTCATGATGCCATGGTATGTGGCGGCAGGAATAGAGACTCGGGGTCTTTGGACCGATGTGTTTTTGTTAAAAGGCAACCTTGCGCGCTTTGGTGGAAAGGTCGGCCACGTCAACTCTAACTGTTTTTTCTACTTGCCAATTTTGATGTATGCCATCTGCCCCTGGTTTGTTTTTCTTCCTGCCGGCTTTCGATTTAACTCGACCAAAGAAGCCGAAGAAAGCGGAGCAGACCAACGCAATCGGTTGCGAATCTTTCTCTGGTGTTGGCTTCTGGCGCTCTTCGTGATCTTCAGTTGTGCCGGATCTAAGCTTCACACATATGTGTTGCCCCTCACTCCAGCGGTATCGTTAATAGTGGCACTTACATTCAATGATTGGTGCGACAGGTGGAATCAACAGACCGAGATCGCTCCGTATCTGAAAATATCGAGCGCGCTGTTTGCCGCTTTAGGACTTGCGCTCTTCGTGTTCGGCATTGTGACGTTCGCCGGCTTCGGTGATCCTAAGCTATTCAGTTACTTGCCCGAGGTACTGGGAGAGAAGCTCGAGTGGATCGCCAGCACCGCATCCAGCACCACCAAGTTTTTCATAGTAACTGCATTCGCCGGCTTTGGTGCCGGGTTGTTGTATCAAAACTGGCTGTTGAACAAAGGCAAGGTTGAAGGTTCGCTCGGTATGCTATTGGCGAGCATGGCATGGATGTGTGTTTTTGCTTCTCAGATCGGATTTGATCTGGGCCACAAGTTCGTAGGCGGAGATCTACACCGTGTCATGGAAGTGCTCAAGGGTAAACACGATGGTGCTATAGCGATAATCGATGATTTCAAGCCGTCTTTGATGTTTTATCTCGAGCGGCCAATTGAGTCTGTTCTGACTCCCAATCAGCTCAGCAAAGGCGACCCTGTCACCAAGTCCTATTTCATAGTAAAGCAAGAGAGCTTTGATAGATTCTTTGGTAAATCCAGCCAGTTCGAGCTGAAAGTTATCGCAAATTCCGGTAGATGGCTGGTCGGCGAAACCCATGGCGTAAAGATTGTTGGTCTGCCGGCCCTGGCTGAGCTGGTTATGAAAGATGGTGTTCAGGAGATGAATCCCGAGCTTGTCCTTCTACCTTTTCATGCTGGAGAGAAGCCACAAAGTAGTAAAACGAGCCGATAGTGATCGGCTCGTTTTACCAATTACCGGAAAGTTGACGCTTGGGCGATGGACTATCAACTAGCCGATTAATCGAACATTTTCTCTCGTGGATCCTTTACTATGGAAGCTGCGTAGTGCATCTTCTCCACGGTTACTGTCCTGTCTTCGATCGTTTGAATCAGTCGAAGCTGCCCGCAGGCGCCCATCCTCATGCCTGCCTTGCCAGCGATCGTATCCTGTGCTTTCTTTCGAAAATCTGTGAACTCCGTATTGGCTTCGCTGGCATCAACTTGGAGCGACATGCCCTTGTCCAGCTGCTGGCTTATCTGTTGGATAAACTCATACATCGCCTTTTCATTTCCGGGACCATTCTTGTCTCCGTCCATATAGACTCTGAGCATCGAGCCACGGATCTTGTCGCGAAGTTCTGGAGATGCCGTCAGACCTTTCTCTGCGATCTCAATTGCAATCTCTTTTGCCGTTGAGCTTTGTTCCTCCGGCGTCATCTTTTTCTCGGTCGGTAAAACTGACCGTCGCAGAGGTTTTTCACCGTTCTTCTGCCCTGCGATGGAATGTGGCGGATTTGCAGGAGAGGCAAAATTACGCTCCCGTGCGTCGGTAGAACTGTTCTCTGATGCCACGTTCAGACTATTCTCTGACAAAAGGGGCTTGTTTGAAGTAGCTCTTACTGCTTCGATTAAGTTTGAAAAAGACTCCGTTGGTTGTATCTGTGGAACACTTTTTGTATCTATAGTCGTACTGGCCAATTGTTTTGTTGCTTCAAAGACCATGCGTCGACCTCCAAAATATCTATATGTCGGACGAACGAACCTTTCTTTGCGCAAGTTGTCAAAAACCGCTATTGCGCACACCCTGTGGTAAGAATCTAGCATCGAATTATCATCACAGCTCCGACCGAATTTTTTAATGGAGCATTAATATCGCCGGGGACGGCAAGTTCACCAACTTGCTCGATGAGAGTTTGAAGCCAGTTCGCAGACGCGTAGCTCACTGGGGACCGCCGGCTTCCGGCCGGAATAGAGCAAGTTCGCAAACGAGCTGGTTGAGAGTTTGAAACCGCTTGCAGGCAAAGCCCACTGTGACCGCCGGCTTCCAGCCGGCACCGCGCAAGTTCGATCACTTGCTTGGTCGAGAGCTTGAAACCAGTTCGCAAACGACCGAGTCGGAGATTATCGGCTGGCGACCGATGGCGGATGCTGGCGCAGCACCACTTCCTTGACGATGGCGTCGACATGATCCATCAGTTGAATGTCCTTTTCGTGGTCTAACGGAAAGATCTTGGCGTTCAATTGATGAAGGCGTGCCAGAAGATGCTGTTCAGGATATGTTCTACCAAACGTGTGCATCTCGCACCATGCTATGCGCGTCAACAAGCGGGCACCTTCAGCGGGTGGATCTGGAAGAGCAGCTTCAGGATCTTCGCGTTTTATCGGAGCAGGCTGTGATGCGATTTGTTGCTCGTCGTCAGCGCTCTCGGAAGGACTTGGTGCAAACGCCCGTTTGTGCAGTTTTACCTCGGCGTACCGTTCGAGCGCATCAGTTCGATCACTCATATCAGGATTCTTCGATGGAGAACCAAACGCTTTGCATTCCAGGCGCGACAGGCGCGTAGCGAGAGGTTGACCAGCGAATGACTGATTGAGAATTTCGTTCTCCAAGAAGGTTATGTGAGGATAATCAGTGCTGCCATCGTCGGAATCGTCTGCCGGTTGAGCGGCTGGTGGAGCATTGCTCGGAAAGGCTGCGTTCGGCGGTTTTGCCGCGACGATTGGCTTAGCGCTGCCGGCTTTCGGCGCGGATATGCTCGAAATTGGTGTGTCAGGGGAATGTGTTTCGAGCGTTGCAGCTATACGAGTCAATCGTGCCTGCGTTGCGCCTTTGCCCGATTCACCGAACGTAAATTTCTCCATGCGCTCGAGTCGCTGCTCGATAGGCTCCTTAGAGAAGTCGTGAATGAAGAAGCGCTTTTCTAATGTTTCCAGCTCCTGGTTCGCCGACGGTCCGCCTGTTTGAGCGAAAGCGCCAAGAGATAGTGTCGCCGCTAAAGCAACGGCCGTGAGAAGTGAGACCCAGTTCATGTTCCAATCCCCTGGAGTTTGAAGTCGATCATTATAGAACAAGAAATGTCGGTGTACGGAATGTGAAATGAGAGATACTCAATCTTAGGGATAAGAATTAGACAATAACAACAGAGATTGAAACTTAAATAGACCCTCGCAGCGCGAGCGCAAAATCTGGAGGAATCATGAGAACGAAGAGAGTTGTTAGCTTGCATGAGCCCCACGCCCCGCATATGGTCGGAGACGGTCTTCCCGTGCGCAATCTATTCTCTTATCGAGACCTGGGCAAGGACTCGCTCAGTCCGTTTCTCCTTTTGGACTACGGCAGTCCGTCCAACTTCCCACCTACCGAGAAGGCTCTCGGTGTCGGAATGCACCCGCATAGGGGATTCGAGACCGTCACGTTTGTTTTTCAGGGCGGCTTGCAGCACCGAGATACTGCCGGCAACTTCGGTGAGATTGGACCGGGCGATGTGCAGTGGATGACGGCTGGAAAAGGTGTGTTGCATGAGGAGCTGCATTCAGCAGCCTTTCGAAAGATTGGCGGAACTCTTCAAATGGTGCAGCTCTGGGTCAATTTGCCGGCAGAACACAAAATGACCCCGCCCAAGTACCAGACGCTCCTATCCAACGCAATTCCGCGTCTCACAACCGCGGATGAAAGCGCCTCGGTGCGAGTCGTCGCGGGTTCTTTCGAGACGCTCGCGGGTCCGGCCGAGACGTTCACGCCGGTCAATTTGCTGGACATCGAATTTCACAAAAGTGGCAAACTGTCGGTCCCGCTGAAGAGCGGCTACACTACAGCTCTTTTCGTCATGCATGGAGCGGTCACTGTCGGCGGTACCAAGCTAGAGAATGGCATTCATCTCGCGATCTTGGAAAGAGAAAATGAGATTGCTGAAATCGAATCGTTTGGAAAAGCGCATCTCTTGCTTCTCAACGGCAAACCAATCGATGAGCCTGTGGTTGGCTACGGTCCATTCGTAATGAATTCCGATACCGAGATTGCGCAGGCTATGCGCGATTATCAAAGTGGAAGATTTGCTGCGATCAGTTAAACTGCAGAGTCAGTTGTACGACGTCTTCGGCTTCGCGTTCGCTGCCGAGATTTGACATGCTCAGACCGAGAAGCCGAACTCTCTTCGCTTCAGCCTCCGTCGTATCGAGGAGCTCAATTGCCATTCGCATAATCACGTCAGCGCTTTTGATAGTATCGTAGACAGTGCGACTCCTGGTCACCTTCTGGTAGTCGGAATACTTTACCTTGAGAGTCAAGGTCCGCCCTCCTCCATTGTTTTCGATTCGTCGGAGTAGTGTAGACGTAATCTCCTCCAGGGCGGTAATCATCGTCGGTTTATCCCTGAGATCTTCTGCATAACTCTCTTCGGCGCCTACGGATTTTCGGACACGATTTGGGCATACCGGTCGATCGTCGCGCCCTCGCACGATGGCGTAGAAAAAACTTCCAGTCTTTCCAAACCGCTCAATCAGCTGCGGCTCGGTCCACGCCTTTAGATCGGCTCCGTTTTTAATTCCGAGCTGGTGCATTTTTCGTGCCGTTACCTCGCCAACGCCGTAGAACTCCTCAATTGCCAATTTCTCCATGAATTGTTCCGTTTTATCCGGGGGTATCAAGAACAATCCATCAGGCTTTTTGATACCAGATGCGGTTTTTGCCAGGAATTTGTTGATCGAAATCCCAGCGGACGCGGTTAGGGAAGTCTCTCTTAGTATCTGCTGCTTGATCTCTCTGGCTATTAATGTCGCGGACGGCAGACCATGCTTATTATGCGTGACATCCAGGTATGCCTCGTCCAGCGCGAGTGGTTCGACTAGATCCGTGTACTGGTGGAAAATTTCGCGAATCTGTTCCGAAATCTCATGATAAACGTGAAATCGAGGTCGGACAAATATAAGATGCGGGCACTTTTGAATGGCTGTACGTGACGGCATCGCTGAGTAAACGCCGTGGGCTCGAGCTTCGTAACTTGCAGCAGCCACCACTCCTCGGCCTTCGGGTGTTCCACCAACCGCAACCGGCAGTCCACGATACTCTGGGTTGTCTCGCTGCTCCACCGAAGCGTAAAACGCATCCATGTCCACATGAATGATTTTGCGAATGGGTTGGGGCGTGGCGGTCGTCATTCTTGCGAAAATTATTGCACATCTTAATGAAGTCGTCAGGCTTGATGCTTCGAGATTTTAGAATGCGTCGGACTCTGTGTTAACATGCCCTGGATAAATTGTGAGAAGGGCTAAAAATGACAGACAAAATTACCGTCTATGAAAAACCAACCTGCTCAACTTGCCGAGAAGTGAATAAGATTTTGAAAGAAAACGACATCGATTTTGACAAAGTGAATTACTACGTCGAGCCTTTGTCTAAAAGCAAAATCAAAGAGCTGCTCAAGAAGATGGGCATTGGTGCCCGGGAGCTGTTGCGCACCAAAGAAACGATTTATCGCGAATTGGGTATTGCAAAAGAGCAATTGGGCGAAGATGAAATTGTCGATCTAATGGTTAAGCATCCTGACCTGATGCAGCGTCCAATTGTAGAACGTGGAAATAAGGCTGTCCTCGGTCGCCCGGCCGAAGCCATTCGTACCTTTCTGATGGGCTGATTGTCGACTACTTACACTCCTTCGGAAATATGGAACCTGATGACGAGATCTGCGTCTCCCAATCGCCGTAGAAGGAGAGTCGCATGACTAAGAAAAGTAAGCAAAACGCCGAATCTTCACTGAAAGGTTCGGCAAAGAACGTTAAAAGCGCTCTTTGGGAAAGAGTCGAGAAGAAGAGCCGTCTGAATTGATGACCGGTGAACTTGATGCTGCCCTACTCCAAGCTGACGAAGAAGATCTGCAACCTGCCGATGGTGAGTCCGCTGATGCCTTCGAGAACCCAACAAATGAATTTGTCGTCGAAGCGGATTTTCAATTCGACGATCTGGCCGTGACGTCCCATGCCGACGACTGGTCGGAGGGAATTTGCGATGAGGCGAATTTTGAATTCGACAACATCGAACGTGAGACAACAAACATGGAGCCATTGCATGTGGTGGCAGAAGTTTTTGAAATTGTAGAATTGCAACCTTCTGACAGTGTATGCGCTCCTTTGCATGAGGAAGATCAATTAATAGCCGGCGATGATCAGCATACTTGTGCAAACGAAGGATGCAACTGTAACGTAGTCGAGGGTGAGTTCTGCACGCCGCTCTGCGAATCAGTTGATCCGTCGGAATCTGAACACGAGTGCGGATGTGGTCACACAGCCTGCGAGGTGACGAAGGAACTTGGCAACGAGCATTTTGACATTGCGTCGTGATCGACTCAGCCGGACAGCTGGCTCGCGGTCCTCAGTGCCGCTGGCCAGCTGAGCGTTTCTAATACCGGTATCGTGATAGGGCAACACGCCCTCGGCATTGTGGGCGAAGGGTGCCAGTTCGTGCAGCCAAAAATTGCTTTTATTGACTTCATCCGTCGACTAATTTGACAGCAGGATGTACAGTAGATTTGTCATCTTGTGGCGGTTGTTGTCGGAGCGTGCCAATTCGCTTAAGCATTCGGAAAAAAGGTTTGTTGATTGTGGCGGTACCGCTGCTCTTTCAATTTATTTTCGTTGCTGTGCTCATGAAAGAGTTGGCTCGTGCAGAACAAGAAACTCTTGACGAAGTACATGCGCGAGCGATTATCTCGGCAGTCGATCGTCTGTTCGTGCACGCGTACGAAGCGTCCGGCGCGCTCTATATGTATGCGTATACGCAAAATGAGTTTACCTCACAAAAATTCGATTCGAGCATTAAGGACATCAACGACGATCTGCGTTTTTTGAAAGAAAATTCAAGACATGACGAGAAGGTCTTCGGCTATCTCAACATTGAGATGCAATCTGGGATTGCCGCACTTCGAGATCAAAAGAGGTTAATCGCCGAGGGGCAGCATTTCTCCGACAATGTTCAACGGATGACCGGTTACAATCGGGTTAGAAAGATTATTCATACGGCGCGTTCTCTTGCAGGTGTAGAGTTGGCTGCTCACGGGAAGGCGCCCAGGAGCTTCGAAGAGCGCAGAAATGCAATCAGGCAAGTCATGCTGGTAGGATTGATCGGTAACCTCATCATTGCATTCTGGATAGCCAACTTCTTTGCACGAAGTATCGAGCAGCGTTTAAAGCGGGTTCTCTCCAACGTTGATCTTTTCTCGATAAAGCAACCGTTATTGCCACCGCTTACGGTGACCGATGAGATTGGCATTGTCGACAAAGCTTTTCATGAGATGGCGGAAAACGTGAAAAGAGCCGAAAAGATAAAACAAGACTTTGTAGCAATGATCGGTCATGACATCAGAACTCCCGCGACCACAATCAAGACGACGCTTGACTTATTGGACGAAGAAGCGTCGGACAAACTTGATCCGGAGCTGCGTGAATTAGTCGCGGATGCTACGGGTGAGTCGCGCAGACTGATGACGCTGACTAACAATCTCCTCGATTTACCACAAATAGAGCAAGGACGATATCAAATTGTTGCACGTTCTATCAACATCGCTGATTGCATCAGGCAATCGATACGAAGCCTGTCTCTATATGCTCAATCGAAGAAGTCGACCATAAGCGCTGAGACGGGTGATGCTCAAGTTTTCGCTGACTCAGAGAGGATTGTGCAGGTGCTCGTGAACCTGCTCACCAATGCAGTGAAGTACTCGCCTGCGGGTTCGAAGGTTCATATCGATGTCCAGGAAAGTGATGGCTTTGTAGAAGTTGTTGTTGCAGATGACGGACCGGGTGTTCCAGACCAGCACATCGAGAAAATATTCGAGACTTATGAACGGTTCAATCCAACCGATGAAGAGCAGCACGGTATGGGGCTGGGATTAGCGATTTGTAAGACAATCATCACTGCTCATGGAGGCACTATTGGTGTTCGGAAGAGTGATACCGGAGGAAGTGCATTTTGGTTTAAGCTTCCGACAGGTGATGGTACAAACTAGATAACGGTTCTGTCAGGGGTTTCTAATTATCGCCGCGTATGTCGAAGATACTACTAGTCGAAGACGATCTCGCGCTCAAGAAGTCGCTCAAGGTATTTCTGTCGCGGCAGAACTATGTCGTCGAAGCGGTCGAGACTGCTGAGGATGCGCTATTCCGGCTCAAGTCCGAGCAGTACGACCTGATTATCCTGGATTGGGGGCTGCCGGATATGACCGGCATCGACGTGCTGAATCGATATCGGAGCGGCGGTGGCATGACACCAGTGTTGATGTTGACCGGAAAAAATCAGGCAGTAGATAAGGCGACAGGGTTGGATTCGGGCGCTGACGACTACCTGACTAAGCCGTTCGAAAATGTAGAGTTGGTGGCTCGTCTCAGAGCACTACTAAGGCGTCCACAAACAATCAAGTCCACTGTTCTATCTCTAGGCAACGTCAGTCTTGATGTCGCCAACGGTATCATGCAGGTAGACGACAGAAAGTGTTCGATTTTTCCCAAGGAGTTTTCTCTGCTCGAATTCCTGATGCGCAACCCCAATCATACATTCCCAGCGGATGTGCTTTTGGAGCGAGTCTGGTCCACCGAATCGGAGGTCACGCCGGACAGCATCAGAGCTTACATAACCAAGATTCGGAAGAGACTCGAAGCGGAGAAAGCGTCGATCCAAATTACGACAAGAAAAGGATTCGGTTACGTGCTGGAATCGAACGTCGAATAAGACTTGATAGAACGCGTAGAGTCCTTGATTTGAGCTTGAATAGAGCGTAGTAGAACGCGTAGAGTCCTTGATTTGAGCTTGAATAGAGCGTAGTAGAACGCCGATTATCACGATGATCGGACGCTGACGTAACTCTGATGGAAACGAAGGACTCCTGCATAGGGCTTGAATAGAGCGTAGTAGAACGCCGAATAGACATCAAAGAGATCGTGAAATAGGACGTCACATAGAACGTCGCATAGAACGTCAAATAGAACATAACAGAGATCGTCAAATTGAATTCACATAGAACATCAGATAGATCGTCGTATGAAACGTCGTCACTGTGTGACTTCTACGCGTCCTCTCCTTTTATTGTTCACTCAAGGTTGAAATTTGTTAGGAGATTGTTTGATAGAAGCAAGGCAATGTTAGCCATGCTTTAATCCGATGGAGCTAAACGCGAAGAGCTCTATGAATAGGGAGTCTAATGGCGTAGATATTTACGAGGTGGTGCGAAATTTCACATAATGTTCTATGGCCTGTCGATCGCAAAATGCGATTTTGTTCCACTTTACTGAAGGTTTACAGGACGCTCAATTGACCTACTGCAGGCACATTGCGAATTGCACGCTTGAGGAGCGCTAGAAGATTGGTGCAAGTTGTCGTTGTCACTTTTTCGTTTTGATGTATGCTGATTGAAGACAACTCAAACGCGTGGCGCATCGCTCGACTTCGAGCAGCCCGTCAGGCGTGTCTCATCGCCGAGTAATTTGTTTTTGCTTACCTCCGAGAGATCGGACCGACCGGTCTTGTCTTTCGCGTGGAGAATAATCGAATGAATAATGTAATTCCGACACTCATTGCTGCAGTGTTGACCGGTTTAGTTACCGATTTTCTTTTTCATGACTCCTTGTTCAAGTCTGTCCCCTGGGGACTAAGTCTCTTTGTGTGGTTAGTTTTGCTGACGGTTGCATCGTTGACTCTAATCTGCCGCACGAAGCCGATCAGCCGCTGGAAGAGTTCGTGGTTCTTGGTGCCACCACTCTTCCTGGCTGCTGGTTGCGTATGGAGAGATTCGCCGGTCCTTCGATCGCTTGACCTTGGCGTTATTTTCTTCTTTCTTGGTCTGGCTGCGGTGTCCGCCATGGGACTTAGAGTTTCGACTGCCGGCGTCATGAATTACTTGATGACACCATTGCAATTGGCCGAAAATCTTTTATTCAGTCCTTTCGTTTTTATCGCCAGCGAGATCGGATGGAAGGATATGCTCAGCGACAGCACCAGGACTTGCATGAAGCAGGTAGCGCGCGGCCTGCTTTTTGCGATTCCCTTGATTTGCGTTTTCGGAGGACTGTTCGCATCGGCAGATGCAGCCTTCGAAGGTATTATTAGAAAGGGCTTGCAGATTGACTCTGGTCAGTTCTTCCAGCATGCAACGTTGGTTTCGATCTCAATGTTTTGCGCCAGCGGTTTTTTCCGATGCATGAGCATAGGTCAGATTTCGAAATACTTGGCTCAAGACGAAAAAGAGCCGCAGCCAAAGGCGCTCGCGCTGGGGCAGGTGGAGGTTGGTGTAATTCTTGGTTTGCTTAATTTGTTGTTCTTATCCTTCGTACTTGTCCAGGCCCGGTATTTCTTCGGTGGCAGCAGTCTTGTCGACGTGACCACGAATCTCACATACTCCGAGTACGCGCGTAGAGGATTTTTTGAACTGGTTACTGTCACTGTCCTTGTTATACCGGTGCTGTTGTCGTTGGATTGGGCCATGAACAAAACATCCCAGGCTGGCCTAATCGTACTTCGGGCGCTGAAAGCCTCTCAGATTGTCATGCTTTTCGTCATCATGGTGTCGGCGGTAGCGCGAATGAGACTGTATCAAAGCGAGTACGGGCAGACGGAGCTTCGTTTCTACACGACAGCGTTCATGGGTTGGATTGCCGTGGTTTGCGTTGTTTTTTGCATAACGGTTCTTCGCGACAAGCGCAAGTACTTCGCAATCTCGTCTCTTTTGTCTGGTGTTGCTGTCCTTGGAGTGCTGCATTGCCTCAATCCGGACGATCATATTGTACGGAGCAACATCGCTTTCATGAATCAGGGACATCATTTCGATGCGGAATATGCTCTCACCTTGAGTAACGATGGTATTCCTGCCCTAATGGAGAATCTAAAGGCGCTGCCACCCGGCGCTCAACAGGTTGTACGCGATCGATTCTCCGGACAGTTTACACATGCATGGCAAGCTGATTGGCGGTCTTTCAATCTGTCGAGAATGCATGCCTACAATGCGGTAGAAAAGTGCCTCCACTCGAAGTACGAGGCGACTACCCCGGGAGCAGCAAATAACAGCGCACCTCAAGAGGTCCCGACAATCGAGTCTATGCGGACATGTGATTAACGAACCGTTCCATCATTAATGCTTCGCTCGATGCGACGCAGCCAGGCAATTTACTTGCCTGGCTGCGTTGCTTCTGCGCACTAAATATTCAATTTTTCTGCAGCAACCAAGTGAATCCGGATTACATACCGAGATAGCCTCTGATTGTCGTCAGAACGGATGGTCTATTTGGATTCAAATAGTCGATGAAACCAGGATCGGAGTACTGCGTCAACCCGTAGCCTCCATTCCAGCCATTGTTATGATACGACTGGAATTCGGCTCGCATTTGAGCCATCAGTTGCGCTTCTTGTGAGGCCGATATCTGACCAGACAAGCGCAGCTGGTGAATGCGGAACAAGTTCTGGGAGAGCTGATCGCGCTCCGTGTTCCAATCCTGAGAATTGAGGTAGTTGGAACCGCCGAAGCCACCACCGATACCTAGTCCTCGGGAATCCCATCCTTCAGGCCGGAGAGAACTCAAGTATGTTTTAGCCCGTTCGGTTACGAGCTTTATCGGGTTGCTTCCAATTATCGAGGCAGCAAGGCTGTGGTTCTCGTCTTTGGATAGTAGCGAAACTCATCGGCACTGCTGTGAGATGCCACAAAATTGCAGTGGTCTTCATGAGATTTGCACTTATTCGTCGGGCGTTAGCCTGTTTTGACGACAATATTGCGTTGAGCGCGCCCGCCTTTTTGACTAAGTGGGCCGGAGCAAATTCTGCACCGTGCACCACTCGACCTTGTTTGTGCTGGAAGCTAACAACACCTCTATAGCCAATGTTGGGACTAATAGTTCCATGTGGATTGTTCGGCCGACCGCCTTATATATTCACGAATCGCTGCATCTCGATACCATCCACCCGGTCTTCTATGCGGTCTCATGTAGTAACCGCCGCTGCCAGCCATCCCCTGTTGCCCAGACCACCACCTACCTGCTGAATTGCCACCATTGGCGGTTCCATAATGTCCGGGGTTGGAGAACCGATCGATATCGTCCTGGGTTGCGTTGTAGCCACCGCTAAACCGGCGATCGTATCCGCCGCTGAGTCCTCGACCTTGATTTGATTGCCAGGGCACCTGATTTCCGCTACCGTTAGCCCATCCTTGTTGTTCTGGTATCTGTGCCAGCGAGTTTGCATAGCCCCCATCGTATAGCTTTACGAGTGTATTGATGTCACGCGATTTTAGCTGTGCAACCTGAGTTTCATTGACTGTTGGGTACATAATGTCGCTGGGGACATCTGAATGCCCTTGCAGTCCTAGTGCGTGGCCGACTTCGTGCAAACATGTTTTATACATGTTCGCGTCCGTGAAAGGCCGTCCCATTAGTTCTGTGAGAATGCTGATTTGAGCGCGAACCAACTGGCCAGTACCGGAATAGCGATCTGTCTGCACCAGTGTTCGAGTCTGCCCCGCTTCGACTGCTCCGGGCTTGATTGTAGGACTGTCTGTCCAGGTGCACACTATGTCAGCATTTCGCGGATCGGAAGCTTGTCTCCAGGAAATCAAACCGTTCGATTGACTGGACCACTCATTAAATGCTTGCGCAATCATTTGTTTGTAAGCGGGCTTGAAGCCCGGCACGTTGCGTCCGTCTTCGATATAGACGTTAAGCGGCAGGTGGTCGGCTGTCCAGCGAAAGCTCCCTTCCTGACTGACCTGTCGAAGGTAGTCGTCGGAAGCAGTGCTAGGCGGTATCGTCATAGGCAGTGTCTTGTACCCGGCACGGGGACCAAAGGATGCCTGGCAATTCAGCACTCGCGATGAGCGGAGTGGAATCGTAGAGGTGATAGAAATACTGGGAAGAAACAGAACGAATAAAAGAGGCGCCACCAGCGCCATTGACCAGAGTCTGCAAGCTGTCATAGATTCCCCGAAAATTGATACCACATCTTTCGATGTGTAAGACCCCGCCCCAAGCAGTTTTGCATTGGGTTCTTAGTTAGAGATGTTTGACTATAAGACCTGGTCTTTTGTTCCGCAGATTGCTGACAAATTGCAGTGGGTCGCTCACTTTCAGTTTAGGACTATGATTTTAGAGCCGGCGACCAATAACTAACCGGACAATCGACTATAACTGGGCATCATTGACTTAGCAGGTCACCATTTGATAGACAGTCCTTATGACGCCTACCCTTTCCAAAAATCAGTGGCTAACTGTTAGCATCATTTTCCTGATTGCTATTGTTTCTCGCGCGTTGATGTTTGCCGGCATCGACCTTTACGCCGATGAAGCATATTACTGGTTATGGTCCCAGCGGCTTGCTCCGGGGTTTTTCGATAACGCACCACTGGTCGCCTGGCTCGCGGCACCGGTGTCCGGAATCGCTGGGGAGTTCGGATTTCGTTTGCTCTTTATAGTAGTTGGTGCTGTTCCTCTCATATTTGCTGCTCTAATGGCGCATGAGCTAACTGACAGTGACAACGCACCCGCGTTGTCTGCGCTCTTATGTGCAGTGGCGCCTATGCTGCTGGTGGCTTGCTCACTGGCACTGACCGATGCGCTGCACATAGCTCTGTATTCGGCGGCTACATGGCTTTTTGTCAGGGCTCGCGGTACGAATTGGCTTTGGCTCGGAGTTGCGTGGGGTCTGTCAATGCTCACCAAATGGAACTCACTTTTTCTGGCACCATCTGTAATACTGGGTGCATGCTTAGATTCCTCCTTGCGCCGAGAGCTTCTGAAATGCTGGCCGTACCTTGGTCTGCTCGCAGGCTTATTGATCTTTTCTCCCTTTGTGATTTGGAATTGGCAGCACAACTGGATTACGTTCATGTTCCAATTCGATCATGCCACCAGGCATGAATCGACTGGCTGGGGCGGGTCTTTGCTGAATTACATTGCCTCTGTTGCGGTTGGTGCAGGTCCTGCAGTACTATTGGCTGCTCCGGCTTTTTGGGTGCATCGAAAGAGCAGCGTTGAGCGCTCTTCGCCTTGGCTCCGGCTGGCTTCCGCCACGCTCTTGCCATTTCTTTCTATGGGCTGTCTTTCTATCGTCGGTAAGGTCGAGTTCAATTGGCCGGCGATGTATTATCCTGGTTTGCTCGCTGCTGCTGCATCTTTTGCGTGTACAAGCACCTTTCGTTGGAGCCGACCGGTCGTGACTTCGTGCGTGATACTAAGTATGATGGCTGTCCTTTTGTACGGTTTCGAGTTGAGAAAACCGACTCTGCTGCCTGCTACTTCATCAATGATTCACAGATTTCATGGCTGGCCGCAACAGGCTCGTGCGCTTGCCAAATACAAAGACCACTATGTCATTACGTCGAACTATCAGATCGCTTCTCATCTCGCATACTACGGCGGTTTTCACCGTTTTTCCCCGACTTTCGGCCGGGCATCTCAATTCAATATTTGGAATGAAACTCCTCTGGCGTCGGACCTCGAATGCCTTGTTGTCTCTCTTCGGCCTCTTACTGATACAGAGCGTCAAAAATTCAAGGTCAAACCATCAAGCGAAAAAACGCTCAATGCATTCTTTTCGGGTACGCGCATCCGTCGCCTGTGGTTATACCTCACAGACGGAGCCCCCGACATGCAAAAGAGCACCTCGTTAGGTCGTTGGGTCGACCCGTAACATCATTATGTCGATGGGTTGAGCGCACCCAGGTCGCTTTGAATTCCCTTGAGAAACACCGAAGTAGCGACATCCGCAAACTCATGCGCTGAGAAAGGACCGTTAGGTTTGAACCATGTGTAAGTCCAGTTGATCGCACCCATCAAGTACATTGCCAGTGACGTGCGCATTGGTTCCGTAAGGTCCGGACGCAGCTTTTCGAGGATGTCTTTGATGATTTGCAGGATGGATTTCTCAAGTCTTTTGATAGTCGACTGTTGTTCTACTGATAAACAATGAAGATCGTTGAGCAGGACTATGTGTTTGTTGCGAGAGTCCATGTAGAGATTCATAAGCGCCCGAATAAGGCTTTGTAGCTGACTCTGCGGTTGATCGGCGTGCTGGAGGGCATCATTGGCGGTGCCTACCAGTAGCTCGCAATGACTATGCAACATGTCATATAGCAACGCATCTTTGGATGGGTAGTAGTGATAGAGCAGCGCCTTGGAGACTCCGCATCGCTGCGCTATGTCAGCGATGGAAGTGCCGTCGAAGCCCTTCTTCGCGAACATAGTTGCCGCCGTGTCCAGAATCTCCTGACGTCTCTGCTCGTAATTGTCAGCGCGTGGTCTCGCCATCGGTCACACCCACTTAGAATATGGGAACGATCTTTTCAGCATCGAATGCTACATCTTCACCTTCGACATCGATCTCAGGCAGCGCGGGGAATTTGACTCCATGCGGCTCCACGATGGTCTTCAGCCGTACGACAGCTGTGCGCCAATTCTCCCTTCTTTCTTCCAAATCGAGGATGCCGAATCCGGCAGACCGGGCTACATCTTCCAACATGCGCTGGGCGGGGAGGAATGTTTTTGGCAGTTGCCAGAACTCTTCGGGTGGCTCGTACAGGATACCGGAGAGGAAAATAAATCCTGCGCGGAACTGCTTGGTGACAGTGTCTTTCTCTTCCTGGGTCATCCTGGGGAGGACCTCTTTGAGCAATGCCAGGCAGAAGCTCAGGTGTCGACCTTCATCGCGACCGATGTTGCGGAAAGCTTCTTTGAACACAGGAATTGTGGTGTTCTGATACATGCTGTGGAACAGCGTTGAAGATGCGACTTCTCCGAAGAGGAAGGAGCTGAAGAGAATTCCCATGGGGTACATCTCGACTGCCTTTTTGTATCCCCTCCAATAGCGGGCACCATTGTGATAAAGCCATTCGATGTTATTGCGAGCCAGCTTACCGAGCAGCGTCTCGGGTTCGTACCCCAGAGGACCGTTGGGTGTCAGTAGCGTGATTGCCTTTCCACAGACCTCTTCGTGATTCATTTCATCGCGGGTAACCGAGAAAAAGCATTTTCGAATTGCGTCCTCTTCATGCGTCTCGTAAGCATGAATCATGGCTCGTGCGAAGACCGCCGGACCGGACGCATCGAAAACAGAAAGTAGCGCGAACCAATAGGATATGGCGTAACGCTGGTCCAGAGTCAGACTTTCGACGTCTAGAGTATCCCAGGGAAGTTGCGCCGGCGACCAACCCGGATCTCGCGAGCTGTCGTAGATCTCCATCAGTCGCGGAGTCTCGACGCGCCAGTCGAATGGAAAAATGTTGAGCCTGTCGGTGATCGCGGGAGCGTCCTCCTTGTTGAGCAAGAGCTCTTCGGGGTTCGGCATGGCATCAAATTTTTCTGGTGCGTTGACTATGTTCTCTTCCTTTATAGTAGATGAGGAAGAACCCACCACTGCACCTGAATTTCCATTGAGTTTCTTTGACATGGCGATCTCTTATAAGGATGTTGGGGATTTCAATATCACAATCGATTATTAATTAACCAACCGACCGGTCAACAAATATTATAGACGAATTTTTGAGTTTATGAGTAGAGTTTATGAAGAAAAAACGGTGACAAGATCGAGGACCATAGCGTTGCGTCGTTTTTGAGCCACAAACGCATTAGTTGGCGCCTGCACTAGAAATTGAGAGGAGTTATGACTTCAGACAAGCCTTTGAGAGTGGCCCTGCTTGGATTCGGCGTCGCTGGCTCCATCTTTCACGCTCCGTTGATAGCTTCAACAGCGGGTTTGGAGCTCACGGCAATTGTCACTGCCAACGAAGAGCGGCGGTCTAAGGCGTTCAAGCTGTATCCGGATGCGAAGCTGCTCAATTCTTCCGACGAAGTTTTTGCTAACCGAGAGAATTACGACGCCGTCGTGATTGCAGCGCCTAACGTGCAACATGCGCCTCTGACAAAAACCGCTCTGAGTCTTGGACTTCATACTGTTGTGGATAAACCTATGGCGATTTCGGTGGCAGAAGCGGAAGAGCTTCTCTTGCATGCACAGCGCTTCGAAGCGGTGTTGACGGTGTTTCAAAATCGCCGTTGGGACAACGACTTTCTCACAATCCGGCATTTGATCTCGGAGAACGCGATTGGAAAGGTGATTCGCTTCGAGTCACATTTCGAGCGTTGGCGTCCGAAAGTCAATAAAACTGCCTGGCGAGAGCAAACGGCAACCGACCTTGGCGGCGGTCTGCTTTTCGACTTAGGTAGCCATCTGATTGATCAGGCGCTCTTGCTGTTCGGCGAGCCGGAGAACGTTTATTGCGAGCGAGAGAAAAGAAGAGATGGCGCTGTAACCGATGACGACACTTTTATCGCCATCAAATTCAAGAGCGGCACAATCGCTCATCTTTGGGTCAATTCGTTGTCTGCGATAAGAGCGCCCAGATTCCGCGTGCTTGGATTGGAAGGCAGTTATGAGAAGTGGGGGCTTGACCCG
Source organism: Candidatus Obscuribacterales bacterium (assembly GCA_019746975.1). Lineage (GTDB taxonomy): Bacteria > Cyanobacteriota > Vampirovibrionia > Obscuribacterales > Obscuribacteraceae > JADYXR01. The sequence goes on from JAIERK010000193.1 coordinate 21,099, forward strand.
CAAGAGGATGCGCTGCGGCTTGGCGAACTTCCAGCCGGTCCTGATTGGGGAGTGGAGCCGGAATCGCGTTGGGGCGAGTTGGTCACTGACAACAACGGCGACCCAATAGAGACTCGGCTGGAAACTCACCGGGGCAATTATCCGGCGTTTTATCAGGCCTTCGAAGAGTCGGTAAGAACAGGTTGCCGCCCGCCAGTCGAGCCTTCCGATGCGCTTAAAACGATGCAAGTAATCGATGCGGCGATTAGATCGTCGGAGTCCAGAGTTGCAGCAACGATTTAGCAAAAGCCAGCGTACATCAGTCGCGACTGAACTTTTCGCTAATGTAGTTGCTTGAGTCCCGCGTTGCGGTTGTCAAAGAAGCCTGAACTCGTAAGCAGAGTTTTCGGAGTATTTATTCTTGATGTGAACGATTCTCTTGGAACGATCCTTGCGGAAACGTTTCCGCCGTGAACACAAATGATCTCGCGCATCGGAGCCTTTCTGGGACCGTCGACATCTCGCCGGCCATCGAGCGAGTTGGGATACTTCGAGTCGGCGATTGAGACATTGAGCGAAAGAATCAGGTTAACGCTGCTGAACAAAATTGTTTGCTCGACCGACTACGCCACCGTAATCAGTGGCACGTAAACATTCACAGCCTGAGGCAGCACGCGCACCGCAACCGGTGCCTGCCCAAATACGTCTCCGTCCAGCATCGTTGATGGTTGTGTGTTTGAAAAATTATTGCCCACTGGCTCGAACAGCTGCCAGGAGCACTATTTCTTAAGCAACTTCGTCAGTTCTCGATCGAGGCTATTAGCAAAGCTACGCTTCTCTTTATCGCCGAATGGTTTGTTGAATGTCTTGATCTCGCCGGTTTCTCTCAAATCATGAGAGAGATTACGAACAGATACTCTCTCTCCAATATTCTCTTCGGTATATATGTCGCCGCGTGGATTAATCGCAACGATGCTGCGCTCCACGAGCCGAGCTGCAAGCAGAATGTCTTGTGTGACGACCAGATCGGTCGTCCCTGAATTCTCCGCTATGTGGTCGTCTGCAATGTCCGGACCAGCCGCCACCACGACGGTGCTAAAGAGCTCTGTCGTCGGAATTCCCAACGCCTTGTTGGCGACAAAAATGGTCTTCACCTTAAGGCGCAGAGCCGCTTTGATAATAATGTCTCTAACGGCGCCCGGGCAGGCATCCGCATCCACCCAAATCTTAACCACTATTGCTTCTCTAGATTTCGACTGTTTAAGCATAGCCGATTACTTGGACCTGCTCTTAATGTTTCGATTCAAAATTCACATAGGTCCGAATGAAAAGAGCCGCCCGGGCTCCTGGATCCCGGACGGCTCTTAGCTTCGCGAATTGGCCTATCGTCAACTGGATGGGGAAGGGGGTCTATGGATTCCGTCCCGCATTTTTCGATAGTTCAATTGCAACGATTTTTTGACGGATGCTTTGCGCAAAACCTTTCTCAAAGTTTTTGCAGCTAACCTTCTCATCTGCCTGAATCAATGATTCTAAGTTTGGTACTGTCTTGGCAGATGATCTACTTCGAGAGAGACATTCGATGTGTACGGAAAGGATTGTTTGGTGCTCTCACGTCTCTTTTTGTAGGGATGAAGCGGTGCTGCGCTTCCGTCGTTTCGTTTTCTTACCTCCCTTCTTGCTGTCCGATGGTTTTATCATCGCTCTCGAGAGCGTAAGGAAAACGTCAATATTTTCCCACCGATACTTAAGACTTCCTTGCGCTTGTGAATCCAGTCTGCGCCCAGCTCTGAATTAGGCATCGAATTTTTGGATGGTAGAAACCAAGGTATATATTGAAAGAAAAACGCGTTTAACCAAAAAAACGCGCCGCTGTGGAGCGTGTCGATAAGATACAGAAAAGCCCTATGAGTCTACATCTTCAATTGGTGCTATCTGCTCTGATAACTCTTTGCGGATCGATTGCAATGTCTGAATGGTTATGACAGACTTTTCTTTTTGAGACTCGGTGCAATGAAAACAAACGCGGCCAGGCTGTTGGACAACTTACAAGTCACGTATTCTCTTCGAGAATACGAAGTTGATATAGATGATCTTTCTGCTCAGGCTGTTGCTACGAAGATTGGATTTCCAATAGAGCAGGTGTTCAAGACGCTGGTGGTTCAGGGTAACAAGACTGGAGTTTGCCTCGCGGTAGTGCCTGGCGACATGCAAGTCGATCTGAAGGCGCTGGCAAAAATTAGTGGTAACTCTGATGCCAAGCTTGCTGCGCTCAAGGATGTCGAGAGTCTGACTGGATACATAAGAGGCGGCGTAACGGCATTGGCGTGCAAAAAGCCCTATCCGGTTTTTGCACATGAAACTATCGAGCTATTTGATGAGATTTCTATCTCTGCAGGGCAAAGAGGCACCCAAATCATTATTTCGCCGCAAGATTATCTTTCCGCAGTCAAGGCGACCGTAGGCGATATAGCCAAGGACGAATAATTACCGAACCTCCCTACAGTTGGCGATTTTAGCTTCTTTTTGTACGAGGCGAGCACTTTCTCTTCTCCTGGGTATATTAAGGATCGAGCTGGTCAATGCTTACCTCATCTCGTGCAAGTACAACTTGCCGAATGTCTAGTCGGTGATTCGGAGGATGACACAACTATGGACGAAAAGACACGTAGGCAAATGGAACAACAAGCAATTGCGCGGCAAGATAGAGAACGGGCCGAACGTCGCCAGAAAGAAGAAATGGAACGCAGACGCCGCGATGAAGACCACAATCGCTTCCGTATGCAGCAAATGGCGCTTGAGAAGCAAAATGAAGGCAAGAAAAAGGAAGAGCTGGAGATTGCCAAACGAAACGATGCCTTTCTCGATGAGCTGGAAGCTAAGAAGAATGCTGACGAGCGTGAGGCATTTCTCAATCGGCAACAGGGCGGCAACAATAACAACAGCAACTTCTGATCGTTTGATCAAAGTGTAGGACTGCTTTAACGACACTATATTCGGTGCCACATGCGTGGCATCGAATATTTGTTTTTATTCAACCCTTATTCTGATGTGAACAGTCGTGACAGGTTGCATTTAATGTTGTCGTAAATCGAGTGCTACCCGGTATCATGTCTCAATCTTTAGAATCACTGAGACTCGAACGTCAGGGAGGAAAGACGATGATGCGGAAATTTGGAGCCGTGATTGCAATTGCTGTCACCGCGGCTGGTTTGCTATGGTCTTCCCCGGGCGTGGGACTCGACACATGTGTTGCTAAAGACCAGAAAGATAGGAGCGGTAAGAAAAAGATGACTACGATTTACGATTACAAAGCTAAAAGCCTAGAAGGCAAAGAGATTGATTTCGACAAGTATAAGGATCAGGTTGTTCTGATCGTCAATACTGCCAGTGAGTGTGGATACACACCACAATACAAAGGCTTGGAAGATCTCCACAAGAAATATTCGCCGCGCGGATTGACAGTGTTAGGATTTCCTTGCAACCAATTCGGTGCGCAAGAGCCAGGCGACAACCATCAAATCGCTAACTTCTGCGAGAAAAATTATGGAGTTGACTTTCAACTTTTCGAAAAGGTCGATGTTAATGGACCTGCTGCACATCCAATCTACAAGCACCTGATCGCTGAGTCGCCAGAGGGCAAGGGGGAAGCAATCAAATGGAACTTCACCAAATTCTTGATCAACAAGAAGGGTGAAGTTGTGCACCGATTTGATTCGAAAGTAAAGCCAGAAGAGCTTGGTCCAGAGATTGAAAAGCTGCTTTAGAGCGAGCTTGTTCTCGAAGAGAAGATATGAAAAATGCCCTTCGATTTGCTTCGAAGGGCATTTTTGTGAGGTGCAGATTCGGGATGAATGATTTAAACCAATGCAGGTACACGCCGGACAGGTAGCGGATTGCGCTCTTCGAATTGGCGTTGATGCCAGTAAGGATAAATAGGTGTTATATCACTCGCTGCATCCAATCTGGCCACCTGATCGGCGGTCAGATTCCAGCCTACTGCGCCGAGATTTTGCCGGAGCTGCTCTTCATTGCGTGCTCCGATAACGATATTCGCAACTGTCGGCCTGTGCAGAAGCCAATTCAAAGCGACTTGTGGAATTGTCTTTCCGGTCTCACCAGCAATTTCCTCGAGAGCGTCTACGACATCGAAGAGATAATTGTCCTCGACGGGCGGACCGTAGCTCGCTGTCTCGTGCAGGCGACTGCCGTCCGGAATGCCCGTATTGCGCTTGATCTTCCCGGTGAGCCGTCCCCAGCCCAAAGGACTCCAGACCATCGTTGCTACCTTTTGATCGATTGCGAGAGGCATCAATTCCCATTCATACTCTCTTCCAATCAACGAGTAATACGCCTGGTGAGATACATACTTGCTCCAGCCGTGTCTTTCCGAGATCGAGAGTGACTTCATCAGATGCCATCCGGAGAAGTTCGAGCAACCGATATACCTGACTTTCCCGCTCTCTATCAGATTGTTGAGCGTGCTAAGGACTTCTTCAATCGGTGTTATCGCATCAAATCCATGCATGTGATAAACGTCGATATGGTCGGTGCCCAGGCGGCGAAGACTGTCCTCGACGGCTCTGATGAGATGGTAGCGCGAGGATCCGAGATCGTTGGGATTTTTGCTCATTGCAAACGTCGCTTTTGTCGAGATAATCACGTCGTTGCGGCGCTTGCCGATAGCTTTTCCAAGGATTTCTTCAGACATGCCCTTAGAGTAAATGTCTGCGGTATCGAAAAAGTTGACGCCGGCATCGAGGCAAATATCTACGAGGCGAGTCGCTTCGGCGACATCTGTTTCGCCCCAGGCCTTGAACAACGGTGTGCCACCACCGAAGGTGGCTGCTCCGTAACTAAGAACGGGCACTTTGAGCCCAGAACCACCTAACTGTCTGTATTCCATCACATCCACCCTCTAATATAGCCACAACCAACCTAAAGCGCTCAAGCGAGGCTTCATTTCCAATACCGCTGTCCAACCCACCGCCTTTCCGGCTAAAATGGGTTCTTTGGAAGCGACTCGTAGATAATAGACCGGTCGTCTAGGAATGTCAATCCAGGAACTAATTGTCACGATAATTGGTCTTGAGATTTGGTAAGGAGCCAGTAACTTAAGGATTTCCGTCGTATCAAGTTGGCAACAGTCCCGTCCTGGGCAAGAATTTAATGATAGCGATTGAACTTATAAGTGGTCTCCAACGTTATTAATAAGTAGAGGGTGAGCCAAGATTGTTTTATGCTCACTGCGGGGGGACGAGTGAATACAAAGAATCTGGGGCGGATTATCCTGAGCGCAGCTCTTATAGCCGGCGTCTCTGTGACAAGCCCACACGGCGAGATTGCCTTTGCGCAATCGGGATCCACTGAATTGAAGCGTCAGGAGCCGGTTGTTGACAATACACCTACAAGGCTCAGGCGGCCTGGCACCAGTCAAGGTGATGATGAAATACGTGTCCAACCAGATGTACGAACAAATTCGGACGGGCGACCATTTTCTCTAGGCGTCGAGAAAAAGGAGTTCATGCCAGGCGATGAGGTGAAAAATCTCTTTCCGCCGACCGCACCGTCCAGGCTGAATGCGGGGGTGGGAGTGAATGGCAATCCGCCATTTCCATTAGGTGCTCAACAGTCTGATCTGTCTTCCGGGACCACTTCCAATGGGTTGTTTGGTGGCGCTTCGGGCAACGGCCTATTCGGCGGTACGCCAGGCACAGGTCTTTTCGGGTCAGCGAACAGCAACCCCCCGTTGAGCGGCAACGCCACAACTGTCAGGCTTTTGGCAGACTACGATATCGAGTTGATTATCGACCAATCGCTTTCGATGCAAAATATGGACTGTCCTGGTGGTTTGTCCCGCTGGGACTGGGTCGGAGTGCAGACTCGTCAGATGGCCTCCCAGTTAGCACCGTTCGTCCCTCGAGGTTTGACATTAACTACGTTCGCCTCTGAATACAAGGTATATCCGAATGCCTCGCCTGGTGACATTACTCAGATCTTTCGCAATCCGAATTTCAGCAAAGGGACTCGCTTGTCCGGCCCTGTAAGAGATCGTTTGGGCAACTACCTTCAAAATCGCGGACCCGGCTCCCGACCTGTTTTGATTGGTGTTATCACAGATGGCGTGCCGATTCCGCGGACTGAGCGCACCATGGTGGCAGACTCGATTATTGCTGCCTCCAACAGAATGAGAGATCCTCGCGACATTACAGTGGTCTTTTTTCAGATCGGCACCGCTGGTCGGCGATTCCTTGTAGATGTCGATAACAACCTGGTCTCCTACGGTGCGCGACATGACATAGTCAGGGTAATACCATTCGAGCGACTGGTGCAGGTCGGCTTCGCTCAAGGTTTGGTAGACGCGGTCAGAGAGTTCGCCTCGCGCAATCGCGACAGGTAACAGTGAAGCGTGCGGCAAAAACTGTGGCTAACACGAGATGTCTGATTGCGCATTTGCTATCATCTGGTCTGTCCCCGCTCGATTTCGAGGCGATATGCAGAATCATTCCAGTAAAATGCGCTTTCTTGCTTGTCTGTTAGCACTATCCGGAGCGATGCCATTACAGGCGGCCCCTTCGAGCGACGCGGAATCGTGCCGAGCTTTTGTTCAGAGTTTTTACACATGGTATGTTCCAGCTAATGGTCGGGAGCCTAACTGGAGTTCCTTATTCGGTGAAAAGAAGAGTGTTTTTGCTCCACGTTTGTTTCAATCTCTGAAAGCCGATACCGATGCGCAGGCGAAGGTCGAAGGCGAAATTGTCGGTCTAGATTTCGATCCTTTTTTGAACAGCCAGGATCCGAGCCGAAAATACGTGGCTGGAAAAATTTCGCAGAAGAAGGACGTTTACTTTGTTGACATTCACAGCGTCAGCGCCGGCAAGAAGAGCGCTAAGCCTGACCTGGTAGCTGAGCTGAAGCGCATTGAAGGCAAGTGGAAATTCGTCAATTTCCACTATGGAAAGAGCGAATATCCTGAAAATGAAAATCTGGTGAGTGTACTAAAGTGTTTAGCCGAAACCCGCGCGAAGACCAAGTAAGTGAAGGCTAATCGCCTGTCTCATTATCTGTTTGAGCATAGCCTGGGATGACGTCTGAATCGATCATTCTTAGCAGATCCCGCAGATGGAAAGTCATCAGCTCAGCGACCGTTGAGACGTCAGCAATCATGCTTATGGCGTCCTGCAGGTCGTCGATTGAAATCACTTTCCGATTGTTCGCTACACCACATACGATATCAAGCTTCTGGATCTCTCGTTTGGAACCGCGGGGCTCAAGGTGCCCTCTTTCGATCCACTGTTTCTCTAGTGTCTGTACTCTGCTTTGCGGTTGACCTTGCGGTTTGGCATGGAAAAAACGCCAGACGCTTTCTGGATAGCTCGTGTCTTTATCGGTTGGTCTTCCGAACAGTTCTGCGAGCACGGTGGGATGCCCTTGAGCCCTACTGCGCCCTCCTCCCTGTTGCTTCAGCGAGTAGGTGGACATGCTCGCTGATACCACCCCTGAGAGCATCTGATTCAGGTTGCCTGGTAGAGCCGGTGCATCATTGGAAAAACCCAGTACCGAACCGATCGTGTTGAGCGTGCCCGAGGCTATGAAGTTGGTCGCGTTGTTATACTCGACAGAGCGGTCGCGGCGCGCTGTCATCCGATCCTGCTGCGCTTCCAGCACGCCCTGTTCGCGATCTGCCTCGGCTTGCACGCTGGCTGCGTCGAAGTAACACTCTAGTATAGTCTCGAGTACCTTCGTCCGGAGGAATTTCTTCCGTTGAGGCGCGAGCGGCATGTTGTTCTCGTATAGTTCGGTGAGCGCCGACATGATTTCCAACTGCTCAGCCAAAAGCCGTGTCTCATCCGACAAGTCAGATAACCTCATCGCGACGAAGAGTTCCTTCTTGGGTCTCTCCACCAGTCGGCTTTGTGCCGACACTGGAAGCGCGCTAGCGAAGAGCCACAGCGCCAAGCAGATGAGAAGTGGTCTGGACATGAGAATGCTCCAATCCGCCAAACAAACAGGAGAGCATACAGTTTATCCGACGACTTGGCGAAGGTCTAGCTCGGAAATCCAAACATCCATAACAAGAAGATTGCGCCTGTAGGAACGCCCATAATCCAAAAAGTAATGTTGTACCCATCTGTTGAAATCTCCACATGACGTACGGTTGCCGGACGGGGATGTTTTGAGAAAAGTTCCTTAGAATGTCGAGACGCGCGCCTTCAGCTTTTGAGTGCTCCTGTTTCCGGGTATAATGCCGCGTAGTCAGCACTTGCGGGTGTTCAAGCTTCAAGTCCTCGGAGAACGATGGTTCAACATACCAATCTTAGAGCGTGCCAGGAGGGAATCATTTTCGAAGTGATTGACCAGGAAATTGTTGTCATCAGCCTTGCCACCGGCGTTTATTTCTCGCTCAAGAGCCCTGCCTCCCTAGTGTTCGCGCTTCTCGAATCTGGCTGTCCGCAGCATGAGCTGGTCTCTAGATTGGAGCTGTTGTTTGATACCAAACTTGATGCCCACTCGAATGAGATTGAATCGTTCGTAGGTAGCCTGGTTGCGGAGTCGATAATGGAATCATGTTCCTCCGATCAGTGCGGCAGTTTTGACCTTGCCACTATCGAATCGCTTGTTGTAAGGCCGTTTCAAGCGCCTGTAATAGAAAAATTCGATGACATGCAAGACTTGTTCTTACTCGATCCTGTTCACCCGATTGCACAAGAATCTGCTCGAAATGCGGAAGATCAGATCAGTCGCTAGCTAATCTTTCTTGCTAGAAGCGATGAGGAAACCGCTGAATAATGACGCTTGGCACTGATAAAGGCGTTTCGTCGATGCGAAGAGTTGAGAGTTTGTATCAGGAAGTTGTTGAGGTTTTTCACCGCACAGTGAAACACGGTGTCTCAGCCTGCATGCGTCTGTCGGCTGCGAATCGCAGAGTGGATATTCTCTCCGTAAATCCAGAGCAGTCCGGCTCATATCTAAAGGCGCTTCAGCATTTGGTAGTTGAAGAAGAAAGCGCCGAGCGGCGCTCGGCAGACTTGACTATATTGCTTATGGACAGCGCCACGACCGGTGTCCAAATGCCTGATATCGATTTGCTCAAAACGCCAAGGGAAGAGCCCCGAAAGGCATTTCAAAGTACGGACGGAAGGATACTAGCGTCACTCGAAGGCGAGCAAGCTGCTTTGAATATAGCTAACTTGAACGAGAATGTTGCACTTTTATGGTTGCCGTCATTTGAGACGGTGCCTGGATACCAATTGGCGACTCCATTTCGCACGATCTTCAATTGGCTCTTCTGCGATGGCGGATACCAGTTGATCCATGCTGCGGCAGTCGGATTCGACGAGGGCGGTGTTTTGCTCTCTGGAAAGAGTGGTTCCGGCAAAACTGTTGCCAGTTTGGCGTGTTTGCAATATGGCGCTCGATTCCTGGGTGATGACTTCGTAATCATTGGACCCGCCACCACCGGCGGCGGTATTGTTGCATATAGCATTTACAGTTCAGCTCGTCTCCATCGGGAGATGATGGGCAGTTTTGGATTATCGGAGGCAGCGCTTATCGACGATAAAGCACTCTTCTTTTTGTATCCAGAATTTAGCTCTCAGCTCTCTTCCGAGCTTCCGATAAGGTCTGTGTTTCTTCCTAATAGAAAAGATGCAGGTAGCACCTGTACACGTATTCCAACGGTAAACTTGATAAGAGAGGTTTTGGTTCCGACCGTCGCATATCTGCCAGGAAGAGAGAGCGTTGTGTTGAAAAACTTGACGACATTGTTGTCAAACACGCCCTTCTCCTCGATAGATCTAGGCGGCGATCCGAAAAAGATTCCGGATGTTCTCAGGCGTGCTGTCGCGGGGAGTCGATCGTAACTTATGCCGGACGACCACGATCGACAAGGCGATCCAGGGCAAGCACGAGTAAGCGTTGTGGTGCCTGTTCACAATGGCGAAAGGTACTTGAGGGCGACACTGGAGAGTATTCTGGCGCAAACATTAAGACCGCTAGAGGTGCTTGTCATGGATGATGCATCGGACGACGGAAGCCGTGAGATCGCAGATTCCTTCGGAGGACCTGTTCGTTGCATCAGGCTTCAAAGAAGCGGAGCTGCCCGCGCGCGCAACAAAGGCGTTGTGGAGGCGCAAGGGGAGTTTCTCTCCTTCCTTGACGCCGATGATCTTTGGTTGCCATCAAAGCTGCAATTGCAACTAGAGGTCATCCGCGGCCGTCCAAATGGCGCCGTCTTTTGCCATATGGAACAATTCATCAGTCCGGAAATTGATGGACTGACGATCGCCGACAAAGACAAATTTTTGCCTGGTTTTAGCTCATGCACCATGCTTATTCGAACTGATGACTTCAGGACAGTCGGCTACTTTCAGGAAGATCTCCTAGCCGGCGAGTTTATCGAGTGGTTCGCCAGAGCAAAAGACGCGGGCATCGACCACATAATGCTAAATGATATACTGGCGAAACGTAGGATTCATAAGTCAAATCAAGGACTATCCAATAACGGGCGTCAAGACTATTTGCGAATTGCAAAAATGTTGATTGATAGGAATAGATCTAGACAACAAAACAGGTCTGGCGGGACTAGTTGATCATGAGGAAGTTGGACGTAGATCTTAAAGGAATTCGCATGTGTGTTTCCGTGGACGATTTGCCGGTTCACGGTCCTGAGCTGCCATCCTTGTCACGGTTGAAGGTAGCGGAGACATTCACCGACACATTTGGAAAGTTTGGTATCTCAGGAGTGTATGGTTTCATCAATGGTGCATCGACAGAACCATCGGTGGTGACTGAGAATTGGCGACGGCTTTCTAAGTTAAAGACCGTTCGCAAGCTCGTTAATGTGTCAGCTAGACTTGGATTCGATCTCAATTGTTACATGAACTCGCAAATTATGGAGACATCGGTCGAATATCTGGAGATACTGAATCACTGGGTCGATTGCGGGCATTTTCTCGGCAATCATAATTACTGGCACTCTGATCTCAATACAACTGATGCTAATCTCTTCTTAGTCGGTATCAAGCGCAATGAGAAATTGATCGCCCGCTTTCCTCCATCAAAGACAAAGTTGTTTCGCTATCCTTATCTCAAGGAAGGAAACACGATTACCAAAAGAGACAAGGTAAGAGAGTATCTGACAAATCGTGGTTACGCCACCGCGCCAGTAACGGTCAACTTCAACGATTGGGCATGGAATCGCGCGTTCGTAGGGCACGCTAAAGGCGGGTTCAGCCGGATTGACGAAGAGCGGTTCATATCGAATTATCTGGAAGTCGCCCAGCTCAGTCTCGAAGGAGCCGTATTTGGGTCTCGGAAGTTATTTGGACGCGATATTCCCCATATACTTGTTCTCCATTTTGGTGCCTTTACTGCCATTTCGTTAGACCGGCTGCTGACAAATTTTATTGACTCTGGTGTCCGATTCGTCTCAATGGAGGAAGCGCTCCAAGACAGTGCCATAGCAGAGCCGCTTGATATCGTTGTTGAGGGCAAGGGGCTCACTGTCATTGAGCAGCGTTTGTTGGCTAATAATGAGCCTATCAACAAATTCATCAGGGCGGTTGTTCGCGAGGCGGTCGGGGATACCCGCGCTCTAAGCGAATCATCGTCTGGAGAGCAACGATGAGCGTCTCGAGAAAACAAATGAAGTCTTTGATCGCCGCCAGCGATTATTTCCCGTTTTCGTTTTTGTATGCCCTGGTCTATCGCTTCGGGATCTTCTACTTGACCTATAGGCTCAAGAACATCGAGGCGGTCAAGGGCATGTATACAACAGGCTCTTTTGCACTTGGTGATCTCTGTCACGGAATCTCAGATGTGGACTATTTCATCGTAATTGGTGCCCGTCATCGCGATGACGCGATTGTGCGCACTGCTGTAGACTTGGCGCTGAAAGATGCGATCGCCCTCTTCCCATTTCTAGGACCGCTCTCTGAAAAGTCACAGTCCATCGTGATTGTAGATGAGCAGGGCGCATACGATAACCTCAATTTTTTCTATCGCAGCAAGACTTGCTCTTTTCGCAAGGTTTTTGAACGAAAAGATTTCCACGTCGATACCGAGCAGATCGTAGATCATCTTGCCATTCTTTCGGAACTGAACATTCTGATGACAAGCGTGGTTAGAGCACTTCGACGAGGGAAGGATAACGGATACTTTTGGAAGTCAAAACTGAGATCGCTATTGGTTTTATTGGTCAACCAGTCCAACCCAGACAAAGCGATAGCCGAGCTCGATCTCTTGCAGTCCGAGAAAGATCTTCTGGGAGACTATTGGTCCAAGCCTAACCACAGGCTCTTTAAGGTGGAAAACATAGTTAGCTCAGAGCAAGCCTTTAATCTCTTTTTTCGATTGATGGATATCGCGTTTCAAAAGTGGGGATTTGATACGATCGCCGACATCGAAGTGATTGTACAACCGGCATGCAGCGATACCTTTATCGCTCATCGTCAAGGCACAGGTCAAGACGCCACTTTCGAGTACGAGGCGGGCGGGTTGGTGGTGCTGGATGATATGCCGACTGCGTTCGACTATATCGATCTTCGAAATGCGCAATATAGTGAGGCTCAGTCTCAATTGAAGAAGGCCGCGGCAGGTGACCATGAATGTGTCGTCAGAATCAATCGATTCATCCTGCGGTTGACCAGGGAAGACTGTGGTATTTCGAACATCTACGGCTCTCCATTCGCCTTTGAAGATGTGACAACGACTAAAAAGATGTTGTTCAAATCCCCTGTGCTGGAGCGTCTTTTGAAGGAAGCCAGGACGACGGTCGACGAGCTTCGAAATGAATTGGTTGATACCGCCGGCACGCGGCGAGATCGCGATTCTGCGCATCATTCGACCGCCCCGTATTTGCTACTAGTGGAAGACGATCTCAAAATGCTTACAGCTTTCATTGATTGCTATCGGCTATCGAAAGTGAGTACCGATCGTATCCTCCTGTTCAAAAGCGTTAATGAGGTCTTTCACCATCTCGACGAAGGCTATCCTGAGCACTCGGAATTCCTTCGTCATCTGCGCTCCTATTATGACTGTCTGAAGGGCAAATCGAATTCGGTGGAAATAGTTGGCCGATTGCCGTCTAATTTCTTTGGCTATGCCACCAAATTTTTCTCTGCCGTCATATTCGGAGGCGAGCTTCCCAGTAAAGAGCAGCTTACATCACGATTGTCGCTGAGTCTGTGCATTTGCACGAAGGACCGTCCGACATTTTTGGCAACTTTGCTCAATTCAGTTATGCGACAAGCGAGAGCACCGGAAGAAATAGTTGTCATCGATAACAGCACGTCCGAGGAAACATTTTGTACAGTTCAAAGATTTGTCCATGATTTGCCGATCAAATATGTTAGAGACACGAGACCGTCACTGCCGGCTTTACGTAATCGTGCTATCGATGAGTCTGTTGGGCAAATTATCTGTTTCACCGATGACGATTGCATTCTCGATCCTCAATACATTGCGCATGTTGAGAGAACGTTTCTCCGCAGCAGGCAGATCGGTGCTGTCGGCGGCACAATGAAGCATATGGTCGGCGAGCGCTCCAGCCCGACGGAACTTTTTCATTTGAGTTATTTAGGCTGAGGAGCGTCACATGCTAATCGACATACTTCTGAAATCAAGAAAGGGAGGGTATCTCGCAAAAGAAATGCCCGGCTCACTCTCCTTCTTTTCCAACAATACTTTGTCAATTCGACGTTCTATCCTGGACGAAGTCGGCATGTACGACGAAGAGTGTCAACGCAGCGAAGACGTCGAGATATGCGCGAGAATTGCGAGATCCAGATGGATGATGTTCCACTCCATGGATATGATCTTTCAGCATCGGCCGCGGGGATCGCTAAAGGAGCTGATGAATCAGTGGTGGGGATATGGAAAGTATGTTCCGTATGTGTTCAAAAAGCATAATGCCGGACAGTGGGAAATTTTCTATATGAGAGGCGATTCTTCAACGCAACCGCTCGCACCGGGCTTGCGCTACCGAAAGTTGCTGTATTTGGAACGAATGCCCCTTACCATGTGTATCTTCATTACTCCATTTCTGACCTTTCATTGTGCTTTGCTCGCGCTCGCCTTCTCTATAGTTTCAGGTGAGGCGACAATCAGCACCATATTTGGTATTGTCACGCTGCTGTCGTTTTTCTCATATGTTAAACCTGACTTCGCTCCAGGTACACCGATCGTAGCTGCGTTGCAGCTCGTCGTGGTGCGCTATCTGGTCAACATCGCATTCTTTTCGGCCCAATTGATCAGTGGCATTAGAATTGGCACGCTATATATTGCTCCGGTGATTTCGGATCGAGCTCAATCAACCTGAGCAGGTTGACTCTGCATCGACTGTTGCTTTTGTTCATCAAACTGCTGGGCTAAGTAACTGCCACACTGTTAAGCCTTTCGACAATTTCATTCACGTGCTTAAATCTCTTTTCTGCTTTGATGTTGGTAGCATCGGACACGATCTCGTCGAGTTCCGCGCTCACGTGTTGATTCAAGCTCCTCGGTTGGGATGTTGAGATCGGCTCTGGATCCTCTCCCGTCAGCATAAAGTAAAGACAGCAGCCGAAAGCATAGATGTCGCTCTGCTCAGTCGCCTTACCCCTGAACTGTTCTGGTGGCACATAGTTGCGCTTGCCTACTACGGTTTTCGTCTCTTGACCTTCGTTCTGTTCCGCAACATTGAAGTCAATCAAGGTAACTCTGTTGTTTTCGTCGACAATTAGATTTGTCGGAGTAAAGTCCCTATGAAGTACAGGTGGTTTTTGTGCGTGCAGATATTGCAAGATCTCGAGACATTGGCGGCTGATGTCGATCGCTTCCGCTTCCGGCAGTGGCCCCCTGTCGGAGACCAGCTTTCTCAGTGTTGTTCCTCTTACATATTCGAGACCGATGTATGCGTTTTTTCCCTCTACAAAGATGTCGATGCATTTGACGATTTGAGGATGATCGAGCCGTCTTAGCATGTCGGCTTCACGCTTCACATTCTCCAGTGCCCGAGTCAATATCTCCTTCCCGCCACCTGTCGGCAACGTGATTTGTTTCAACACCACTATCTCTTGTGAGTCGCTGTCAATGAGCTCCGCAAGCAGTGTAGTGGATAACCCACCAATTGCGATTCTGTCGAGTACCTTGTATTTTTCTCGCAGTAAACTTCCCGAAAATATTGATTCCGAATTCGATGCATGGCGGCTATTGAAATCGTCAAGCCATAAAGCAGTGAAAGAGGCTACATCGTCTTGAAGACAGATTTGATCAACTGTCGGATCTATTCTCTCGTTGCCCATGAAGTGGCGGAGGCTGGAAATCAATAGAGGCAGATCCTGATCCCTGACTATTGAATTTAGGTCCAGTTGAATATCTACTTCCGACTTAGATTTTCTGCGACCAATTATCTGTGAAATCACGAAAGCGAATTTCTTTCCGTTGGCGTCCAGGGACATCGTGTCAACTGCGAGATTGACAGATATCGAATCAGCCCCCATGACCTGCGAAGGTTGCCTGTAAGACTGCGCGCTGGCATACTCTATGGCGTCCCAGGGGATCCATGGACTGCTCCACTTCCAGGCGGCCGTCGCGCTGTGAAACCTGATACCTTTATTCCCAATTTGAACTGCGGTAGGGCTAAACAGCGTGTATCTGGCTGCATAGAGAGCCGGGAAAAATATAAAGGTATAGAGAAGCGGATAGAGTGCCGGAAGTTGTTTCGATAGTGACCACATCAGTGCACAAGCTAGAAGTGTCAATGCCAGACCGACGTAGGATTCGACGCCTCTCTTCGGTTTTGGAAGTCGCGTTCCGGCCGCGATCGCATCCAGGTTGCTCTTCTTGTGCCGAAGTGAAGCTTTAAAACTGCTGTAGTGAATCATGTGTTCATGCTCACCGGGAACGACTTCCGGGAGGCTAAGGCTGAAGCTCGGCAGTATTTTTCTCAGCATGAATAAATACAGCTCATCGCGTTCAGCGCTTCAGCACAGGATTGGTATCGCTCGGTCAGCTCGAGTTTCATACAGCGGCTGACGAAATCATCCAGGGCAATCGACACCGATTCGTTCATCGAACGTGGATTGGACTCTTCCAATGGTACCGGATCTTCACCGGTCAATAAAAAGAAAGCGGTTGCTCCGATTGCAAACACGTCGCTCTGTGGGCACGCCTTGCCGCGAATCTGCTCGATCGGCATGTATGATTGTTTTCCGACGAGAGTGCTTGTCACTCCGCTCAAATACTCGTTGGCTGCTCCAAAGTCGACGATCGCTATTTGACCATCAGGCTGTAGGATGATGTTGTCGGGGGTGAGATCTCGATGCACGATTGGAGGTTCCTGGGAATGAAGGTACCGAGCCACCTCCAACATTTGATTTGTTATTTGGACAATCTCCTTCTCCTCGAGCTTCTGACCTAATTTGTACCTTTGTCGCATGTTCAATCCTGGACGATGCTCAAGGACGATGTAGTCTCGGTCATTCTCGAAGAAGTAGTCTAGTACCGTTGCCAAATTTTTATGCTGCAGTTTGAGCAGTATGCGCATCTCTCGATGAAACATTTCTCTGAGTTTTTGCCCCAACTTATCGTCTGGGTCATGTGGTGCGCACAACTCTTTTATAACGACTTCGCCGCCCTTACGATCCGAGGCTAGGTAGACAGCGGACTGACCCCGAGTAGACAGTTCTGTCGTTATTCGATAGCCACCATCCTGCAAGGCAGTCCCTGGAATAAGCGGTAAGAAACTCGTTGTTGAAAATTTGCATTCGAGATCCTGCATCCAGATTTCAGTGTAGCTTCCGTCTCCGCCGCACTCAGTAAGCAACATGTTCTTCGCGTTGACGACCTCTCTCGAAAGTTTGCTCGGATCCAACCAGCTCTCAATAGCCAAGAATAGACACTTGAGCTGCAACCTGTTGAGCCGGCCCAACCATATCATAGCGGCTCCACCGCTTTTGAAGTGAAATCTGATACTGTTCCTGGTATTGAGAGTCGCGTCTTTGGACCAGATAACTTGTTCCAAGCCGCGCGCTTTTGTAGCCATGTCCGTAGAAATTGACGGATCGACCTCAATCATTTCAATGCTGTAAATTTCATCCCAGCGGCGCTCCAGCCTGTACAGTAGGTCTGGTCCCCAGCCATGTGAAAACTTGATACTCTTTGGGGAGAGTTCAAACCAGTAACTCATCAGGCTATTTAGATAGACGTTGATTGCGACGAGCGTTATGGTTACGATTAAGGTAGCCCCAAAAACTTTGAGCCAATCGACACCGTGGTGCCTTCCTGCTATGTACGTGGTCACTAACAAAAACAGCAAAGCCACGTTAATTGAATAGGTAACCATTGATTGAGTCTTTTGGCTTTGGGACTCACTATAGAAAATCTTATAAGCGTGCGCCTGGAAGTCGCTCGGCAACGCGTCTACAGTCTTTTTCTTATTCCTGAGCTCTATTATCGACTTCGTCTTTACGTCATTCGCTTTGACGATCTCGTGCGAGGATCCGCTGTCCGTCATGTTAACCTCGGGTTTGCGAAAACAGATTGTAGACGGCTTCGGCATTCTTGGTCGGATCGTTGCATAGATACAGCTTGTAGCATCGGCTGCGTCCAGCGAGAGCAAGAGCGGCGCGAAGTCTCGAAAATGCAATTCCGACTTTCTCGAAAAAATCTCCTTTTCTCAAAAAAATCTCTGCTACTTGTGGAATTCCGAATCCGATTACACAATCGCGGAACAAGTATGCCACTGCGGTCAGCCAATTTGCTCTGACGACGGAAGGCGTAGCGGATGTCGTCCAGAAGCCGATGCACACTGTTGCAGGGCTGATTGCGTTCGACTCTAGTTGCGATTGGAAATATCGAACATCGATCAGTGTTTTAAGTTTATTCCCATAGCGTGCTTCTCTTTTGTACTGCTCGGGGACCGATGCTACTGCGTCCGGATTTTCAATTCCTATTCTGAAGTGAAACGGCAAAACATCCCCTTTGGAATTGATCACAGGGGTGTCGTCTGATACCAAATGCAGTGAGGGATGGGAAGCGAGAAGCTTGAGCCCGAGAGTCGATTTGCCAGTGCCCGGTGGCATGAGGAACAGATGCGCTCGTTTGTCCACGGAAATGGCAAGCGCGTGTACTCGATGCAGTCCTTGTTTATCCAGCCTGATTCCAATGCGAGAGAGACAGGCCAGATATAGCCTTTCGTATGCAATGTCTTCAGCTATTGCGATCAGCTCACCCTCGTCGCGGGCGTAATCATAAATCAGCAGTGCTTCTTTTCCATATTTGATATAGCGAGTGGTCCCATAGTCGAATGCAACGAAGTGAAGACCTCTCATCGTCTCGCGAAGGTCTGGCACCGGATGAAGGGCTGGATCGGCAACAGTTACCAAAATTCTTACGTTGAATTGCTCGCCACCACTTGCGATGAAGCTTCCGAAATCAAAATCGAGCCAGGATGCAATATTGATACTATCAGTTTCGATCTGTACGGTAGTGCCACTGAAGGTGATGGCGCGAATATGAGCTAGTGCTGCGTGCCGATTCATGCTGTAGTCGGGGCCTGTATTAGTTCAACCCCTCTCCGTATGCCAGCTCGATGATAGTTACCTTGAGTTCTGGAATGCGCTTGTTGATTCTGCGGAACAAGGACCGATTGACACCAGCCACCACTCCAGAACCATAAGAAAGATGCAGAGGCAAGAACAGGAAAGATGAAACAAATCCGGTAAGGAGTGAGCGCGTTCTGAAGGCGATGAGAAGACCGTTGAGGGCGCTCAGCAAAATGTAGAGGAGAAGTGGCAAGAAAGTCAGAGAATTACAGACAATCGATAGCGAAATTAGATACATCGCAAAGAGCGATGGTACGAAGAAGATCAGATCTTTGCTTCGAAAGTCATGCAAAATACGCTCGCCGCGTCCTCGTCCGTAGCCGTAATATTGAGTCATGAATTCAAACAACGATATACGCCGTGGTCTGGCGATCTTCATGTGCGGGTTGTAGTACATCTCCGCTCCTTGCTTGCGGAGCCTCCGCATGAGATCGACGTCCTCCCCAGGATAGAGGCCTTCGTCCATTCCCGATGCTTCAAGGTACCGGCTCTTCCGCATCATCAAATTGCAGAAGATCAACTCCTCACCGTCCACCTGTCTCGGCGGACCTGATGGCGTCATACGTGCTCTCATCCGCCACGCACCGAGGGGTACGGAGACGACTTCACCGAAGCAGCGCTCTAGGAAGGCGGCATCTTTACGGGTGACAGCCGGTCCACCAACGACATCGATATCTTTGCATCCGAAGAGTTTCAACCCTTCTTTCAATCCATCCGGCTCTACCTGAGAGTCATCATCGATGAAATAAACAAGCGGTGCTTTCGCCAAAGCCACCGCTTCGTTGCGCTGTTTGCCCAGCGCGTTGCCCTTTACTACGATAACTTCGATCAGCGGAAAGTCCTGACAAGCCCTGGTCAGGCCCGCGACAGTGTCACTCGGCAGCTCGTCCGAGCGAACGGGAATAATTACAGACAATTCTGGATTCATAAGCAGGAACGGTTCTCTCACATTTAATCATGCCCTAAAAGCGTCCAAGATTAAACCCTGGCAAAGGGTGGCGGATTTTAAGGCACTTTGTAAATGAGGATTGAATCTCCCGCCTGGGCTATAGGTTTCAGCGAAGAGAACCATCTAAGCATCGACGCCTCGACCTCGTTTTTCCCGCCAAAATTTAACTTTTCGAGGCGCGGCTCCTCCATGACCTTGAGTGTTGCGGCCGCCTTGGTTGCTATGGTGACTGATACTGCCAGATATGCTCCGGAGGGCACTTTTGTGTTTTGAGTCCAGATTATGGCACGATCGCCGAGGTAGTAGTTTGGATCGCCGGTTCCGTAGTACAGGACGTAGATTCGAGGGAGCTTGTTCTCTTCCACATATTTTTTAAGCCGGAGCAAGTCCACGCCCCAGTCATAGTTGGAATCGACTGAAATGTGCATTCCATGAGCTTTCCCACCTCCAAGCTCATTGTAGTATGCGAGATAACCCGGATAAGCGGATAGCGAAGAAGCGCAACCGTAAAAGAGAAGGAGCGCCACAATCCAGTTGAGTTGTCGATGAGGCAAAATATATCTGGTAAGTGCAATAGCGGTGAGCATGTACAAAAAGGGAACGATCGGCAGCACGTGCCTGACGCCTATATTGAGGTTGAAGCGCATTCCGATAGCGAGATAAGACATTACGAAAAACAGCGATGAAAGAACCACAAAATTTTGATTGATATAGCTCCTGATGGAATCCGCCTTGAAGCCGACCTGCTTCGCATTGGCTTGTATGGATGCTGCCGCGGACGTCAAAGTGAGTATTACAAAACCAAGCGGTTCCTTGGTGAGCAGCAACAGCGGAAAGAAATAGATGCGACCGCCCAGCTTGTAAGAATCGTTCAGAAAGCTGTATGGCGAGTGTCCTGCGTGGAGATGAATGTACTGGCCAAAAAGCCCGGCGAGATACCAGGCAAATGGCCTGCCGAGCATCGTCTGTCTCAATGCCACGATCAAAATGACGCGCGGATCATCCATGAAGCGCTTCAGGTGCTTGTTTATGTACCATAGGGTGTAATCCGGCATCAGATTGTACATGTGGATGAAGTAGGCTACCCAGACGATACCGCAGGTGATGAATAGTAACAGACCGACATCTATCAAGAGCCGCTTGAGGCGCGTTTTGACAGAAGATGTCGCATCAGTTGTCGGCAGAGTAAGATGCCAGGTTAAGCTTAGAAAACCAAAGAGTGGAAGAAGATAAATTAGCGAGAATTTGACCAGGAGCGAGAGTCCGGTAAAGATGGAGGCAATCACTATTCTTCCGATCGTGGGCTTGCGCTGGTAGTCTAAAAAGGCAAAAATCGAGATGAAGAATCCGGCTGTGGCTGCGGCATCTGTTGTCACAAAACGAGAATGTGCAAGATAAGTCGGAGAAAACGCAAGCATCGTCAGGGCTATGATGGCAGGGGTTCCACCAAATTCTCGCTTGATCCGAAAGTAAAAGTAAAGCAAGAACGCGATTGAAATCGCGATCATCGGCAGCCTAGCAAGTCTCAGCATTGACTGCGCATTGTTTTGACCCCAAAAGAAAACATCGCGAATGGCGCGTCTGTGATAACGCCATTGCCAACTGTCGGTAAATGGTTTCGGATTTGTCGCCGCTACGACTAGCCCTGCGACATCCTTCACGAGTGGTGGCTGATAGTGGTTTAGCCAGAACTGTTGGGTCGTCACATAGTAATAGCCGGCGGTAATGTTTTCAACTTCGTCGGCTGACGGCGAGTCGTCCCACATCGAGCCGATCATTGTGCCGCCAGCAACGGTGATTATCCCGACGGCGCATATCGATAGCAGCTTTTCCTTAGCGATCATCTACGGATCCGTCGTCTTACCGCAGTGCTTGACTGTCTCATCATATACAGCCGAGCACAGTTATAGAGCGTAAAGCGCTCCGTCTCCATCGCCTTTTTCAATGAGAATGTTCCCTCGGCGCATCCCTTCGCGTCAGGGATGCGGTCCGGAATCCATCTCGGTGTATTAGACTTGTAATCACTGTAGGTCTCTTGGAAGCGTTGGCTGAGCAGCCTTTCCTCATACCTGACAATCATCGAGTAAAACAAAAACGCTGGAATCGAGAAGAGCATTGACTTGATTCCGTGCCCGAGCGTGAGCAAAACACCGGCGAACATGAACTGATTACCCAAATAAATTGGGTTGCGGCTATATCTAAAAGGTCCACCCGTGATGAGCTTTTCTGGCGGATTATCATTCTTCGTGGTTCTAGTCGCGATGCCGGCATATCCGGTAGACCATGTCCTAAGTGCGAATCCCGCGATTGTAAGGGATATGCCGAGCGCTATAGTGGACTTTGACACTTTCTTGTTAGTTGGCGATGCCATCACCAGGAAGGTGAAGGTCTTCATCAGCATACCTCGATGCTTGAAGCAAATGGCACCAAGTTTAGTATCACGATCAGGCATATGGAATATCACAGGCGATGAATTTTAGGAAAAAACGGTGAAGAACCTCATGTTTACTTTGTATGCTGATCTCATCGGATTCCAGCGGAAGTCGGAAGATATTGACCTTCATCCAGAGCACCGCCATCTGATCCATCCAGCGCACTGTCACATACAGGGCATTCTCCTTGGTGCACGCAGTGGCCAAGTCGACGAATCTGACTTCGTCCTTGTCGAACATGACATTTCCAAGTCGGATCTCTCCGTGAGCGATCCCGGCATCGTGCATCTTGCGGACCGTGCCTGCAAGGCGATCCCAGACCTGTCTGTTGCCCTCGAGTTTGGCGCGTTCCGTAAAGAAATCCGGACCGGTAAGTCTCTGCATCACTAATTCGCTGTCGTCGCTGTAGAGCAGCCTGGGGGCGACTTCAGGGCAGTGTTGCTCAAACCATTTCAGAATGTTCGCCTCGCGCTGCAAGATCTTTTTCTTTACGACCAATAGCGGCGATTTTTGA
>JAIERK010000052.1 GCA_019746975.1 Candidatus Obscuribacterales bacterium
GCTCCTTCAGCTCCGGCACTGCGATTGCGGCGGTTGCATTGGAGGGGACGTCTTTTACGTACCCGACGTCGACAGTAAGTTGATCGGATTGATCCAGTTGAAAGAGCATAAGTTTTGCCGGACCGGCTTTCCTGAGTTTGTCCATTTCAGATGACATGGACACCTCAATTTCCTTGCCGAGACTGCCTGATAGCAATGCCCGCTCTTCCTCTACCAGTCGGGCCCCGTCTCTGGCATCATCGAGGAGCAGTTGAGCAAGTGGTGCTACATGTGGTGCAGTCTCTTCGATTTTATCGTACGTTTGCCTGCCCGTGAAGACAGCTTCTCGTGCACGCTCCACCATTATGTTCATCTCAGTTATTCGATCGTTCCTATTTAGTTGCACGCCGGATTGCAGGCAGAGGTTTTCTCCTGTCGATCGGAGCTTTGATTCAATGAGAAGCAATGCACAAACCGAGACGCCGATCATCGTCACCACAATCAGCACGACTGCGGCGAGCATGATAAGCGGTAGCACTCCTCCTCGGCAGTCTCTCGTGGAACGGTTCATCAGTCCTCCTGTCCACCGTCATCGACAACCGGTCCACCGTAATAGAGAACCAATTTGATTGTCCCGGATGCAGACCGCACCGGAATGATCATCGGGCTCGAGATTGGTACGTCTGGCGCCGCTTCTGGACCTGGTTTGAATCCAGCTCTGGGCATCTGGTTGAGAATGTGCGACATGCTGTCGTCGGGCAGCGTGAGTATCGTGATTGGGTGTTTTGTTGCATAAATGTCGACATAGATGCGGAGTATCGCTTTTGCTGCGGCTTCAGCCTCTGCAAGCGAACTGAATCCGCTCTTGTGACGAACCTCGATAGTTGTCTGACCGCCGTCGGAGAAATCGAGTTGTTTGTATCGACGAAGCCCGAGAAGTTGCCAATCGCGCAACCACATCTTTTCGTAAAGTATTGGTTGCGAGTCATCCAACCATGTTGGTCTGTATGTGACAGTGGCAACGAACGTCGGGCCGAGTTTTGATCCTTTGTATTCGAACTCGTCTTTAACCAAGTCCGTTTCTATTAAAACTGTATAGCCTTTCGATTTGCCGATCTGGCCGAGGCCTGGCAGCTGGCAGACAATTGCAAAAAACGCCATGACGGCGAAGGTGGCGCTGATTGCTAGCTTCGCAAGGCGTTTACTCATTGAGGTAAAATTCCGTCGTATTCGGGTCTCGTCCCATATTTTCCCACATCGAGCTACCCGACATCACGACTTCGGCTGATTCTGTAAGACCCGGCACTCTTAACCCGAGTAGCTGCACTGTGACCAGCGGGTCGATGTCGGCTGTCACCACGACCTGGAGCGTGTAGTCGAGGCGACCGGAATTAGGCTGCCAGCTGGTTGGTAGCTTGCCTGGTGTCGTGAGCTTGAAAGTCTCCGTTGGTCGGTCCACGCGAGAAACCATCAGTGCCGGTGTTATCGTTTTGAGTTTCACACCTGATGATTTTGTGACTGCATCAGCGAAATCCTGGTCGTGTACCCTGGCGAACGCCTCGGACAACTTGCGCTTCTTCGCCAGGCTATTGACCCAAGCGCTCACGACCTGACTCGAAATTGACCAGCGAGCCATGAAGGTGCCGTAGTTGACCAGGGGAAGGAGAATGACAAAAAAGATAAACACCAGGCAGTAGGTAAACTCAACTGTGTTGCTGCCTGAGTTGTCTCGATTAGAACGTCGGTAAGGCATGTTATCTATCCGAAAAGGAAGAAGTCGATCGACTGAGCCGATCGACCTCTTTAAGCATACATGAGCCGATTAGTCTCTCAAGATTAAGTGGCTATAGTAAATTTCCGAGGTTTAGGAAACCCCATCCAAAATCCCAGCCGTGATTTTCGCCGACGTTGTAGTTCAATTGAGCTGAAGTATTGTCTGCGCTCGCGCGCATTGCCGCTTCAACCTGGGCGGCGGTCTTGTTGGAATTGGCGCCCCAATACGCAGCAGCTACGGCACATGCGAGCGGAGATGAGAATGATGTCCCGGCGACAGATACGAAGTTACCTTTGCCTTTCTTGCTCGAGCAGGCAATGCGAATTCCAGGAGCGCTGAACTTGATGCAAGGTCCATAGTTTGAGAAGTTGGTATAGGTAAAGTCTTCTTGATGAGCAGCTACGCAGATCAAGTCACTGCGCAGTGGGCTCTGGTCGAGAGCTCCATCGTTGCCTGCAGCGTTGAATACCAGACCGCCTCTGCCATTTCCGCTATTATTGTGGAAGCTGGTGACAAAGGCCAACAATGGTCCGTTGAAGGCAGGATTGTTGATAGTGTAGGGCGGCGAGCCGTTAACGCTCAAGTTGACCAATGGGATGTCTCGGCTTTCGGCCTGGAAGAATCCTTCCATCATTGCTGCTGTCGAGACTAGTCCGCTAGAGAACCCAGCCCGAATCGGAAAGATTGTCGCCAATTGAGCGACACCGCAAGTCAGAAGTCCGTTATCTCCGGTGGCTGCCAGAGTCGTGGAAACACAAGTACCGTGTCCATTGACGTCTTTTTGACCTTCTTTGAGCTTGACGGCGTCATAACCGACGTAACAGCGACCCAGTAGATCGGCGTTCTTCTTATTGTTGACACCCGAGTCTATGACGGCAACATCTATAGGGCCACCCAGGCTCTTTGCCCAACCGTTGCGCACATTCATTGCATCGATGTACCACTGCTGCGAGAAGAAAGGGTCGTTGGGAGGTCCTGGTGAGATTGACTGCTGTTCATACAGGAAGTCCCGCTGCATTTTGCTGAAATGTTTGTCGTTGACCAGTTTTTTCTCTGCATCCAAGAATTGCTTTGTATCTTCGAATTCGACAACCCAGGTTGTCAGGTCTCCGGTGCCGATGGTCCGGACGACCGTACCTTTGACGGCTCTGACCTGATCGAGTGCATTATCGGAATCACCCTTGGCCGGTTGAATCAAAAGAATATTGGGGACAGACTGTTGAACATGCCGACGCCGAGCCTGGATAAGATTATTCGGTAGCACTCCATGGTGCCGATTCGTTTTAGTCATCAGTTTGAGTTTGGGGTTCTCTATCGGCGCTTCTTTCTCTGGCGCTCCTATCGCGGGCAGGCTGGGGAGTGCCAACGAGGCTGCTAGTAACGTCAGTGCGAGCCCTGAAATTGCGCGGCTCACTTTCAAACTGGATTTGATCATTTAGTATTCCTCGCGTTTAGCGCCGCCCAAAGTCAAGCCGATGCTTGGGTCAGCCATCTTTTGGAGACTTGAACCCTGGAGTGCTTTCGATGCCCTGGGCTTTCCTATTCTTTTTCGTGTGAATTTGGCAAGGTAATTCATCTAGACCTTTCTTACCCAACATGGACTCAAATTATGTGCAGAATCGTATATTTTAACTTTCGGATTTTGCGCTGATTGTAGGGTGGGTAACAAAATGCGAAAAGGCTTGTCGGTTCGGCTTTTGGGTGTTGGTTGGCTGGTTAGAAAATGTGTCTGAGCTGAGTGCTGAATTGGTACTGAATATGGTATCGCAAGTGTTGGCGTATCAAAGTTTTAATTGGTACCATAAGTAGTGGCATATGTGTGGCGGTTAGCGATGGTTGAAAGTCTCATGTCAAGCTTGTCTGCGTGAAAGGAATGCTGAAATCTTTATGAGATATCTGCAATGGCCAATTTGCGAATCGAGTGACGGCCTAAATATTGCTGAATTTCGGGTGAAACGAAAGATTTTGCAAGAAATGCTGGTGACGTGGTTTGCTTTGTTGATTTTCGTTCGACCTACCAGGATAGGACTGCTTGCGCGAAGGACTCATTAGCGGTAACGTTCAGCTTCGGACGCTTTGAGGCAGATTTCGGCGTGGACAAGCGGCATAACATGTGGTATTACATGTTGGCGAAACGGCTTGGCGAGTTGCCGCGTCCAGAAGTGACTATTTACCAATTAGCGCTGTGTCCTTCCGAGGCGAGTTGGCTGCGCGCCTCTCATGATAAGCTTTCCTCAAGGCGCGGCGAAAATTGTAAAACGCGGACTTTAGTGATTAGGTTAGCGGGGCTACTTGTGTGAAGCTCAATTAAAGCGTTGAGGATTGCGCTTGTTTCGCCCACTTTCTCAGCTCCTTCTCCTTTGCCGGATGAAGCTGTCCGGCTAAATTAGCCAGGCCTTGATAGATTCGCAGTGTGGGTCGGGCCAGATAATCCTGGTCGGGGCTTGGGAGGTAAAAGAAGCGCTTCTTTTTAACTGCCTCGAGAAGCGACCATGGTGGTTTTGCGATCAAATCCGTTTTGCTGCTTTCGAAAGGCAAGACAACGACTTCTGGGTGGGCCGCCAGGACCTTTTCCGGTCCGTACTTGGGATAGGCCGCCGGCACGGATGAAGCGACGTTGATGCCACCACATCTGGTTATCACATCGTTCAAAAAACTTTTGCCGCCAACCGTGATAACTGGCTTTGGCCAGATGCAGTAGAAAACAGTGGGAGCATTTTCTGACTTGATTACATCGTTCAACCCCCGAAGGGCCGACTGATAGGAAAGAGATAGCTTCCGCGCTCTGTCTGCGCAGCCTGCTACAGCGCCAATTTTTTCGAGATTGCTCCCTATGTCGACCAGCGAGTCGTTGTTGAGCATCAAAGTCTTGACCTTGTGTTTCTCCAGTTGGCTTTGCAAAGGCTCTTGCCCGGACACGAGGAGTACCACATCGGGCTTAGATTTGGCCAAACGCTCCCAATTGACTGATATAAATGAGCCGACTCTCGGCTTAGACTTTGCTGTCTCGGGATAATTGCAAAAGCTGCTCACTCCGACCAGTCGATCCTGGGCGCCTAGACTGTAGAGGAGTTCTGTGTTGGACGGGGCGAGGCTGACGATCCTGGTTGTTGCCCCTGTCTTGCTGGTTGGCTCTGCCTGGACGGGCAGCCCGACTACGAGAGAGAGAATGCCTATAACAACTGGGACAGGTTTTTTTTTGAAAAACTTGCCTGACGAGCGCGGTTTCGATGGAACGGTTTTGGAGACTTTAATTGAGACCACCGCATTGCGCCCAGTGCTGTTCAGCGATCCTGGCGATCCATTATTCCGACTGTTTCTATCCACTTTGCTGCCGCCTCAACCCTATCCTCGACCTTCAGTTGTTCAATAGTAAGGGTTTTATCCCAGAGCTCAAAATCGTACAGAGTCATTCTGTGCAGTCTATCAATTTGCTTCTGGTAATCGGGCTCGGTCCATCGAAAGCCATCATCCACCGGAGGAAACATCGGGCGAACATAGATGATATGCGTGTACTTTCGAGCTTGGCTCTTTGCCTTTTCATAGTAAGCCTCGGTATCATATGTCATCGCAGTACAGATATTCCAGCGCTGCCAGAGAACCCAGCAATCAATTGTCGAGCGATCCGAGACAAACTGTCCCAGTCGTTCTTCTTCGTTGACTTGGCGCTCGAGTACTGCTTTCTTGAAGCCTAGTTGGTCTGGTATCTCGCCTATTTGCTCATATCCCATCTCGAGGCAAAGCTCTCTTCCCAGTTCCGGGATTTGAGGCAAAGAAAGAAGCGGAGCCAGCGCTTCCACTAGTGTGGTTTTGCCGACTCCGCCTGCACCAATTATGATGATGCGTTTCATTCTATCGTTGGTTCATTCACCGTTTGCCCGCAATCAGCCACGTTGTGGTGGGTTGGGGGGCAGTGTTTGAGGGATGGCAGGAACGGTCGGTTTGGGTGCAGGAGCAGGGTTGGAACCGTTGCCCAGCCTGTTGTTGTTAGCTTTGTGCATGGTCTCCATCAGGTCGATGCCTGTCAGACCCTTTACCATCGTCATCCCCTGGGCTGCTACGTTGAGCACGTCGGACGTCAATTTCCCCATACCGGTCGTGTCTCCGCCCGTGGTGAGCAAGGTGACGTTGCCGATCTTGGACAGAGGTTGTGCGGCAGCGCTTACCAGCTCAGGCAATTTCTCGATGATCATAGAAGCCATAGCGGCGTCGTTGTAGAGCTTGTAGGCTTCCGCCTTCTTGGACATCGCTTCAGCTTCGGCTTGACCGCGAGCAGCAATAACAGTTGCTTGGGCAAGACCCCGGGCTCTTTCAGCTTCAGCTTCTGCCAAACCCATCGCTCTGGCCGCTTCGGCTTCCGCCTGGGCTCTCAGTTTGGTGCCATCTGCATCGGCGGCGGCTTTCAATCTGGCTGATTGAGCATCTGCTTCGGCGAGAATTCGCCGTTTTTCTTGTTCGGCAAGCGCTAGCGTTCTGACCCGATTTTGCTCAGCTTCCGCGGGCTTCTGGATGTCGGCTTCCAACGTGACCTGTCTCTTCTGCACTTCGACCTGTTGCAGCTCAACTTCCTTTTGAGCTTCGATAATCTTGATCTGTTGACGCTCGAGGATGAGCTTCTGTTCTGCTTTGGCCTTGTGCAGGTCGTATGTCATGTCGGCAGTAGCCTTCTGCTCGGCGACTTCGGCCTGATACTTGGCTTGACCGACCTGGAAGTTCTTGCTCGATTCTGCAACGCGCATGTCTGCTGCCAGTTTTGCTTTCGCGCCTTCTTCAGAAGCTTGTGCTTGAGCAATTGCAGAATCTCTCTGCGCTTGAGCCTGGGCGATCTGGGTTACTTTGTTAGCTTCTGCTTCACCGATAGCGGCTGTACGCTTGGCTTCAGCGGTAGTGGTTTTACCCAGGGCTTCCAGGTAACCTACGCTGTCACGCACTTCTTTGATTGTGAATGAAACCACTGTGAGACCCATTTTAGCGAGGTCAGTGATCGATACTTCGGCAACGCGGGATGCGAATGAATCGAAGTTACCGATCAGCTCTTCCACTGTCATTGTGCCGATGATGGCTCGCAAGTGACCCATTAGGGTTTCGTGGGCAACCAGTTGAATTTCGTCCGTATCTTTGCCGAGGAACTGTTCTGCTGCCGTTTGAATAGAATTTTCGTCGCCTCGGACTTTGACCTGTGCGACACCTTCTACGAACAAGGGAACGCCGTTCATCGTCAACATCGGCGCATTCGAGCGCACTTCGATGAGCATGACTTCGAGGGACAATGTATCCATTCTATTGAAGAGCGGAAGGACTACGGTCCCGCCGCCTACGATGATTTTGGGTCTACCGCCACCACCGGAGATAATCAATGCTGTGTTTGGACCGACTTTCTGATACAAAGTCGCCATGAAGCTCATAAGCATAAAGAGCACCACTAGGGTGACTCCGCCTAAAATCAAAATCGTAGGATCCATGAATCTACTCCTCCAAGTTTTGCCGAGGATTCAGTCTCCAATTTCTTTTTTCCCGACCACCGGGTTTTCTAAATCTCGGATCGGCATTCTGCCGACGAATTGATCTTAATGGCAAAGGTTTTTGAAAAAGACTTTTGCATTACATTCCTTTATCTTCTTGACAACTGCAATCGTCATCGATAACAGGTTGCCTTCTTTTGGGGTTTTCCAAATGCGCGGTAAAAAACGAATGACACTGTATCTGGTGCAGATTATTAAGAAAAGATTGGCGCGAAACGATCATATATATAGGCGTTTGAGCCCACCTAATCGCTGATGGAGGATTTGATGGCGTTGACGTTCATCATCGGACTCGACGAAGAGGGACTTGCAATGAGGTTGTTCAGCGAAGCGGAGCCTCGGCGTTATGCTCGCATGGAATTTGAAACTTGCAAGTTTAAACTCACGATTGGCGACGACTAAGTAGGCAACGATTGAACGGTTCACGCGACGACGCTTCTCCAGGGAAATCAGATTTCGTCGACGATGTTATCCAATGCGTTGCGGCATACTGGCATGGACAACTGACCAGGGCTCGACGAAAACACCATCCTCGTCTGAGCCTGTGATGACAACGACGGAATCTGGTTGTATAGGTCCTGCGTAGATTTGCGCCTTTGCTCTGGCGATCCGGCGAGACATGCCGTTGAGCAGCGCATATGTCACCTCGCCGGGAGCATCATTGGCGATTGGCGCTGTTACAACAGCGATCTTACCAGTCAGGCTACCGTTGCCTTCTGGTTCTGCCTGTTGATATGCAGAGAGTTGCGCAGATGAGTTGGTTGCGTTGTTATGGGCGATCAAAGATGTCCTCACCTCTCGAAGATCCTTGATCCGGAATGCGCGCAAAGTGACTCCCAGATCCATCAGCTCGCTAGCGCTGGCATTGCGAATCTCTGTTGATAGTTGAGTGAGGTTGTCTACCACGTTGTCTCTTGAGGTGTTGTTGATAATCGCTCGCGCGTGATCGCTCACGGTGTCTGAGATGACGCTGCGAATGTGGCGGATGTCTTTTTCTCCAAAGGCAGAAATTGCCGCGGCAATAGAGCTCTCAGATTTTGCGATTTGTGCTTCTATCACCGCGTCTAGATAGACGCCGGTACCATCATTGGTGTTAATCGGTGCGGTGTTTTTCAAATCGATGGACATTAACTCAAGCGAAACAAGTTGGGTCTTCTGAATCAGGGGCAATATAACTGTGCCGCCTCCTACGATTATTCGCGGCTCCAGTCCGCCACCACCTGAAATCACCATTGCCTCGTTCGGACCGACTTTGCGGTAGAGAGAGAGCATGAATGATCCCAGGACTAACATGACCACGAGTGCGACCCCACCTATTATTAAAAGCACTGAATCCATAATGTGACGATATCCTCTTATAGTGAATGACTGCGCTACGAAGCGCTGGTTCAGTCGTCAAACGCTAATTCTTTGTATGGCTCTACGAAGACCGTCGGACCATCCGTTTCGACAATCATGACTTTCGTTCCTTTGTTGATTGCGATTCCAAGTTTCGACCGGGCGGCTGAATTGTATATTTTCGATTGGATGACAAAGGTCACTTCGCCGGCACGGTTCTCAGCGATCGGAATTAGAACTTCCGCGACGTGACCTATGATCTCTTCGTGCCGCATGTGGGATGAGCTGGTTCCATAGTGCATCATCGAGCGAATAGCCGCTTTGAAGATGTTAATCATGAGAAAACCAGCAAGAAATGCCGGTATCAAGGTGACGAAACCGAGCCACGGCAGTACATATCCGGCCGCGTAGCCGGCAAGCCCGAAGAACGCCAGAAATATGGCGATAGACATTGGACTCAAAAGCGACAGAATAAGCTTTCCTGCGCGATGGTCCAAGCCCACCGGCCCATAACGGTTAGTGGTCGAGCCCTGGTCTCCGTGACCATCTCCATCATGTCCGTGCCCGTGATCACCGCCATCATGTCCACCGCCATCATGTCCACCACCGTCATGGTCACCATGTCCTCCGCCGTCTTGAGCACCTTCATCCAGTTGGCCCATGGCGAAGTTGAAGATGAGGAAGCCCCCGCCGACCATCGCACACATGAAGTACGCCTGACTCAATAACCCTTGGGGAAACATGTTTTAGGTCCTCACGGAAAGCCACAAGTAAGAGTTCCTTTGGAGAAAAATACCCGTCTTTTGATCGATTGAAACCCGGAAAAGCCCCACAGGACCTAAAGAAAAGACTAAGATTGCATTCCTCGTGCTGGCGTAGTACAACCTGGCATAGTGAACAAAGCATGCGCAGGCGAAGGCTGAATGGAAATTGTAGTCACTCACAACAATATGGATTTCGATGCATTGGCTGCGCAGTTCGGCGTGACCTGTCTGTACCCGTCAGTGAAGATCGTGCTCGGTTATCCGCTGCAGGGTAATGTGCGCGAGTTCTTGGCGTTGTACCGCAGCTCGCTGCCTCTGGTGCAGTCGAAGTTTATCGAGTTTGAAAAGGTGACCAAGATCTATGTGGTCGACTGCCAGCATGTGGATCGCTTAGATGTTTCGCTCAGAACATTTCTAAACGAGACAAAGAGTCGTCCGCCAATTGTTGTTTTCGATCACCACACGAGAGATCCTGATGGTTTGATCAAGATAGCTGATCGCGAGTCGCAAATTGTGCCTGTTGGTTCGGCAACAACGCTGCTCGTCGATCAACTGAGAATGAGGAAAGCAAAACTCACTCCGTTTGCTGCAACGCTGCTTGCTCTGGGTATCTACGAGGATACTGGTTGCCTTACATTCACAGGAACCACCGCGACTGACGCGAGGTGTGTTGCGTATCTGCTCAAGCACGGAGTCGATCTGGAGCAGGTTAACTCTTACATCAGACCTAAGCTGAAGCAGGAGCAGGTGAGCCTATTGGAGTCGCTCGTCAAATCCGCTGTTGTTACTTCCATTGAAGGGTCGAAGGTGGTGCTGTCCTACTCGAAGACGGAGCGATTCGTCGACGGGCTAGCCAATTTGACCAGTAAGATGCTGGAGATCATGTCTTGCGATGCGGCTTTCTGTGCCGTATACATGAGAGATCGCATTCACCTTGTCGGAAGAAGCGATTCTCAGTTAGTAGATGTTCGTTATGTCGTCCGCCGATTTGGCGGCGATGGCCATCCTGGAGCCGGCTCCGCCGTGATCAAAGACAATGCTCCGCGCTCTGTTCTCCAGGAAATCGAAGGAATGCTTGCTGAGAAGTTACCACCCGAGCCCACAGCGGCCGATATCATGATGAGCCCGGTGCGAACAATCAAGCCGACCAGCACGATGGAAGAAGCGTCACGTCTGATGATCAGATACGGTCAGGACGGCTTCGTTGTCGTTGACAATGGCGAAGTAGAAGGCGTCATCTCTCGTCGGGACATCGATCAGGCTGTTCACCATAAGCTCGGGCATGCGCCTGTTCTCGGTTTTATGAGCAGACCCGTGATAAAGGTGAAGCCCGAGTCGCCCTTGAGCGAGATTCAGCGTGTGATGGTGAAGGAGGACATTGGCAGGGTCCCTGTTCTCACTGAAGAAGGAGAGCTTGTCGGTTTGGTCACGCGCCACACTGTACTTCAGACTTTGTATGGCGAGAAGGCCGTCGTCAGTGACCTCGGTGATCTGGAAGAATTGGAGTCGACAAGGACGAAGAGAAGGAGCAAGCCCGCGCAGTTTGCCGACAAGGTGGAGCTGCTCGAACCTTCTGTCCGCTGGTTATGTCACCAACTTGGCGAAGTTGCTGCCCGCAATGACATGGTGGCATATGCGGTGGGAGGATTTGTCCGCGATCTATTTCTTTCGCGAGCTAATTTCGATCTCGACTATGTTATCGAAGGCTCCGCCATCGAGTTGGCTGATGCTCTCGAGCGCGAGTATCCATCGCGTCTAGAAGTGGTGGCAAAGCACGATCGATTCCAAACTGCTACGCTTTCGTTTTACGCCGATCGAAAGCGCGAGGTTGATCTTTCGACAGCACGAACCGAGTACTACGAGTATCCTGCCGCCCTACCTACGGTAGAACCATCTCGACTCGAGCAAGATCTTTTCCGCAGAGATTTTACGATAAATGCTCTGGCTGTCTGTCTCAATCCAGGGCGATTCGGCGAACTCGTCGATCATTATGATGGTTTGGGCGACTTGCGGAAAAAAATAATTCGCATACTCCATCCATTCAGTTTCATCGAAGATCCCACTCGCATTGTCAGGGCAGCTAGGTTCGCTGCGAGACTTGGTTTTCATCTGGATAGTAAGAGCAAAGAGCGCGCCAAGAAAGCGATTTCGATGGGCGTATTCGACGAACTTGGCGGCGTGCGGCTTCGGGAAGAGGTACGCATGATTCTGGAGTCACCTCATCGCATCGTCGCACTGGATCTCCTTAACGAGCTCGGTGGCTGCCTGCGCTTCCTCGATAGCGAGCTGGAGTATAGTTTGCGAACTAAGCATTTAGTCAGGCGTGCCGAACGGCTACTGGAAAGATATCAGCTTGATGAGCCCTGGGTCGTGTACCTTGGGTTGCTTGTCGCTTCGGCTCCTGCGCGTAAAGCGGAGTCGATTTTCGGTCGGCTCTCTCTGGCCAACGACCAGAAGCAAAAAATCGCCGGTGGCATTGAGCTTTCTACAAAAGCCTTCGGTAACGAGCCTTTGTCGAGGAGCAAGATATTCAAGTTGCTCCGGGGGCATCGTCGCGAGAGTCTCGCTATCGCCGCGTGTCTGGCAGCACCCGGAACGAGTGTACGGCGTATGATAAAAATCTATCTGGAGGAGCTGACCGATGTAACTGTCCGATTGGGTGGAAGAGATCTGGTCGAAATGGGTATAGCTGAAGGACCGGAGATTGGACGTGTACTTAATGATTTGTTGGAGGGCCGCCTGGACGGTACCATCAAATCCGAGTCGGATGAGAAAGAGTTTGTACTCTCGTGTATTAACAAAACGCCGTTGACTTAAAAATGGATAGTGATGAGGCTTCGCAAGATTCTGACGGTCCACGAACTTTCAGGGGTGGGCGGTATGTGGATATGCATTTGCTTGCCACAGGCGCAATTGACTTCATCGCCAAGACGAACAAGCGCGTCATTCTTAACCGGGAAAGTCCCTTGGCACCATGACTGATACCGCTTGTGGTGCAATTTCGATGTGGATCGGAGTAGTTCCGCAGGCATCGCCGTCGATCATGGCCTTGACTTGCTGGTGAAGGACGAGCGGTGGTTTTTCGTAGAAGCCAAAGCTATTCTTCAATCGACGCCAAGTTTTCTGCACGATCGATGTGTGCCGGCTTATCGGAACAATTTCCATATCTACCGATTTAACCTTTTTGACATAGTATGGAGCTTGCTCGCCGCCCATGCCGCCGGCGAATCGAAAGCCCATCTCCAGATAATCGTGGAACTCCTGCGGCGCGAGTACACAAAGATCCAGTATCCCATCGTCGATGCGGGCCGATTCGGACAGAAGTCCGATGCCGAAATCGGCGATATTGAGGACGAAAATCCCTGAGGCGGCTACTGTGAAGCTTTCTCCCTCGGTTGTTATCTTGATGAAGACAGGCGCTTGAGCTATGGTTTGAACCAGTGAGCCGGCGTATGCGAGCATTTTCCAGTTGACCTTGTCGTGATGCTCCGGAGTCAGAATGGCATCGCTCATCGGCCCGATACCGGCACCCACGGCGAAGTAATGACCGTTCATGATGCCCATATCCATACAAAATTTCTTGCCGTCTACAAGAGTGTCGACTGCCTTCTCTAGCGGGTCAGACAGGAAGTTATCGTCATAGAGTCCCAGGTTGCGCGCTAATTGATTTCCTGTTCCGGCGGGGA
This sequence comes from Candidatus Obscuribacterales bacterium, assembly GCA_019746975.1. Lineage (GTDB taxonomy): Bacteria > Cyanobacteriota > Vampirovibrionia > Obscuribacterales > Obscuribacteraceae > JADYXR01. The sequence continues at coordinate 13,064 of JAIERK010000052.1, forward strand.
TGATCCCGACTGGAATGTCAAGCTTGGCCTTGGCTACGGCTTCCAGGGCTATTCGCAAAGTGCCGTCGCCGCCGGTGGCTACTAACAGGTCTGATTCACCTCTTTTGGTTAGTAATTTGATTATGCCATCTGAGTTAAGATCGCGACTGGTAGCGACTGTCGACACTTCGTAGTCGGCGCTGCAAAGTCTGTGCACAATCTTTCCGATCCACCACTCTGGCGAGACCGCAGAACCCGCATGAGGGTTGTAAAGTAAATGAGCAAGTTTACGCACAAAAATTAGTTACCAAGTGGATATATCGCCGTGCCTGCTTGGGATATCAGGTATTTATCTGATCGGTTGTTAGAAGTATCTAGCTTGCACCCGAAGTCAATAGCCTATAAAATCCTCGCTTATGGTCCATTGACAAAGTTGTCATTGGTATTTTCCAGCTTCGGATAATAGATTTTATTTCCATGATGATCTGTTGCATGTTAAGTTATGGAAGTCCATTCGGATATTAAACGTTCAATATCTGGAACCGCTCGAATCGACAGTTTTGCAACAGCTATCGATCTATGATAAGGCAGGATCTGTGAAGGTAAACCTCTGGAAACTCTCGACGTTAGCCATTGCTGCTACATTCATCGGGCTTTCAAATTTTCAACCAGCTCTGGCGGATTCGCATCATTCAGCCCACGCAGCCCAATGCTCATTAACCGAGTCTGTGATCAATGGTCATAAGTATTCGGTAGCGAAAGTGATAGTTCATGCCACGCCGCATCAGGTGTGGAATATACTCACTGATTACGATAATGCTCCGAAAATTTTCCCTCAGGTGAAGAAATGCCATGTCGTTAAAGACGAGGGTGCGACCAAGCTTCTTAAGCATACGGTGGCGCCGTCCGGACCGGTTGGCACATACACCTACCTTCTGAAGATCACGGAGAGGGCTCCGCATGGTATGGAATGGCAAAGAGTGAGCGGAGCTTTCAAGGAAGTAAAAGGATTTTGGAAGCTCGAGCCGCTGGACAGTCGGACCACGCTTTGTACATATGCCAGTTATGTCGATGGTGGATTCTTCATTCCGCAGCCCCTTATCAGACGCCAGAGTCGCATTGACATGCCGGCAGTTATGGCGACGTTGAAAAATCAGGTGGAAAACAAAACTCAGATAGCGGAAAAACCAAACTAATTACTGTTTTCCGTCAAGTCGCTCGATTACTCTTCGATTGTCCTTCTTTTGTTGCCAGTTGTTGGTGACGCCGAAAGAGACGCTTCGAAGACCTCTCAGTCCGCGTTTGCCTTCTGGAAGTGCCCAGAGCTGCGGGGTTGCGTGGACGTCCTTGGTTCGGATCTTGGCAGGCGATTTTGGAATTTGACTTGGTTTGATCATTGGTTCGACACCAACGCGAAGTTGGCTCGGGTCATCTTTTGGTTTGCTGCGCCCTGGCCAGAGCTGGGACAATCGCAGGGATGCCTCAGTGAATGAGCTCCTTACACGATCTGGATTGCTCACGATGAACAGTGCACTGCCTAGACCAACTCCGGTAAATATAGTAATCGCGACGATCAGCTTGACCAAACTCACAAGTGGAGATTGACGCGGTCCTTTTACGCTGACACTCTTTGTGAACCGCATGACTGCAGTTCGTTCTTGATTATTTTGATTTTTCTTCAGTTCTACCAGTCGATGAATTGTTGTGCGAATCTGTCCTTTTCGTTGTCGTCTGTGCTTCGATTTCCGAGTCAAGGCTGCACTTCCAGGGGTTTCCCCGAGTAAAACTGGCCCGGCGGATTCAGTGTTGAACCCTTTGACTGTGACTGAGTCTTCCCGATTGAGATTGTCGATTTCAGAAGTGACAGCCTCGTCGAGACCTCCCGATTCAGTGTCGTCACCATCTTCGTGGACCTTCTTGATCCAGCTTTCCACGGCGTTTTTGAACTGTGTGGCGGTTTCGAATCGGTAAGAAGGATTTGGCTCGAGCGCTTGCTGAATCAGCGCATCAAGGTCTTCGAGGAACTTCAAATCCGGATTGTGTTTCGCTACTGGATCCAAATCTCGTTCTATGGTGGTGTCAACAATCTTTCCGGGCGCGTGTCCTGTTGCGATCTTGTAAGCGATGGCGCCCAGGCTGTATATGTCGGACTGCGCGGAGAAGGGCTCGCCCTTATGGGTCTCTGGGCTTAGGTAACAGTCGTCGTTAATGACTCTGCCTGTGGTGCCTCGAGCGGTCGCGCATACGGCTGCCACCTGAAAGTCCATCAGTTTTGCCCGAAGCTGATCATCCTGGTCGGCCATCAAGATGTTGTGAGGAGACAATCGTCCGTGGAAAATTCCTTTCAAATGGGCATACTCGAGAGCCGATGCGGCCTGATACAAGACCTGTGCGATGCCGTCTTCTTCGTCGAGTTTTTCGACGGAGGCCAGGATCTCCTCCATGCTCACCCCAGTTAAGTGCTCCATGATGTAAAACGGCTGTCCCTGGGCTGACTCGAGGTACGCTAGTGAACGCACGATATTAGGGTGTTTAAGCTTGCCTTGTGTCTTGACTGCATCTGCGAAATTACGCATGAAGGCGTAGTCGCCAGTCTTCGTTGTTTTTACGGCAACTACCGAGTCCGTTTTCAGCTGTAATCCCGAGTAGACTTCGCATGTGGCACTCTCGCCTATGGCATCGAGCAGAGAATACGAGTCGAACAAGACTTGCCCGACGAGGGAGAACTTTATGCCAGGACCGAGATGAATTCCTTTCGCCTTTGCCAGGCTGGGAAAAACCCCTTCTCGCCGTTCGTCGAGAACGAACTCATCAGGGTCTATCTCGTCCGCGTTGATGGTCAAGTCCGGTCCCAAGAGCTCGGCGGCAGTCTGAGAGGGAACTTGCACGCTGACAAGCTTGCTCACCCCGGTTATCAGATCTTCGTCAAGTTCGTCGGCGCTGCTAACCTGCGCCGGGACGAGGTCTATCGGTGCTGCCGGTGACGAGCCTATGGTGGCATACGAAGGTATGGGGTAAGAGTAGTCGACCGGATCGGAGCTCGTCTCAAGCAGTCCATCGTCGTCTCCAGACGGAAATACGGTAGGGCGAGGGGAGGCGCTTGCGGCCGAAATTGACGCAACCGGGCTCGTGTTGTTCGCATTGATTGAGGTGGGTTCAGTGAGCGGTGGCATCGGACCAGGATCGAGCTGTGATACCGTGGGTAGTGGCGGCCACCAGGTCTCCTCCTGATCGCTGGAAGTTGACGGCGGAGCGGGGGCGGGCGTTGCGCTCCGTAATGGCGTGCTAGCCGGGGCTGCCGCCTGCGCAGGTGGATTGATGGACTGCTGTTTGGTATTAGAAGCGGTATCAGAGGGCGGGGTTGATCTTGCCGCCCATGGTGGTGCGGGGTAGGCCGAAGAGGGCTGCTGCGGTTGTTCTGTAATGGAAGGTGATGTGCGGTCGCCCGGGCGAACATCGGTCCCGGGCCCTGTCTTGGAGGATCCTTTGGTAGTATCGTTGCCGGTATCAGTGCGAGCGCTCGAAATGTTGGGCGAACTAGCGGTAGACGAGCCGAGCGGCCCGGCCGTAGATCGACGAGACGAGAAGAGTTCTGGATTGGGTTGCCAGGTCCTAACGCTCGATGGATTCGACGTCGGTACTTGTCCCTTCTGTATCGGAGAGATTACTGGAGATGGTCCCGAGTCCGAGCCATTCTCGTCTGCATTGATTTTGGCCAGCGCGCGCAGCAAGGCTTCATCAGGTGGTTTTGCCTGTGCTGCAGGTTGATTGGTCAGCCAGCTAGGACGGTTGACCTGTGCTTGGCCCTTGTTAATATCAGACGCGCCTGCGATCGAACCAGTCTGATTCGATCGCTCGTCTGTCTTGTCCTTGTCGTTGTCCTTGGGCTCAGTGTCGTCAGTCATGTCCGGATGTCCGCCTGCCAATATATTGTGCCCATCCGGCTCTGGAATCAATAAATAGGGAAACGCCAATATTGCGACTGTTTCAAACCGTTTAGCCTCGGATTAGAAAACCCGGTATGTGTGATTGCCATTCCGCGTCTCTCTGCGTTCGCCTGGGCGTCGCTTGTTTGTGTTCGGATCTGGTGCCGGTGTCTCTTGTTTTGAGTGATCCGCCAAACCCTCGTCTGCGGGTTTAACCGGAGAGAGGACGCTGCTGACAGTGATCGAGATATTGATGAAAGCGTCTTTGATGTTTTCTCTGAAGGCAAAAGCTAATCCTGCAGTTGTGATGATGACGCAACAGACTGCTAGACCGAGAAGAAAATTCTTGACTGCTGTTTCTTGATCGACTTGACCCTTTGAGCTTCTGTTGTTGCCTTTTTGCGTGAGCGCTTGAGAAGTGGTTCGCTGAGAGGGCTTGCTGCGGAGTTCTTTTTTCGCTGTCGATGTTACTGATTGCAAAATCGCTCTGGGCAACGGGATATTCGTGCCGTTTCGGACTGTTTGGATCCAATGGTCCAACGCCAGGTGAAACTCTGAGGCTGATTGAAACCGTTTGTCAGGCTCGGTCTCGATAGCTTTCATTATTATTTGATTGAGCGTTTCTACGTTGCCCAGGTCCGGCCGAGACTCTGATATCGGCTTCGGTCGCTTGTTCGGATCGCAATGTGCAGCCATCACCTGGGCGAGCCGCGGGTAGGCGTAGGGGAGATCGCCTGTAATCAGCTCGTAGCCAAGAATTCCCAGAGTATACAGATCCGATCTGTTACTTACATCGTGCCCCATACATTGCTCCGGGCTCATGTACAGAGGTGATCCGAGCGCCTGCCCCTGACCGGTCAGTCTTTGCATGTCGTCCTGCACCTTGGCGATTCCGAAATCCAATACTTTGACATGGACAGAGTCGTTGGCAGTATTGAGGAGTACTATATTTGGCGCTTTGAGGTCTCGGTGGACGATTTGGAACTGATGCGCATGCTCGAGGGCCGCCAGAATCTGGGCGACAATGGCGTAAATGTCTTCGGCACTCTCGATTCGCCCGACCGATTTCAGCCTGTCAAATAGTGAGACTCCGTTGAGTAGCTCCATTACGAAGTAAGCGCCCTCGGTCGTTTCAAAACAATCGATCGCTTCGACGATATTTTTGTGGTGGAGCTTGGCATGAGTTTTCATCTCGCGCGCGAATCGCTGAGAGATTACCTGCTCCTGAGTTTTAAGCGTCTTAATGGCCACATGCCGCTGCGTCGACACCTGCTTCGCCTTGTAGACGACTGCCATTCCCCCCTCACCGAGTATGCCTTCGATGAGATAGTTGCCGGCTACGGTGCTGCCGACAAAGGTGTCGGCGAATGGTCTGGCGAAACTGCTGTCTTCACTCTGTGACATTTGCTAAATTCAATGAGTTTAACCCGAATACGCCGTGCCAGGCCTGACGTCACTACAATTATCGGCGATAGGACCGCTTCGTGCTCGTTTTGTTTGTATCAGGATTTTAGCCTGTCAATTGCGGGCGGCAAAACGTCTGCTAAAATTGCAATTTCAAGCTTGGAGAGGTACCGAAGCGGTCATAACGGCGCCGCCTCGAAAGCGGATGGGTGCAAGCCACGTGGGTTCGAATCCCACCCTCTCCGCCACTTTTGAGATGATAGGTCAGGTATGAAGGTAGGAATAATCGGCCTGCCCTCCGTCGGCAAAACTACTGTGCTTAATGCAATAAGCGGCGGTTCTGCGGAGGTGCACAGCTACTCAGGAAAGTCAGATGCGGAGCCGAACTTTGCCGTGGTCTCCGTACCGGATAGCCGCCAGGATTGGCTCTCTGATTTGTATAAACCGAAGAAGGTTTCATATGCGACGGTCGAACTGGTCGACGTAGCTGGTATGAACCCAGGGCAAGCCAAAGAGGGTGATCTCAGTCCGCAGATGTTGACCAGCCTTCGGCAAGTCGACGCTCTCGTGCATGTCATCCGCGTTTTTGACGATCCGTCGGTTCCTCATCCATCCGGAAGCATTGACGCCTTGAGAGATGCTGAAACGCTTGAGCTGGAGCTTATCCTCGCAGACATGAGTGTTGTGGAAAAACGGCTCAGTAAGATCGACCAGGAGATTCAACGGAAGAAGGGTACGGAAAAGAGCAAGATCGAAATGGAGCGAGATCTTTTGGTCCGCTTCAATGAGCACTTGCAGTCGGAAAAACCCTTGCGCGAGCTTGAGCTCGATGATGAAGAAGAGAAGACCATAAAAGGCTACACATTCCTCTCGCAGAAGCCCTTGATGCTTATTGGCAACATCGCTGAGTCCAACATCGGCAAATCTGAGGAAGAGCTCCTTGGCCAGCTCAACAAGTGGGCTGCCGATAGGAAGACGCCCTTGATCGCATTTTGTGGAAAGGCTGAGATGGAGATAGCGCAACTCGCTCCGGATGAAAGAGCGGAGTTCATGGAGGCTCTCGGTATCACCACTCCCAGCCGGGACAAACTGATTAGAGCTGTCTATAGTCTGTTGCGTCTCCTTGCATTTTTCACCGTCGGTGAAGACGAAGTTAAGGCCTGGACCATCACCAGAGACACCATTGCCCAAGGGGCTGCCGGGAAAATTCACACCGATATAGCGCGTGGTTTTATACGAGCTGAGGTGGTAGCGTACGATGCTTTACGCGAACACGGTAACTGGAATGCCGCCAAGGACAAGGGGCAGGTTCGTCTGGAAGGCAAAGAATACAAGGTACAGGATGGTGATTGCATCAACTTTCGCTTCGCCGTCTAGCTCGCTTTTTGTGTGATCGGCTGAACTGTCGATGAACTCCGAAAATTGATATGATAATCTGAGTTTGGCATTGTCACCTGACGAGTGTCATCAGTTGGTCTGTAAGCGGTGTTGCATGTGGTGTCTATTCGAGACCTCCAAATAGCGATAGATCATTCTGTCAAAGCATTGCTGTGCGTCGCCCTCACAAGTTGCACTCTTGCCGGATGCGGTTCTCCCGTCTCCGTCAAGAAAACACCTCTTGCCGTGAAAACCGTATTGTTTGATCCGGATAACCCGGGCAACACACCGCTTACACCGGACGAAGAAGCCGTAACTATCTGGAGCTTCGGCTGCAAGACGGATTTCGACTTTGATATCGTGGATAACACCATGCTTTCAAAAGACGACGTGATGGTTACATTGAAGATTTCTAGTTCGAAGATTACTTTGACTGCTCCAATCACGGTCTTTCTGCCGAAAGGAGCCTCAGAAGAACTAAAGCGGCACGAGGACGGCCATGTCCAGATCTGCAGGAGGATCTACCAGGACGCCGAGAAAGAAGCCGGTATCGCTGCTGCCATAGTCGTAGGCAAAGAGTATCAGGCATCGGGAAAGACAGTCGAAGAAGCCTGCAGAATCGCTGTAGAACGAGCCAGTGCTGATGTTTGTCTTCGCTATCACGGCATATCGCACTCGGTATCTCGGATCTCGGATGTTTACGATTCGATTTATCGAACCGAGCATGGCGACATGCAGGCAATGATCGACAAAGCTTTCAGCAAGTACTCTGTCGTACGCGGTGTATCGCCCGAGACGGTGAAAAAGTAGACCTTATTGCTTCTTGACGGCAGGTCTAATTTGCGCCGCAAGAATCCTTGCTTGATCCTCGTATTGGCGTGCTTCGTCGGCTCGATTGTTCGACTTCAGAACTTCGGCGAACCACATTAATGCCACCGGGTAGCGAGCATCTTGTTCTGCCTTTTTCTTGATCTGATCTTCAAATCTTTTTTTGCAGTCTCTAAGATAGTTAACTGGGTCTCTAACAATCTGGTCTTCGAGCAAAGGAAAGTATTCCAGTGCCCAGCGCGTGACACCGCTCCGGGAGGCGACCTTCTTGTGATGTCCTCCGCCACTATGGGTAGTGGCTGCAGTCTCCGGTGGCGGCTGTTCGTCCTCTTTGTCCTTGGTCGGAGTAAAGGTCTTCGCGCTTTCGTAGCGCTTCTCTTGCTCCTCGAGACCATTTTTCAGGCGATTGAGATCTTGGGCAAGAGCCGTCTCGTTAGCGGTGCCGACCTGATCTTCAATAGTCTGATAGACCTGTATGAATGGCGCTACGCCAACACCTTTCGCCTCTAGTCCGGCAATCTTCTCGAGCACTTCACGTCGCTGCTCCAGTAAAACACCCTGGGCGGGATCGATATCTTTAGCCGCAATCTTGGCGACTCCGCTCGTCAGTTGAAGTGGTCCAAAGGCTACTTCCATCTGCTTTTCGATCGTGCTTAGATTATTGAGCGATATAAGGACCTGTCTATATTTCCCTCGTTCAAAAGGATCGAAGAAAATCACCTTGACACGTTTCGTCGCGGCGCCATTGCCGAGGAACTTGAGTGCCGTGTCAGCGATCCTGTAGGCCTCGAGCTTATACTCCTCTTCGGAGAGCGCCGGCATTTTGCAGGACACTTCCAGCTCGTCTCCGTTTTCGACTGTCTGTACATCGAGCCTCGCTGCAGCGGAGAGCATCATTCGGCTTTCGATAGCTGTAGCCAGATCTTGTACTTTGCCGACCTTGATCTCGATTGAGGAAAGCAGCTCATCCTGCGATACCTGTCCGGAATCGAAACCTTTCACATCTCCTGTCCTGATGCTGACGACCTTGTATTCGCTGGGTGACTTGTTGTTGAAGAAGTAAACGGTGACATTGGTCAATCCGAAGTTGGCATCAAACAATGTTTTACCAACAAGCAGCGCCTCAATTTTGCAATCTCTGTCGGTCGCTCTGTCGTTGCGATAAGTCGATACGGAGGCCTTGTCAGCCTGAACTTTGACTTTGATGGCGGCTCCTGCCGCAAGAATCCTGGCTTTGTAGATGGCGTCGGCTACTTGATTCGCATTGGCAAGAGCAAAGGCCGGTGCAAACTGCAGACCAAGCGAAACTGCCGTGACGATAGAAAGACCCAAATTAGCTTTGCGAAAAGACACTTGCCAACCCTCCATTCGCGGTCGTCTTCTGATGCCACATTCACTATACCCGACATGGCAAACGGTAACATCGATACTGGAATTCGCAGCACACCGGTCGTCATTCCCTAAATTATCGGCGGACCCGGGCAAAACTATGCTCTATCGGGTAGGAAGGCTATGATTGATGTTGCCGCCATTGAATCGATGAAACTCGCATGCGGATTATTGCTCAATTTACTTACGCAGTCTCGATTCTCGTTGCCGCGAGCCTGATGTTCTTGGTTGAGCCGTACATAGCGAAGCTGCTGTTACCTGCTTTCGGCGGTGGTCCGAATGTCTGGAATACCAGCGTCTTGTTTTTCCAAGCCGTGCTTTTGCTGGGGTATTGCTATTCGCACCTTTTGAGCACGCGACTACCGCCATCGCGTCAGTTCATCATTCACCTTCTTGTCGTGTGGTCGCCGGTGCTTCTCCTCCCTGTGCGGGCACCGTTGGTGGTGCCGGAGGGTGAAATTCCTTCTCTTTCAATCATGTTGCTGCTTGCCTCAATGGTCGGAGCTATGTTTTTCTCTATTTCCACAACAGCGCCCTTGCTGCAGAAGTGGTATGCGGAGATGCGCGGACTCGGTTTACATGATCCATATGTGCTCTATGCTGCCAGCAATGTTGGTGGGATTCTTGGTCTTGTTTCCTATCCTTTCCTGGTAGAGCCAAAATTGACTCTGGCGGAGCAGTCTCAACTCCTGTCCGTCCTCTACATATGTTTTGCGGTTTTGATTTCTACTTGCGGCATTCTTGTTTGTCGGTTCGGCAGCCAACCCTCCAATGTTGGAAAAGCTGACTCGCAGCAATCCCTTTTGCCGGATTCTAAAGTTGAAACGAGTGGTGTCGGACCGTCATGGATCTCAATCTTTCGTTGGCTCACGTTAACGATGATTCCGTCCAGTCTCGTACTTGGATTGACTGGTTTTGTCACCTCGCAGCTTTCCTCCATTCCCTTGTTTTGGATGATTCCACTGCTGATTTACCTCGTCTCATTCATTTTGGCATTTGGAAAAACACCAGACTTTATCATTCATGTTTTTAGGATGATGGCGCCACTGGCAGTGTTGCTCGCAATTCTTTCAGTAGTATCTATTAATGTGTCTGTCTATTTGTGGCAGGATGACTGGTACCTTCCGACCTTGCTCTTGCATGCGCTGGCTCTGTTTTTTGTTTGTGTCTCCTGCCATGGGATGGTAGCGCAGGAGCGACCGAATCCCAAATATCTGACCGGATACTTTCTGTGCATCTCCATTGGCGGCGTCCTGGGCAGTTTTTTTAATGCGATCATCGCCCCATTTGTCTTCAAGGGATGCGACGAGTATTTTCTGGTGTTGTTGATTGCCGGAGTTTTGCTGGTACAGTCGCCGCGCTCAATGCTGTTGTTCAAAAAGCTGTGCCGCGGATCAAGATCACGTTTAAAACTGCGTACACCGAGCTTATCGTTACGAGGAGGACTGTTTCTCAATGTCACTGTAGTTGGTGCGTGCACTGCAGTGGCATGGTCCGCGTACGACCTGTTCAGCCGGCAGCCTGAAGTTCAACCATTCGTCGGAGAGACTGGTCAATTAGTGATCGACATTGCTTCGCGATTTCTTGTGCCGTACTTGGTTATACTCATTCTCGCAAAGAGGACGCTCGAGTATAAATCAGGTCTCTCTGTTCTCGCGGTATTTGCATTTGCATGTGCCGCACAAATCGATCCTGCAGTTGTGTTTCAAGCAAGGAATTTCTTTGGCACGGTTAGTGTTCGAGACAATAAATTGGACAACGCTTGTGAATTGTGGAACGGGCTATCGCTCCACGGCGTAGAGAGTCTTGATCCCGCTAAACGAGCTCAACCTTATTTTTACATGTATCGTGACGGACCGATTGGTCGACTTGCCGATTTTCTTTTTGCAGAGTCTAATGAATTAGTGAACACATCGCCGCGTTTAGAACGTAAATTAGATGCAATCGGCGTAATAGGTCTGGGGTGCGGCACGGGAGCATCATTGGCACGGCCCGATCAGACGATTGTTTTTTATGAAATCAATCCGCAGGTAATCACACTTGCGCAAAATCCTTTTTACTTCACGTATCTGTATGAAGCAAAGAAGCGCAATGTGGATGTTCGCGTCGTCTGTGGCGACGGGCGGATGGCTATGCAGAAAGCACCTTATCGGTTTTACAAACTGATCATCTCAGATGTTTATAGCTCTAACTATATCCCCATACACACAATCACAAAAGAGGCTGTGGAGCTCTATTTCCGTAAGTTGACCGACGATGGCGTTGTTGTCGTCAACACCACCAATAGCATCTACAAGTTGTGGCCCGTATTTGCTGCGCTCGCACCTGAGCTTGGTTTGACCGCGTACTGGACCCAGGAGAGAGATAGGACGCCCTCTGCGCAATCGCTATTTGCCACTCACTGGATAGCGCTTTCGAAAGATCCAAAAGTGATCTGTCACCTAGAGAAAAATGGCTGGATCAAGCTCAAGCCTGATCCGAAACTCCGAGTTTGGACCGATGACTACTCAAATCCTCTAGGTTTGATGACTAAATAATCGACTTCGTACGATATAAGGCATACTACTCAAAAGGAGCCGAAAATGGCTTCAAAATATAATGGAGGCCTTATATTCGGATGTCAGGGGGGGGTGGCGGGGCGCGAAGCGTCCAACTGTCCAGCTGCGAGGCCCACGGCTTACAGTAGGCTTCGCACGATTCCTTAGTATTCGACTTCTCCTACGTAACCGTTCTCTTCCACTGTGGGTGCCAGGTCTGACCAGAGATCAAGGCAACGCCGGAATCGAATATCGGATACTGTGCCATTTGTTTGATAGGTCCATCTGACACCAGTCCCGGTGGCATCGTACTTCTCGTAAAGTGCTCCATTCCGATCGATGACCCCGGCGAGACTCTGGAAGAAATCGGTCTGGCCGTTGATCTTCGGTGGGGCGCCCTGAAAGCCGGGGGGAGTGTTGCCACTGCCGGGTCCTAACGTGACCTTCGGTCCTTTCATCTTGGGATTCTTGGGTGGCTTGGGGCTGCTACTTCCCATCGCTCCTTTGCCGCTGACGAATGTAGTCTCCACCGATGCGGAGCCTCCGGTCAGGGCCGACGACAGTTTTACCGTCGCTGGTCTCACTGCAACCACATTGTTGTCCATCGGCTCGCCGGCATGGATGCCTCCCAAGGCCTTACCCGGTCTTCGGCAATACATGCGGATATACATGTCGTAGACGTCGGTAAACTGCACGTTGCCGATGCCGACTGTGTTGAGTGGTGGCGGCAAATCGACACCGTTGAATTCATATTGATTTGGAAGGCTGTGTGCCGCTTCAATTGCCAGGAATGACTCGACGTAAGCTTGTTGGTCCGCCACAACGTAGTAAGGAATCGGCTTTTGTGGTGCACTCGCTATGCTCACCAGTCCATCAGGTTCGACCCGGAAAAAGTGGGTGATGCCTCTGGGGATGTTGCCGATCAGTGGCCAGGTCAAGGGCGGACCGCCCCATGGTACATCGGCGCCTTGATCGTCGAACGTGGCATCATGAACTCCTACGATGGAAGACACATTGACTCTTGTGCCGGCTCTGCGAATCCAGTCATACACTGCAATTTTACAAGCGTTGGAAGCCCGCTTGTTCGTATCGGAAGCTATCGGCCAGGATGTGGCATCGCTTGCCAGCGTGCTGCCTAACTGAATCGGATAGTCGCCGCCGTTGCCGTTGCACTTGTAATAGTCGCACGCTGCCGTGCTCGAATTCATGTCTGAATTGGTATAGAGGTCTCGGATACAGGTCAATTCTCGATTGGGAAGATCGCCGGGGACGCCGTCCGGGAAGCTTATCTGCAGAGCACCAGGCGCTGGTCTGGGATCCATGACGCTGGCCGGCTGTGCACACGCTACTCCCTTGATGATGTAGTTGTTGGATGTTCCCTGCTCCTGCACGTCTTGCTGTGCTTCGGCTTTCAGGATTGTTCGGTGGCAATAAGGCAGTGGAAGCGTCGACCGCCAAAGCGAAGGATCGACCAGTCTGACTGAATCTCCAATGCCTGCGAATACAAAGCTTTGTGAGTCGAACGGAATGTCGATATAGGATCTATAAAAGGTCTCCGGTACCCATTGCGGAGGGGTGGTAGTGAGATCGTACGTGCGCCCTATTACCGTATTGCTGGTGTCCAGGCTCGTATCGGTGGGCGGCGAATCAGGCTTTGGAATCGGTATAGTAGTGGCGGCACCTCCCTGGAGAGCGCCCAAAGAAAGCACCAGCGAGCCGGCGACATAGCTCGAGGAGCCTGTCATGCGAATCTGATTCTGTGTGTAAGCGGTCTCAGCCGCTACATACGGAGTGATGGTGTTGCCGTCTTTGTCCATCGCGGAGCCGCTCGGCTGGATAGCGCCGTCCAGGATAGAAATGAGTTCGTCAGCGCGAGTGAGAGCGGCGTTGAGATCTTGCAGGGCAAGTTCTTTCATCTCATTGCCGTCAGTACCCAGCACTTCCGCAATGATCATGTCGAGTCGGGCCGTGCCTATCAGCGTATTGATCGAATGAACTTCGGTCGGGAAGTTGTCCACAGCGACTGTATCGGTGCCGTTGGGTGCAGAGTCGGACAGTCCGATGTATCCGAACTCGTCAGTGTTAATGACTATTTTGCTGAGTTCGCGAGCTCCGGCGAGGGCAGCTGCTTCGATGGCGGTCTTCTGCTCAGAGCTGCTGCCCAACATTCTGGCGAAGCCAAGGGCGAAAAACAGGATCAAGATGATGATGAATGAGAACGCTGCGATCAGGGCGAGCATATTGCCGCGCTTACTTCGTGTCCACATAGTCAAACTCCGCATGTCTATCGATAAGCTCTGTGGGGGTACCTGGGTGTGCCCCTAGTAAAAATAACCATATATGGATATATATAAACTTATGGTAGCGATGCAATTACGATCAGTCAAATTGACTCGTTTTTCTTGCACGATCTTCAATTCGGAAGCGGTGTATGCTTGTACGAGCAGTCCACTCGTTCGGTGACGAGCCATGTCCAGAAAGTTGAAAAAATCCTTCGTCGTAGCGCTGGTAATTGCTGGATCGGCAGGCAACTTTAGCGACGCATTTGCAAAAAACGTCGAGTTAAAAAGCATCGACGAATTGAAGACGCATCCAGTGAAGAACAAAGACCTCTGGGTAATCGCGCAGACGGCTGATTCTGTAAATAAGCAGTCAGTCTGTATCTCCAAAGGGGCGATAAAGTTTTCAATTGGTGAGATCAGCGTGGTTGCAAGTGCACCAGACTGGAAAGCCACCGTTGTCAACGAACGTGCGAAAATCTGCTGCGAGGTAGCGCTCTCTGATCTGCATGGGTTGAAAGACGTAAGACCGCTTCGTATTAAAAGCTGGGTTGCGACGAATGAGAAGCTGAAGTCTACAGCTTTTGCTGCGCAGCAGGTCTCTCTTGTCGAAGGTGCGCCGGACAGACCTGACGAATCAACAAAGAGCATGATACTTGCATCGAGCACGAAAATTCCTGTAGAGCCGGGAGCACTTCATGTACTCGAGCGAATTTATGAGACCGAAGGATTGACTGGAATTCCATTGAGCCTCAAGAGTAAGTCCGCGGGTGGCGAGCAGTCGATTGATCGCCTAGCTACGAAGTGGTGTTTGAACAGAGAGCTCACGCCGAATGTGTTCGAGGTTCCGAACTACTTGACGATGGTAAGTTCGGTTGATGAAGTCGAAACGTCGACCGCCGTAAGAACCAATCGCGACAGGCGGCAGATGATCAGATCTTCGCGCGGACCGAAGAAGCCCAGGCCAGGCGCGAGTTCATCCACGACCCCGGCGAAGTAGGCTTAAGCCCTCTCCCAGGTGGTGCCACCACCGGTGATATCCATTACGTTGATACCAAGTTCGGTGAGTTGTTTTCGGATCAGATCAGAGGTCTGATAGTCTTTATTCGCGCGTGCATTTTGCCGTAGTTGCAGGACGAGATCGAGCACTTGTTCGCTAACCGCTATATCTACGTGGCGCCTCGTATCAACCAGCGTCAGTCCTAGCATTCTGGCATGCTGCGTAAATACCTGTGCATATCCTGATTGTTTCAGCTTGTCCTCTTCCTGAAAAATGCGATCTGCTAATTGAAACAGTTGAGATGTGGCGATTGCAGTATTGAAATCATTATCCATCGCTTCCAGAAATGCCTGGCGAAACTGCGTTGTAGTCTCATCCTTGACTGGATCGTGCTTGTCTGCCGTTGCTCTGGATATCTGCTCTTTGTTTTGTTTGAGCAATTGCTCACCGAATGTTTGTACATTCGCCTTCGACTTCGAGCCGTTGTCTTCTGTTCCGGGATTTGCATAAGAGGCGGCTCTCAGCAATCGAGCCATGGCCGTGCGCGTCGCGCTCAGGCTTTCGATAGAAAAATCGATCGGATGTCGATAATGTGTTTGCAGTGCAAAAAGCCTGATTGTGTCAGGGGAAAACATGGCGAGCAAATCTTGAATCGTCGAGAAATTACCCACCGATTTCGACATTTTCTCGGAGTTGACCTGGACGAAGCTATTGTGTAGCCAGTACTTTGCCATAGGGGCATTGTGCAGCGCTTCCGATTGGGCGATCTCGTTTTCATGGTGAGGGAAGACCAGATCTTCTCCGCCGGCGTGAATGTCTATCGTCTCTCCAAGCACATGCTTGGTCATGGTCGAGCACTCCAGGTGCCAGCCAGGTCGGCCTGAGCCCCACGGGCTGGACCAGCCGAGTTCGCCGTCCCGCGCCCCTTTCCACAGAGCGAAGTCGACCGGATTTTTCTTCCGTTCGGAGAGATCGTTTTGAGAACGAACTTGTTCACGGGCGCCGACAAGAAGGTCATCGAGATTTTTCTTGCCGAGCTTTCCATAGTCTTTGAAGGATGCGACATCGAAGTAGACGTCATTCTCGCTGACATAGGCGTGACCTTTGTCGATGAGACCTTTTGTGAATTCGATCATTAGTTCGATGAATTCAGTGGCCTTGGGTTCATAGTCTGGTGGCTGCACATTCAGGCAATGCATGTCGTGCCAGAAGGTGTAAGTGTATTCGCGCGCCAATTGTTCTGGTGTCACCCCCATGACTTTAGCGCGGTGGATGATTTTGTCATCCACGTCGGTGACATTGCGCACGTAGGTGACATCATAGCCTGAGAAGCGCAAATACCTCTGCACTACGTCCCAAACGAGGGCCATGCGCGCATGACCTAAATGGCTGAGGTCGTATACAGTTGGACCGCAAGCGTACATCAGCACGTTGTTGCCGTTGAGCGGCTCAAACGGCTCTTTCTTTCCGGATAGTGTATTGTAGACTTGAATCGTAGTCATGTGCGTCACCGCATGTAGTGGCACCCTTGGGTGCTCGGGTACTGAAGTTTGCTCAGCAGCACCTACACATGGCTCCCCCCATTACCGTTGCTCAAGGCTGCTTTCAGGCGAGCCTGCACTTTGTTCGGTCCGAGTACGGACATCATGGAGCCCAGATCCGGTCCTTGAGTGCTGCCGGACAATGCGGCGCGAAGGGGCCAGTAGAGATTCTTTCCTTTGATGCCCAGCTCTTTTCCGAGAGTATCCACGACGTGCTTGACGCCTTTGGGATCTTCGAAAGGCATTTTGGATAGGCTGGAGAGTGTTTCTCCCAGCACCTTGCGAGCGTCGTCCGAAGAGAGCACTTGCTCTTTCACATCGAGCGGTACGTCTACCAGGTTGCCGAAGAAGAATCGGGCAGCCGCCTTGATCTCTGAGAGCTTGGTCAGTCCGTCGCGCACTGCTCCGACCAGCTTTTCCAGCTCGGCGTTGGAGCATTCACTCAGATCGAAGTCGGTTAGGTATGGCCGCGCTCTTTCAGTTACTGTCGACAGCGGCAGCGAGCGGAGGTAGTGGGCGTTGTACCAGTTGAGCTTATCCATGTCGAAACGGGCGTGAGCTTTACTCACGCGTTTTATATCGAAGATCTGTTCTGCTTCGATCAGCGAGAAAATTTCGTCGGTACCATTTGCGGATGTCCAATCATTAGGCGGAGTCCAGCTCGTCTTGATCAGATAGTTGACGATTGCCTCGGGCATGTAGCCTTCGATTCGATAAAAATCGATGTGCACCAGCTCGCCGTGCTCTCGCTTGGAGAGCTTCCTGTCGTTGGAGTCGAAGATGAGCCCCGTGTGTCCGTAGTGAGGAGCCTTGCAATTCAGTGCTTCGAATAACAGAAGTTGCTTAGCCGTGTTGTGAATGTGATCTTCGCCGCGCAGAACATGTGTCATCTGCATGTCGATGTCATCGATCACGACCGCGAAATTGTATGTGGCTACACCGTTGGATTTGATGATCACCATGTCGCCGCCGAGATCGCTTGTATTGACCGTGATCGGTCCCTTGATCTCATCGTCCCAACGGACATCTTGTGGCTCGTCAATGCGAAAGCGAAACGATGGCAATCGTCCTTCCGCTTCGTACTTGGATCGCGCTTCGTCAGACAGATCGCGACTGCGATTGTCGTATCGAATCGATTTTCCTTTTTGTTTTTGCTCTTCTTTCATCGCTGCGAGCTCTTCCGGTGTCGCGTAGCAGAGGTACGCAAAGCCGTTGGTCAACAGCTTGTCGGCGATGTGCTCGTAGTGATCGATCTTTTCAGTCTGTCTGTATGGCGGATAAGGTCCGCCTATATCGCAGCCTTCGTCCCAGCTCAGCCCGAGCCATTTGAGACCATCGATAATGTCTTTTGTGTATTTCTCGTCCGAGCGCTCATTGTCCGTATCTTCCAGGCGAAGAACAAATTTGCCTTTGTGCTTCTTTGCGAAAAGATAGTTGTAGAGCGCCGTCCTGGCAGTGCCAAGATGGAGGTTACCCGTCGGGGAAGGTGCAATTCTTACGCGTACTTCAGTCACAGGAACAAACCGCTTTCAAGAAATCACATGCATCGCACCGATGCAGTCCCGGTTAAACAAAGCTCATACCGAGGACTAGAGATTCTAACAGGAAACGCGCAGCGTTGCCCCTACGGAGACGTCAAGAGTTGAGTGATATTAAGTGCGGCCAGTGTCAGCACCAAGTCAAGGGCAGAGAGTGATGTCGGATTGGGCGAGTTGTTTTCGGACGTGCCTGTGAAGCCCAGCTCTATCCGTCTCCTCGCTGGTCCGTTGGGTTGTCCGGATCTCATGCGCGGAGATTGCCTCTCACACAGCTTTCTCGATCTATTGGAGTACAAAGACATCTACCGTAGCCACACCGGAGGAGACCATGTTGAGCTGACGAGCAGCTCCTTTAGACAAGTCGATTACTCGATTGTCATGATATGGTCCTCGGTCGTTTACTTTGACGACGCATGATTTACCGGTCGAGCGGTTGGTGACAAGAAGCTTGGTGCCGAAGGGCAAGGTGCGATGCGCCGCCGTCATGCCCTCTTGATCGTAACGCTCGCCGTTGCTGGTTTTTCGTCCGTGGAAATTAGGACCGTACCACGAAGCGCGCCCGGAGAATCCGTCGGCGCCTTCGATGTTGGCTAGCCGTCCGGAAAGCGAGGCTTCGGCAAAGCTGCTGATTGTGTCGGGCAGTTTTGTAGTGCCTGAGGCCATCCGTAAGGCGTTGATTACTTGAAGACTTGTTTTGATGGCCAGTTTGCCCGCTTCCTCAGGGTTCTGTGAGGTCGCTGGTGGCTCGAATTTGAGTATGGTCTTACCGCAATTCTTTATTACGGCCATGGAGCCTTCTTTCGCCGGCATAAGAGCCTCTATCGAATCCTTCTCGTCATCAAGAATTTCTTCGAGAGATTCGGCAAGCGATTCAGCCTTGTCTTCGGCGTCTCCCGTTGCAGTCTCACCGCGATAGCTGATTACTTCTTCACCGTTGATTGTCACGGAAGCGCACTCCTCACCATTCTCTTCGAAAGTGGAGGAAACGACCTCCGGTGCAAGACCGGTATCAGCCGCCTGGGCTGGTGCCGTACAGAGTACGGCTAGCAATCCAGTGGCCACCAAAGTGCCAGCTATGTAGTATTTCGTACGTTTCACGCTTATCTCTCCAGTCCCCTTGCCCCGGCGATTTCGCAACTTCAAAACGATGAGTCGTTGTTTGAAGCCCCCTCTATATGTGCGAATCGTCGTGATCTAGTCCCTCAAATAAACTCAGGTAGTAGTTTCAGGCGATCTTCGCTGTGACGGTTTTGAATGTCCCAGCTGTTGTTTGGAGCAGGCGAAAAGGTAGCAGAACCGACTGTAACGAGTCAAAAGCGCTTGACAAAGTCGAGTTTTTGATTGGTGGGTTGCATTTGCGGGTTTATTCGCGAAAATTAAGCTAACGATCCTTGACACTAAATCTGGTTATGTGTTTGCGGTCTGAAAAATATACATGCCGTGTCTGGGGCGTAGTTTCTCGTCATTAAATCAAGTTCATTAGTGGTACTGCTGGTGGTTGTCATGTGTTGTCCGTAAAAAAGTGTAAAATGCACATTAACCCTTCTGGAGTTTATTATCAGCACCTAATTTTGAGCGTTCTCAAGGTTCGGAAAAGCTTGGTCCTATCAGGGTTTTCCGCCTATTCCTATCCGGCTGCATACCGTATATGGTGCCGCAAAAAAAGTTTGCAATTTATTGCGCTGGACAACCGGATGTGGACCGGGAGTAAAACTGTGATGTCATTAAAAGTTACGGTTAATGAAGACCAGCTTTTCGTCTGGCTTTCAAGAGATCGAGTGCCCGAATTCCCTGTTTGCCGAGCTGCTTGCGAAATAAATTTGGTAGCGAAGCGTACTTATTTATGTGTATTCAGCGTCTTCAATGTCTTTTGGCCCAGTCGCGCGTCTCGGTCCAAACTCCTGTTGTGGAGCTTGTTTCCAAGCGAAAGATTGTAAATTGATGCCGGCGATTAGTTGCTCATGAACTCTTTCATCATGCTTTCTTCCATATCGAAATTGGCGAAGACATGTTGAACGTCATCGTGACTTTCAAGCGCGTCAAGCAGCTTGAGCAGCTGCTTCGCGAGGTCTGCATCTTGCACTTCCACGGTAGACATCGGTGACATGCTCACCTCCGCGGAAAGAACTTTATGCCCTGATAGCTCCACGGACTTTTTTACGGATTCGAGCTTGGATGCATCGCAGATGACGAGCGCTTCTTCGACCTCATCAGTGACAATATCATCGGCGCCTGCATCAGAGGCTGCGGAAAGTAGCGCGTCTTCGTCGAATCCTTTTTCTCTGGCGACCTGGATTTCGCCGCGCTCTTTGAACATCCAGTTGACGCAGCCTGTATCTCCAAGATTGCCGCCGTACTTCGAAAAATAGAAGCGTATATCGGCTGCAGTTCTGTTGCGGTTGTCGGTGGTGCACCGGACGAGGACCGCGACACCGCCCGGGCCGTAGCCTTCGTAGGTCAGCTCTTCGACGTTGTCCGCGCCGCCCGCGCCTGCACCCTTCTCAATCGCTCTGTCGATGTTGTCGTTGGGGACGCCTTCTGCTTTAGCTCGGTCAATAGCTTGTCTAAGGCGAAAGTTGGCATTCGGATCGGAACCACCGAGTTTGGTGGCAACAATTATCTCCCGCGACATTTTTGCGTACATCGCGCCGCGTTTGGCATCGACTACTGCTTTCTGTCGTTTGATAGTTGACCATTTCGAATGACCTGACACGACGTTTCCTCCTCGAAATGCGCTCAGACAGTTGCTGGGAGCGCGAAACTCCCGGACGCAAGAAAGTCAATTTTCCCCTTTTCGCATCCTTATATATAGGTATATAGGATCGCACAGATGGTCAAGTGAGTTTCAAAAGCATAAGTTGTTTTGAGGGAAAAACTCATTACGGCCAGTTTAAAGACCGTTTACATCGGTGAAATAATTGGCGCGCAACGGTTTAAAGCATCATGGCAGGTATATTTTGGGCTGTCAGGAGTTTTGAAAATCAACGATTGAGGCGCTAATATGTGCCTCTGAAGGGCATGAAATTGCAGTTGGCATCGACTCGTCATCAATTCGTTCCTTGTGTGCCGCGGGTCTAACTGAAACTGGAGAACGGTATGAATCTCAAGAAATTGAAACTCACTTTTGGCTTGCTGGCGGGATCTTTGACGATTCTTCCTTTGGTCTCGCTCGATCAGTGCCTGGCGCATTCCAGCTCTGATGACGGTCTACTCATTGCCGAGAAGAGGCGAACGCTAAAGGTTCGCATCGAGCATGATGTGGTCCAGGCTGATGACCTCATGCTCAAGGGCAAATATGGCGATGCGGAGTCTATGTACAAACAAGCTTTGCAGCGCAATAAGAACAGCGTTCCTGCAACGGTAGGTTACGGAATGGCGCTCGCCAAGCAGTTCAAGCTTGATGGAGCTAAGGCCCAATTCGAGAAAGCGCTGCAGATGGATCCTCGTAACGCCATGGCTCATGCCGGTCTCGCCATGGTCATGTACAACGGTCTGCAATCTTCCAGTCAAACTGTCCGCGCTAATCAGGATGCAATCTTGCGCAACGCTGAAGCCGAATGTAAGCAAGGTTTGGCTATTGATCCGGGAATGCCTGAAGCGCACTACACTCTAGGTAACGTTTACAGAACCCAGGGACGCGTAGACGAAGCGCTCAGCGAGTACAAAGAGGCATCAAGACTCGACCCGGAGTATTCCGAAGCGTTCGCCGGAGTTGGCCTGGTCAATATGAACAAGGGCCAGTGGGCGGATGCGGTTACTGCTTTCAAGCAGGCTATTCAGTTATCTTCCGGTAACTCGACAGCCCACTACGGTCTAGGAAGAACATACTTCAAACAAGGTCTCTACGACGATGCTCTGAAAGAGCTCAATACCTCGCTTTATCAGCATCGTGAGAGCGCGCCCGTACGCCTGACCAGAGGCGAAGTCTATGCCGCTCAGGGCAACACCGTCGCTGCTGTTCGCGAGTTTCAAGAAGCGATAAGCATCAAGCCGGAGACACCCGAAGCCTATATCAACATCGCCGATATTCGCGAGAATCGCGGTGACCTCGAAGATGCAATTGCACAATTGCGCTCCGGCACTGAGCTGATGCCGGACAATTCAGTTCTTCGGGGACGAATTGCCGATCTCAGTCTCAAGCTCGAGAAGCTTGATCAAGCGATCGCCGAATATCAAAAAGTGCTTGCGGTTGATCCAGGTAACGGAGCGGCTGCGCAGGGTTTGACCCGGGCCTATTATATGAAGGCCGCGAAGGATGCTAACAGCTCTTTCTTCGTCTCCAACGAGTTTGAGCAAGCTAAAGCTTCGATTGATAATGCGGTGAAGATGAATCCTAATAATATGGAACTTCGCCTCGCGCAACTGAAGCTCAGAATCATGATGGGCGATCCGGTTGATCTCTCACAAGTTCAGCCCCCAACCAACGATGGCGAGAGAATCGCTTATGCTGAAGCTCTTCTTGCCCAGAACAAATTTGCAGATGCCGACCAGCAGCTCAATACGGTCATAACCAATGCTAAAGATGCGAAAGACGCTTTTGCCGTAGGCGACCTGGCTTTGATGATCAAAGATCTGAAAAATGCTGAAGCGGCATACAAAAAAGGCGGCACATTCCCAGGCGCTGATAAGCGCGCGGCGCGCGGGCTCAATCTGGTCGCGAAAGCCAAAGATGGTGCGCGTCAGGATCTGACTCTCGCCGATGATTTGTCCAAGAGAAAGCAACTTCAGAGCGCGATGGACAAGTATCACGCTGCTATTTACGAGAACCCTCGGGTAGCCGAGTCACGACTTGGTGCCGGCAAGACGCTCGAGCAACTTAAACCGTCGTTAAGCAAAGACTTGAAGGAAGCTATTGTGCAATACAAAGCATATCTCGCCTTGGCTCCGGAACTGCCTCCGAAGGAGAAAGAGAAGATAGAGAAGAAGATCGAGAAGCTACAGGAAAAAGCCTTCAAGCTCGAGCAAAAAGAAAAAGGTAAATAGAGTGATATTGAAAGGGGCGGTCGACAGACCGCCCTTTTAGTCGATGGTATCGGCTTCAGAACTTCATGAAGCCTACTTCAAAAAATTGTCAGAATGGCGTTGTTGTCGAGAGTGGGCGAGATCGCCTGAAAACGCTGGTGAATCATGAACGGGGATGCAAACAGTTTTTGCGAGCAACTGTTAGAATGTCCCGATGGTACGGTGGAAAGAGCGAAAAGTAACCATTTATGGGCTCGGCCGAAGTGGCCTGGCTGCAGCCGAGTATCTTTCGCGACGGCATGCAGATCTATATGTATCAGATAGCTCTCCTGAGAAGTCGGTCAAAGAAGAGACGCTGACACGGTTAAAGCAGATTGGTTGCCGGTACGAGTTCGGCGAGCACAGTCTCGAAGCGATTCGATTCGCAGAAACATACATTGTCAGCCCCGGCATACCACCCTACGCAGATGTAATTCAAATGTCGCGCAACACGGGGCGTGATGTGATCTCCGACATTGAATTGGCTTCGCGAGAAACAGAAGTTCCGATCATTGCTATTACCGGAACGAATGGAAAGTCTACAACCACTGCCCTAACAAGCCACCTTCTCGAGACGAGCGGCTTCCGCGCTCCGGTTTGCGGCAACATCGGCGTGCCTATACTTTCACTCCTCGACGATAAGCTTGATTATCTCGTCGCCGAGGTGAGTTCGTTTCAGCTGGAGTACTCGCCTACCTTCGCGCCATACATCAGCGTTTGGCTCAACCTTACACCGGACCACATCGATTGGCATAGAGGTTTAGACAATTACATCGAAGCAAAACGGCAGATGTTCAAGCATCAGCATTTGAAGCAATTCGCGGTGCTCAATATGGACGACAGTGTTGTTGCGGCCACAGCGACGATTGCTGAAGTTTTTCCATTTTCTCAAGAGTCAGAGCTGGACGAGTCCGTCCAGGGCGCCTATGTCTCGGACGGCTTTATATGTGCTCGGCGTGGACTGGTCGATAGCGTGATACTCTCTGTGAAAGAGCTTCCTATCAAAGGCAAGCACAACGTCGAGAATGCTCTTGCCGCAATTTCCGTCGCCACCCTGGTCGGCTGCCCGGTCGAAAAAATTGTTGCTGGATTGAAGTCATTCCAGGGACTGGAGCATCGGATGGAATACGTTGGCACTGTGGATGGTATTGCTTTCTATAACGACTCCAAAGCAACCAACACCGTCTCAGCCATCAAGGCGCTCGAGTCATTCCCTCGCGAACAAGTTGTTCTTATTGCCGGTGGGAAGGACAAAGGCACATCATTGTCGGAGTTCGCCCAGGTAGTGCGAAAAACCGCGAATGCAGTTATCCTCATAGGCGAAGCCTCAAATAGGTTTGAGACCGAATTGAGGAATTGGGGAGTACAAAATATATATCCTGTAGCCACAATGGATGCGGCTGTAAAACTGGGATTGCAACTGAACCAAGGTCCGGTGCTTTTGTCACCGGCGTGCGCAAGTTTCGATATGTTCAAGGACTACGAGGATAGAGGGCGTGTCTTCAAAGATATTGTCCGTGCACGGCTCAAAGAGGTCGCGCAAAAAAACTAAAGAAGAAGCTGACTTGGGTTCACTCGAAAGATCGGCTTTTCCAGAGTCGCATTTCCGAGGACTTCCCAACAAAGCGATCATCGCAGTCACAGTGACGCTGTGCTTGTTCGGCTTGATGTGCGTGTTCAGTGCATCAGCTCCGGAAGCGCTCAATAATCATCACGATGCGACCGCCTATTTGAGAAAGCAGACGATAGCCTGTCTGATCGGCATGTTTGCCATGTTCACCATTAGCCGTTATGACTATCGTAAGCTGCGTAAATGGGGATGGCCGCTCT
The DNA here is from genome assembly GCA_019746975.1 of Candidatus Obscuribacterales bacterium. GTDB lineage: Bacteria > Cyanobacteriota > Vampirovibrionia > Obscuribacterales > Obscuribacteraceae > JADYXR01. Next base: position 37,693 of record JAIERK010000052.1, read on the forward strand.
CGATTATTTCGTTCATTCTATTGGCGCTTACAATGGTGCCCGGATTGGCTACAGAAGCTTTCGGCGCGGCGCGATGGCTGGAGATCGGACCCTTTCAATTCCAACCGTCCGAGGCGGCAAAAGTTTCATCCATCATTTTATTGGCGTCGGGGCTGTCAAAGCATTTCTGGTGGAAACGCGAGATGCTTTTCCGAATTGCACTGGTAATGGGGATGGCTGCGATCGTAGTTAAACAGCCAGATCTCGGAAGTACGCTAATGATTCTCTCCGGGCTCGGCGCTCTGCTTTATGTCAGCGGAACCAATCAAATGTTGTTGCTTGGTGCACTTCTGGGCGGCGCCGGGCTTGTCTGGCACAAGATTCAGAGCACACCGTATCAGATGGCGCGTATCGAAAGCTGGCTCAATCCTTATGCTAACCCGCAGAAGGAAGGCTGGAACATAATTCAGGCACAACTCGCTATTGGCTCTGGTGGTTTGTTGGGAGTTGGCTACGGCCGCTCGTTGCAAAAGCTCCATTATCTACCTGTTCAACATGCTGACTTTATTTTCGCCGTGATCGCAGAAGAACTTGGTTTGCTCGGCTGTCTCTCTTTGCTCAGCTTGTTCGTTATCTTCGGCTACTATGGCTTCAAGACTGCACTAGAGGCGCGCACTTTATTCGGACGACTGCTCGCAATCGGAATAACGAGCTCAATCTGCGTGCAAGCGTCAGTCAACATAATGGTCACCACCGGAATCTTGCCGGTGACTGGTATTACCCTTCCGTTTATAAGTTACGGTGGAAGCTCGCTGGTCATAACCCTTTCCATGGTCGGAATTCTCTTGTCCGTTTCCCGCGATCGCGATCAGCCGGAAGATGGTGAGAACGAAGAGGGTGTCTTCACTTCATGAGTGGTCACCGAATAGTGCTATCGGGTGGTGGCACAGGCGGACATGTGTACCCCGCGTTATCGGTATTCGAAGTTCTCGAGAAGGATCCGCAGGTCGAGGCCATCCTTTATATAGGTGCGCACGGACATATAGAAGAGCGAATCGCGAAGCAGCGAGGAATCGAGTTTCGCGGGCTCGATGTCTCTGGAATGCCGCGCAAGCGATTGCCTGCCCTATTGAAGTGGTTGCTTCAGATGCTCAAAGCTGAGGCTGCTGCGAGGACTGTGTTGACAGAGTTTCGCCCGACCGTTGTGCTCGGCACAGGCGGCTACGCCTCTGCACCAGCACTGGGAGCGGCTAAGCGGATGGGCGTTCCTTACGTCATACACGAGCCTGACGCTCACCCCGGTCTTGCGAATAAGTTTTTTGCTTCGGGTGCCAGTCTGATTTCACTCGGAATGGAGGGTGCAAAAGGCATAAAGTCCGGCCGCGGCGAGTCCGTCGTCAACGGTAATCCGATAGGACAGGGCTTCCTGAAGACTATTGGAAAAGATGAGGCTTGTAGAATTCTTGGTATAAGAAACGATCTTAAGACTCTGGTTGTGACCGGTGGATCGCAAGGTGCCAAGGCGATCAATGACGCGTTGATTTCGGTGCTGCAGCGTCTATTGAACATGCAGCCGCTAATTCAAGTTGTGCACCAGAGTGGTGATAAGAACATCGATGAGGTGAAAGCCGCACTTGCTCCATCTTTGTTGAACGAGTCCAGGTACTGCGTGCGACCCTACTTTGACGACATGTCGGTGGTCTATGCGGCATGCGATCTGGTCGTATCAAGAGCCGGTGCGATGACGATTGCAGAGCTCTCTTGCACTGGTACTCCCTCGATTTTTGTTCCTTTTCCATTTGCTGCTCAAAATCATCAAATGCATAACGCGCGATTTTTGGAGAGTAAAGGTGCAGCGATAGTCATTCCACAAAGTGAGCTTACGCCTGAGAGGCTCGGAGATGTAGTGCAGGAGCTGATCTCGACTGATGCAAGACTGGAATCGATGCGAAGGAACATACAGGCGCTCGGGAAGCCGACCGCATCTCGCGATCTAGCAGAGCAATTGAAGATGTTGAGCGACCGTTACCAGGCAAGAAACGCTCGCTAGTTCGATAGTGCCGACTTGGACGATGCGCATGGAACCGAGCGACGCGTGGCGTCGTCCTCAAACTGCTCCAGCTCGGTCGAGCATTTGTAGACATGCGGTCGAACATGGTGAACGTTTATCGTTCAGCCCAACCAGCAATGGAGTTGTGTAAGCATGCATCGTCAAAAAAACGATGCAAATCGAATACTGCTGAAGCGAATCCTGTGTACTACACTGCTGGTAGTGGATTGTGCATGATTTGAGAAGGAGGAGCTGGGAACTGCTCTGCGCCTGCTCGATCTTGGATCGACATGGTGGCGGTTTTGCGTTCGATATCAGCTACGATTGTCTCGATCTCACGGACCATTGCTGTGGTCTCGTGGTCGTCGCCCTGATGGCGCGAGACTACTTCCTTTAGTTGTTTGATCGCCGCTTTCAGTGAATTGTTGCTGTGGGGAAAGGACATATTCCTATCCTTAGACATTTAGTCGATTTAAAAAAGTGGGTGCTTAGTGAGACCGAGATCAGCCAGTGCCAATTGACGACCTTCTCAAGGAGTGTAACACGGTATATCTGTTTGGGAACCGGTTAATTTGAGTGAGACTAACTTAATGTGTGCGCCTGCGATGCTTAATGGCTCTCTGTCTGATATCTAAACAAAATCTTCCATCGATATAAGTTGTTCACATTTGCAATGCTCATAGAACTTTGTCTAGTTCCGACTGACAATTCTGAAATGAATTCTACTCATTCCTTCTTGTTTATTTCTTGAATGGGCTTACGCTATTGAGTGTGGTGGCACACGGAGAATGAGATGCTAAAGCTACTGTCAAAGCTGTTCAGGGAAAAACCTCCGACCATTAATTACGCTGATGAGAAGGGCATTGCACGCATGTCCAAGATGCGACGGAAATCCATGGAATCAGCTCAACTATCAGAATCAGTTGATGAGCAAGGGCAATCGACGAGCGAGATCGACGGTCGAAAAGATATATTGTCGAAAGCTCGCGACATGGAGATCGAGACGTACAAGGGTTACATGGCGAAAGACGAACAGCGAAAGAAGAGTCGCTCAACTGTTAGCGATTTGCAGAAGCGGGTGAACCATTTAAGCGGATTTGAAGTCGATCCTCAGTTTTGAGCATCTGAGTTTTTGCTCCCCCAGAACATCCAGTCGGAGTGCTGGGAGTTCCAATTCTAAATCGTGTCGGAGTGCCGGTGCCTGTGTAGAGGCGCTGATGTCCATTCGGTCGAGTGGAGCGGCAGTTGGAACACGCGTGTCTCGTCTTTGTTGTGTAAGAACGAAGCTTCCACGTTTCGTCTATGCACACATGACGGTTGGAAAGTGTCCGTACCGATGATGCGGTATACTATCGAAGAGAAACGCTCGAAACGGGCATGGCTACTGGGACCAGCTTCATACAGCTCGTAACACCAAGTCAGAGTCTCGACGTTCGTCGAATGCGCCCTATTCATCGATTGCATTCGGACCGCGTGAAAGGACAATCATCTTGGATCACATGTTTCTACTATTTGCCGCTGCAATCGTCGTTGGGGCGATACTTCTCGGCAGTATCGCCGGCGTGGTTGTATTTATGCTGCTTGGCCGATTCGGCAAGCGTAAGGCAAGACGACAAGCTCTTCTTGCGGATAGCAACAAGCGACTGAAAGCAATAGTGGCGGAGTTGTTAGAGCGAATCAACTCCATAGAAGAGGCGCGTCAGTACAAGCCCGACGGGATCAATAATAGTAAATTGACGGTCGCTATCTCTGATCTGTCGATGGTGAGCGACTGTTTGTGTACGATAGATCAGTTGCTTGGTGAAAAGCGCTTCGACGATGCCAACGATATGTTGGCTCGTTCTTCCCGAGTGGTGGAAAAGGTGATGCGGATCTTGAACCAGGTTGAGTCAGGTGCACCACTTTTGTCTGATGGTAGTGTCAATCTCAAGTTACCGAAGTCTGATGGTCTCTATAGAATGAAGTCGTCCGAGAAGTAGCGACGTGAGTTCCTCTTCTAAAGAGTTGGTTGTTTTGCTCAGCGCTTTCTTGCTGGTGGCATGTGCTTCAGCGCCGCTCAGCAATCCCAAAGTCGAGCTTCTTCTTGCCGAAGCGAAGGAAGCTTCCCTGAAGAATGATCATGAATTACAGGGAAAAAAACTTGAAGCTGCGGTCAAGGAAGCGGACGTGGGTGAATGCAGCATCTCGCAAATGAAAGCCTTGAATTCGATGGCAGCTTTTAGTGATGCAGAGGGGCATGCAGAGAAATGCCTGACGCTCTATGAAGATGCCCGAGCTGTCGGTGTTGATTTGAAGGAGCGCAATTCGTCTGTCTACGATTCGCCGGACTATCAGATCGAACAGCTCAAGGCTCTGAGTGGTCTCGCAAATCACGAGTGCGATCTAGGGCGTTTTTCATCAGCATTGCGGCACTATGGTGAGGCCCGAGCCTTCCATGAAAGGCTTGCTGGAAGCTCGCCCGTGAAGGAGAGCTTTGAAGCGGATTATCGGAAGTGCCTTAACGACCAGAAGGATCAAGAGGCAATTGAGCACCTGGTAGTGTCGGGAGAATCGCTTCACCCTAAGACACCGGAAGCTGTCGAACTAAAAACCAATGTCATCAACGAATCAAAGTCGATCATGAATAGCTATGATGATTCTGATCCCGCGAGTATTAAAAAACGTCTGCTCGAGCTCAGCGAGCTAATCGTGACGAAGTGGGGGCGTGATGATGGGACCTATCAGGATGTGTTGCATGGCTTGTTCGAGATTGCGTATAGGAGCGGAGATTTCGTTGACCTCGACAGAATCTTGGAGCAGGATCTGAAATCGATGCCGGTTGTCGACGAGGCCATTCGCACAGGAAAGCACTTGGCGCCATCAGAGATACCCGAGCTGAGCGTCTACATCGATACGTTGCTGAGGCAAGCCGAAGTTGCCTGTGCAAAACATGATGCAGACAACGCGAAGAAGCTGAATCTCGAATCGTTGAGGCTTGTAGAACAATACCTTCCTGAAGACGGACTTCGAACCGTAGCCTGTTATCGGAGGCTTGGGGAGTGCTTGCAGTTGGCGGGTGATTACGATGAAGCCGCTCACTATGAGGAGAAGGCGATTGCTATATTGGCGAAGAAATCGCAGTTCGGATATCTGCCACGACAACTGCAAATGCTCGGACTCGATCGTGTCTATGAGGGTAACTTCGCGCAGGCGGTCAATGTTGCTGGAAAGCTGATTAATCGCAGAGCAGAAGCAGAGCTCAACGCTGCCCTATCTGTAGTTTCCCTGAGGCTACTATATGAAGTTGCAGTCTCCATCGGTGATTACACGAAGGCTCGCATAATTGCAGATCGGATGCATTCGCTTCTGAAGGAGCGACCTGGTTTGTTTTCACATTGGAAAAATACTCTACTGACACTGCAAGCATTTTTGGATTTGAAAGAGGGCAAACTTACAAAAGTGATCTCCGAACGAGAACGCGACCTCTCACACGAATACACACACAATTTCCGGAAGTGGCTTATCTACAATGACTTGTTGTGTTATGCCTATTTCGAGACCGGCAACATCGAGAAAGCCGAAAGATACTTGAAAAAGATCGAGGCAACCGAAAAATATCGGTGGCAAGATCAAACGTATCTTTATAAGGTGACAAAAGTTCGAATGAGTTTAAACGCTCAAAACAAGTTCAATCTCGACGCGTGTGTCGACAGTCTGATTAAGTGCATCGATAATCTCGGTCACCCCAGTCGGCTTGCGGCCGCAGAGTCGATTGTACTTGTCGCGGACGAGTTAAATTCGTTGGGTAAGCTGGATGCCGCAGAACGGCTCTACAAGAGCATCTTGAAGATATACGCCAAAGTGCCAAATCGGGCGGACTCAACGCTGATCGATGTTTTGAAAAATTACCATCTTTTATTGCTGAAGCAGAACAACCGCGATGTTGCGTTCCAAATTAGCGCGAGGTGGGAGAGTAAGCGACAACAGTTTGCCGTCACGAAAAGTGAGACCGAAAAGCGCCTAAAATCGATCAACTGACACCCAATTACATGCTTTAGTAATGCCACTACAAACGGTGCCAGATCGATTTTTTCGTTCTGCAAAGTTTTAAGCAAAAAACTTCGCTGAAACCCTATCATTCAGCCGGATAATTTGTAAGAATGAAAGTAGAAGAACTTCATCTGCGTACATCGTTCATCGAATCGCTCGGCGCGGTTTTGCCGCTCGAACTCTAGTGACGATGTCGGTTTTGCTCGACGTGATCGCATGTCGAGCTGGAGCTTTGATTTGCAATCTTAGGATTGAGAGGATATCGACTATGAGTAAGAAAAAGAAAAAACACGCCGCTAAAACTGCCTCAACTCCTGAGGCCGCAATCATCAAGGAAACCGATACATCGGCGGAGAGTGAAGACAAAGACTCTCCAGAAAATGCCTCCTGTAGCGAAGAATCCACTGAAGACGCCCCTTCTTGCGAAGAAGCGAAGTCGGATGATGAGTCTTTTACCCAGGAAGAAGGTTCTGAAAAATGTGCGCAGATGTCTGAAGATTCTCACGAGCATGGAGAGGGTTGTGCCGAAGCGTCATGTGACGGTGGCGACGCTCCAGCCGAGGAAGCCTGTGAGGAAAGTTCTGAGACTGATGCCGGCTGCGGAGAATCCTCCGAGGGTGGGTCGGAAGAATGCACGGAGTCTGCTGGTGCAGGTGAATGTGCGTCTGACGACAACGCTGGTGAGACCGCTGCTGAATGTGGTTCTGACGAATGTGCTGAGCCTGCAGCAGAAGCCGCAAGCGAAGGCTGTTCCGCAGAAACAGCTGAGCCTGCAGCAGAAGCCGCAAGCGAAGGCGGTTCTGAAGAAAACGCTGAGCCTGCAGCGGAAGCAGCAAGCGAAGATGGTTCTGCAGAAACAGCTGAGCCTGCAGCAGAAGCCGCAAGCGAAGGTGGTTCTTCAGAAAACGCTGAGCCTGCAGCAGAAGCCGCAAGCGAAGGTGGTTCCGACGAAGTAACTGAGCCTGCAGCGGAAGCAGCAAGCGAAGGCGGTTCCGACGAAGCAACTGAGTCTGCAGCGGAAGCAGCAAGCGAAGGTGGTTCCGACGAAGCAACTGAGCCTGCAGCGGAAGCCGCAAGCGAAGGTGGTTCTGAAGAAAACGCTGAGCCTGCAGCGGAAGCCGCAAGCGAAGGTGGTTCTGAAGAAAACGCTGAGCCTGCAGCGGAAGCAGCAAGTGAAGGTGGTTCTGAAGAAAACGC
>JAIERK010000078.1 GCA_019746975.1 Candidatus Obscuribacterales bacterium
TGCCAAGGATAACAACGATTTTGATATAGAAGACGTGGCTCGCGGGATCAATCAGAAGATGATCTCGCGGCACCCTCACGTATTCGCCGACAAAAAAATCGACTCTGCCGGCGATGTGAAGGTGCAATGGGAAGAGATCAAAGACACTGAGCGGAAAAAGGAAAATCCCGATCAGTCCGCGATGGATGGAATTCCGAAAACATTGCCGGCATTGCTGCAAGCGCTGAAAGTGTCCGAGAAAGCGGTAAGCCAGGGTTTTGAATGGCGCACCGAGGGTGATGTCTGGGAAAAACTGGATAGCGAGCTCAAAGAATTGCAAGCGGCTATCTCCAACCCGGGAATGGGGCATCCAGAAAAACATGTCAGCGCAAAGCGAGAAGTAGAGCTGGAATTCGGCGATGTCTTATTCTGCTTGGTCAACGTCGCGAGATGGCATGCCGTCGATCCTGAGGGATCCCTGATCCTGGCCATAGAAAAATTCAAGACCAGATTTCGAAGTATGGAATTGGCGAGCGAGCAGCCTCTCAAAAGGCTTTCGAAAGACGAGCTCTTCGAGCTCTGGGTAAATGCAAAACAGGTCACCTCCGGTACGGCATGTCAGAGCAGTTAAAACAGCTTTCGCGGTATCTGATCCCTCATCCGCTCCTGTTCGGCGCGTTGCCACTTCTGCTCTTCTATGCCTTCTTCGCGATGCTCCAGAATCAATCCTTCCTGGTAATACCACCACTGGTGGTCATCTGGGCGACTACCATTTTGCTCAACCTGTTTTTACTAGCTCTGTTTCGCAACTTCGACAAGGCAGCATTCGCCACTACCATTTTCGTGACGATCTTTTTCACGATGACCTATCTGTTTGTATTGAGCAAAGTGTTTAGCGCAGACGCGCTCGTCGTCACGTGGGGCGCCCCCATCATCTTGTGCTTCTGGGGCCTGCTATTCACCTGCCTGTTCAAGATCACGACAAGTAAGAAATCGCTTTCCAAAGCAACCAGAATAGTCAATGAAGTCGGCATGTGGTTGGTGCTTCTGGAAGTGTTGGTCATCGTTGGTCACGATATTCAGCTCAGCCTGATGTGGCAACCTCAGATGAAAACGCTCTTCTCGCAGAGCGACGAAAAAGCATTCGAAGAAACCAAACAAGCCTGGCGTGGCCGCGCGTCCGACCGGTCACTGCCCGATGTTTATATGATCATTCTTGATGAGAATCCCAGTCACGCGGTGCTCAAGCGATACTTCGACTATGACAACGAATGGTTCGTCACCGAATTAAGAAAACGCGGATTTGTCGTCGCCACAGGCGCGCATTCGAACTATCCGCGGACACAACACACGCTTTCCAGTATGTTCAACATGACGTACATCAACGACCTTGCAAAAATCTGCGGTCAAGAAAGTACGGATTGGTCCCCGACATATGATCTGATTGATAACGGCAGAGTCTTTCAGCTCTTCAAAGCGGCCGGTCACAAGATGTTTGAATATGGCTCCTATCCGCCGTTGAGCTTTTACTTCACCGATCGATTCATCAAGACAACGTTCTTCAACTATTTCATGCAACAATTTTTGCAAACAACTGCCGTCGGGTTGCTTCCAGGAACACACGAATTCATCAACCAGATGGCACGCGAGCAAAGACTCAATATACTGACGCGATTGGACGAACAGACCAAGAACAAAGAGCCCAAGATCGTCTTCGCCCATATCTATTTGCCTCACGAGCCATTTATCTTCGATGCGAAGGGCAATCCGGTAGAGGTCGCAGAAAACATTGAAGGAGAGCGCTGGGCTAAAGTTACAAGAGATGGGTTCAAGGATCAAACGATTTTCATTGAACACAAGATGATTGAATGGGTGGACAAGATTCTTGGCTGCGCAGAACGGCAACCGATAATTCTTATCCAGGGAGATCACGGACCCAACTCGACCGGCTTCGTAACTTCGAAAGAGCTCAACGATGACGTTACGGTAGAACGCTACGGTATCCTTTCGGCTTATCTGGTTCCCGAACCAATGCGAGGCACTATTAGCAATACCATTACTCCGGTCAATGTTTTTCGACTAATCATTAATCATCTGACTGGAAAAGAGACCTTTCCTCTACTGGAAGAACGCATGTATTACAGCCCTTATCCTCTGGCCTTCAAATTTACCGACATAACAGAACGACTGTTGAGGCTCGATAAGAATAGCGACGACAAAAAGTAGGTTTTAATTACAGTGGCGTAGAGGTGCTGGAAACCTGCGGTTCTACTTCCGGCGGCTTCTCAGAGTTTCCTTCTTGGACAGAAGCTTTTGCTATCTTCTCTTTACCATTTTGTTTTGCTCCGCCTTTCGCAGCTTCCTTCTCCGCAGCTTTGCTGGCTTCCAGCTTAGCTTTCGAGATCTTAAGCGGTATGTTGTTGTCGAGCGCCAGGTCGACATACTCGAGAGAGTCATTGTATTGGCGCAAGGTTGGCAGTATTGTCGTCAATCGGCCCAGTCGTTGCGTCAGAGCAGTATCAGGAATTCCAAGCTTCAACACGAGCTGATTGGTCTGGACATTGACGTCAAAGGGCTTGCGCATATCAACGAATTCGACTTGGTCTTTCGTCTGTTTCTCAATATATGAAACCCAGGTCGCCCACTGTTTTACATCCAACGCAGTCATTTTGAGATTGCTGGACGCATAGATCTTGAGTTCCGGAACGGTAACGCGCGGAAACTTTTTAATCGGGATCATCCGTCCTGATTCAGCTATGACGGAATGAATCGGCTGGGCCGGGTCGTAGCCGAGCGAGGCCCAGGGCTGCTCCTCGAGAACCTCCACGACAACATGTGGACGTGGAAATGCATACCGCCTCACGAATGCATTGTTGATCGTCTCCAGCGCCTCAACCCTCTTTTCCTGAGCTTTGGGATCGAGTTCAAACACGGGAGTGTAAAGCGCATCCATTAAGACCTTGCGGATTTGCTCCGTGGCGGTGAAATGGTTCCCTTTCACGATGATTTCGTGATCGCTGTCGCTGACCGACCAGGGAAGATAGGCAAATCCGGCAAAACAAACACTTACTATCGATACAAGAAGGAACAGACGAAACAGTTGACGGCGCAGCCTTGTTCCGCGGGCATTCTTCCGCTTGCGCCTGCGGCTCTTGATCCAATCTTTTCTTTGATCGACAGGCAGCATTATTTACAGTTCGCCTCCGCCGTACTCTGAGAGCCTATCTCAAGAGAGGTCAATTGTTCAAGCTTGAAAACACCCGAAAAGACTTCGGTGGCCGATCCCGAAATCAGAATGTGATTGTCATCTCTATAATTGATCTCCAGAGGACCACCTGGGAGTTGAACCGTCACCTCTCGAGAGAGCAGCCCCTCGAGCACTCCAGCAACGACTACTGCACTGGCGCCGCTGGCACAAGCCAGAGTGAATCCGCAGCCACGCTCGTAGACGTAGCATCGGACCAATTCCGGTGATACCACTTGCACAAACTCGACGTTGACCCCTTCGGGAAAAGAGGCAGAATTTTGAATTTGAAGCGCAATTGAGGTAAGCGCTTCTTTCGCGGCACCATCCAATTTATCGGGGTGCTTCAACTCGACGGAGCCTGATTTTGAGTCTCTTTGTGTGGCGGATGCCCACCCGGTCCAGACTTCGGTGTCGAAAATCACGCCGTGCGGGTTGCCCATTCCAATCGCGACAACACGCGTTGTTGCCTCACCGACGGCGATGTCGAATTTTATATAACCCTCTGCCACACTGTCTGGCAGGGCTGGGATACTCGCCGCAGCGAGTATCGGCTCACCGACATCGACCAGGATGCGGCGATCCGCGCCAAATGAAATCGATACGGGTCCTCGAGCCGTGAGGATGGAAAATTTAGATTGTGAAACACCACCTCGGAGCCGGGCCCAGAGCGCCAAGCATCGAAGGCCGTTGCCACACATTGCAGCGTCGCTGCCGTCGGAATTGGTGAATACCCAGCTCAATTCACATTGTTGTTCGGCGGGATAGTGGCTGGTCAAGGCCACTACAGCATGGCGATACTGACTCGCGACAAACGAGGCGCCGCCTTCCATCTGGGTTCCGTGCCGAACCGGAAACTCTCCCGACGCCTTTCTTCCTCGGCTCTTCACCTGAGTTTCGAAAGGCTCCACTTCGCTTGCGCCATATATAGGCAACGCTAAAATGACACCATCCGCTCCGATACCGACGTGTCGGTCGCAAAGGCGGGGCGCCAATTCTCTAACTACATCAATCCAGTTGGCTAAAAGCGGAGCTAGCGCAGGGTCAGAAACAAGCTCCCGGGCGTCTATAAGGACGAAGTCATTTCCCAGACCGTGATACTTGGTGAAGGGGAGCAGTGCTCTCAACTCGGACGCCTCTTGAACATGTGATCTGATTAAATGACATATGAATTATAACGTCTGAGCTTGACATGGTCAGGCGATTGAGAAGTCTCTAAGTTACAGCCTGTCCACTGCATATCCAGTGGCGATACAGCAAGCAACCGTCAGGGTCAAGCCGCTTGATTATGGAATTCGAAAAGTAAATCGACACCGGAGTCGGACCTCGTAACACCGCCCTGTTTGTATGGGTTTCTGCACATAAACAAACCCTTGACAATTTAGCAATCTAAGCAGGATCGCAACTTTGTGGCGATCTGTATAAACGAGGGACTATTCGAGAGCTGGCTCCACTTGGGCGCGACAAGCGAAACGGTGACATTCCGCTGAAAAGTATTAAATTTGTTAAATATTGCTCTTGACTTGTAGGGATGGACATAAATCGCGGGTATTTATCAAATGCCAGGTATTAATCCGGTAATTCATACAAACAATCTGCGACGGATATGTTTCGTCTCAGTACAGGTATAACCACGTTTTTCATTAGGCTGGAAATATGTTCAATTCCCATTCTTCATATCAACACGTACAGACCAGGCAACAAGTCATAGCTCTTAATCAGAGCTACCCGTGCCCACGCTGCAACTGTGGCGTACTTGAGTTGTATGGATACACCGAGACATTCAAATGCAATGGCTGTACGAGGTCATTCGTCCCGCTCAAAAATGGACGTTGTCTCTACCCATCTAACCGGATGGGATGGAAGATTTCGCCGACGTACTGGTGGGACGGTCTGCGCTGGCATTGGGCGGGGACGACAGCAACAGCGGGCCAGCTGGCTGCAATCGTGTTCTTGTTCACCATCCCTTTGATGGCGGTGAACAGTGTGTTTTATTACTTCAACGTCTGGCCCAACCGGCCGGAGTGGATGCATCCACTCTTGCTCTCACTCGTAGTCGGTCTGGTAATGCTCCAGGCGATATACTTTCTGTGTTGTGATGATTTCGACTTTATGTCAAAACGAAGAACAGCCAGGTAGTGCCGTCTAAATCAAGATCTTCCCGGAAATCAGGTAAAGGGGAGGCAGAACATGCCTCCCCTAATGGCGTGGAGTTGTCAAACCGAAGCAAAGGGTCAGACCTCGGCAACGGTCAATCCGAGGATGCGCCTCATATTCCCGTGATGCTGGAAGAATGTCTCGACCTGCTCAATATCCGACCTGGCAGGACCTATCTGGACGCCACGGCCGGAGCCGGAGGCCATTTGTTGCGCATCGCCGGTGATGCCGGGAAGGGTAGCACTATATTCGGTGTCGACAGAGATCGATATGCGATCGAGCGATTACAGAAGCTAGTACCTGGCAACGTTCGATTGATTCACTCTAACTATTCGCAATTCAGGCAAAACCTCTCGGAGCAAGGGGTCACCACTATCGACGGTGGCATCCTCGCCGACCTTGGTGTGTCGTCGATGCAACTTGACGAGGCTGAAAGGGGCTTCAGCTTCTTGCGCAATGGTCCTCTCGATATGCGAATGGATCAATCCAAGGGGCAAACAGCAGAAGATTTATTGAACACAGCAAGCGAACACGAACTGGCGGATATCATCTTTCGATATGGCGAGGAGCGCTTCTCGAGGCAGATTGCAAGATCGATTGTCTATCACCGTCCCATAAAAACGACAGGTGAGTTATCCGATCTAGTGGGCAATACATTGAGAAAATTTCAGAAACAAAAGTCCTGGAAGGACAGCGCGGGACCGTCGAAACACCCAGCTACGCGAACGTTTCAAGCTATCCGCATGGCGGTAAATGAAGAGTTGCAGTGTCTGGAAAAATTTTTAGAAGACGCTCTTGCAATGCTCGCACCAGGCGCAAGACTGGTGGTTATAACGTTCCACTCGCTCGAAGACAGGATGGTTAAGCAATTTCTCAGAACTGCATCAGCAAGCTGTGTTTGCCCGCCCCGGCAGCCCGTTTGCACATGCAACAAAACGTCGCAATTGCTGATAATTACTCGTAAACCGCTTGTTGCCGACGAGAAAGAAGTACTTGCCAATGTACGCTCTCGTAGTGCTAAACTGAGGGCAGCAGAAAAGTTGGTGTAGGAAATATATATGACCGCTAGCCTCAAATCGCCGCCCCGGCGCACTTCGCAGGTAGTCAGTTTTACTAACAATCGAGTCCAACGTAGCACCACCGGCGCCTCCATGACGCAGACACCAGCGGCTCCCGCGACCAGAGGTACTTGGCCCGTCGCATTTACAGACTCCGCTGTCCCTGCACAAGTGATGTCACAGCCGGTTCCAGCTGCCAAACCACATCTGGTACCAGTAGAGACTCCATCTACCAAGACCCGCAAGCAGCCTGTACTTATAAAGTGCAACAGAGCACTTCAGGCGGTGCTTGTCGCACTATGCGGAATAGCCATCTGTGTATATGGTCTCGATGTCGTCGTCTCTCACGATGTCGGCAAGCTTCAAGAACAAGCCCGAAGAACAAGCGAACAAAATTCAGAACTTTCAGCTCAGTTGCTGAAATCAATATCATATGGCGAAATTCAGGACAGCGTTGTCGGAAGATTCGGTCTACGCGTACCGGAGCAGGTTCAGATCATTAAAGAACAACCAGCGCCGCAAGCAATCGCATATAAGATGCATAAACATCATTTGCCTTTGATGTCAGGATACTAATACCCGAAAGGGTCAAAAAATAGTTTAATAACAGACGATGATTTAGAGCTAGATTATCGGAGATCTGCTTTGCCGGGCCCAGCGGTCGATATCAGTACGTATCGGAGAACACGAAAGCCGCGAGGTCGCCCACGCTCGCCTCAGTGGCGCTTGCGTATCTGGCAATTTGCCCTGATTGCGGGTGTTGTTGGAATAGTGGTCCGCCTATATTACTTGCAGATCCATCAAGGCGGCGACCTGACCAGCAAGGCCTATGTCCAGCGTCAGAAAACAAACTTTCTCGTTCATCGTGGTGCGATCACCGATCGCCACGGACTGCCGCTTGCAATCGATACCACCAGATATGATATCTTCGTTCATCCTAGACTTCTTAAGGTTAGCAAAGAAGAGGCAGCCGATAAGATAGCCAAGATCACGGGCAAACCAGAAGACCGTGTCCTAAAACTGCTCAACGGACGCCATCCGGTTGTAACTGTGGCGAAGCATCTCGAACGTGAAGTTGTCGATCAACTGCAAAAGCTTAATTGGACCGGACTCGACATAGTCCCTAGACCATTCCGCCACTATCCGGAAGGCACCATGGCTGCTCACCTTCTCGGCTACGTCAATATCGACACGGCCGGTCAGGGTGGAGTAGAACAGTCGCAGCAGGAGACGCTTACGAGCACCGGCAAGATACCGAAGCCACAATTGGACGGTCGCGGTAAAACAATCTTGCTTCCGCACAAAGGACCAACCTGGGACATAACACCACCCCTGGGGCGTCATGTAGAGCTCACAATCGATAACTCGCTTCAACATCTGGCGGAGAAAGAGCTTTTCGCCATGGCAGCTCATTCGCAATGCTCAAAAGCGACAGCCATCATCATGGATCCCACCAATGGTGAAATTCTCGCCTGGGCAAATTATCCGACTTACGATCCTAATGATTATTCCAAGTTTCCATTCGGTACTTTGAAGAATTGGGCCATGGTAGACGTCTACCAACCCGGTTCGACATTCAAGGTCATAACGGTCTCCTCCGGACTGGAGACAGGAAAGATCAACGAGCACGTCACATTCAGCGATTCCGGCGCGTTTTCAATCGGTCGGCGCACGATTCACAATAGCCACGGCGGCAACGGCACGATCGATCTTCTCCATCTCTTTATACACTCCAGCAACATCGGCGCTGCTAAGGTCGCGCTCAGAATGACCCCGAAAGAGTTCTACGACAAGCTGTATGACTTTGGTCTGGGTAGAAAAACTGGAATTGACTTGCCTGGAGAGTCGAAAGGCCTGTTATTGAATTGGAAACGCTGGAAGCCGATTGACCAGGCCACAACCGGATTCGGACAGGGAGCCATCGCTGTCACGCCACTGCAACTGGTGGCAGCCGTCGGCACCGTTGCTAACGCCGGTACATGGGTGCAGCCACACTTGATTCGACGGACATACGATCCGCGCACGGGCGTCACCGAGAAGTGGACAGAGCCAGAGCGCAGGCAGGTTTTAAAACCAGAAATAGCACGCCATGTATCTCGCCTCCTCGCAGACAACATTACACAAGGCTCTCAAATCGCGGGCAAAAGCGTTCCCGGATATCGAGTCGCCGGAAAGACAGGCACGGCTCAGAAAGTACGAGAAGGCGGACGCGGTTACATACACGGACAAACAATTGCCTCTTTCGTTGGATTCTTGCCTTACGACGATCCTCAACTGCTTTGCTTAGTCGCCGTGGACAACCCACAGACCGATGGCCGCTGGGGCAACACAGTGGCAGGACCGGTATTTAATGCCATTGCACGAGAAGCAGCCCGTTTGCTTGCAATTCCAGAATCGTATAAAACAGAAGTTATTAAAGGTAAGTTCGCCGGCCCCGACGGCAAACCGGTACCGCTCAGCGAAGCACCATCCGTTAAATATGCAGCCGACTTGCAGAAGATCAAGAAACAGCCTGATAAACCGCCAAAGCCGGTTAATCATTGATGCATGAGTTGATTGGACATGCCAAGTGATAAACGCGATGAGTCTAGTGGTCAATCGGAAGAGAATGTAGAGTTGAAGTCGAGCGAAACGCAAATAACCGGAATTCCGCCGGCTGAGGTCGACTGCTCAGATGTGACAAAACTGGTGGCACCGGACGATCACGCTATACAGCCCGAACAGTCGAAGTCAAAAACGCCCGACATAAGCCACCAGCCTGGTCAAAACAACGAGACGGCGATAGGAACACCCGCTGAGAGCGGCAGCTCCAGACAGCCGAATGAGACTGAACTTTTAACACCGGTTGATTCGTCTTTTGCCGATTTAGAAACAATGGAAGCCGAAGCCGCTTCCGCCCCGAAAAAGCCCAAAAGAGAGGGATTGGCCAAGACCTTTGGTCTCGTCGCTGTTTTGAACGTGTTATCGAAGTCGGCTGGGCTGATTCGGGATATCATCGTCTTGCAGGTATTTGGTACTTCTCACGTCACAGACGCGTACTTTTATGCCTACCAGTTCACCGGCAACGTTCTAGTCCTCTTCGGGGGTGTGGGAGGACCATTCCATTCCTCGGGAGTCGCTATTTTATCGGCTCAACAGGAGGGCGAAGAGAAGCGCCGACTTGTCGGTCAGCTTTTGTTGCTAACCCTCGCGTCACTTTCAGCACTCTCGATTGCATTATACTTTCTTGCACCACATGTAGTACCACTAGTTTTTCCCGCAAACGGCCTGCCGGAGGCTGAGAGAGTACAGCTCTGGGCCTCAATCATTCCACAGCTTCGCATAATGGTTCCTTTGATCCTCATCGCCGGGCTGGTTGGACTGGGCGCCGGAATCTCCAACACCTATAAAGAGTTCACCTGGCCGTCTCTTTCGCCGGCCGTAGCAAGCGTCGCCATTATCGTGGCGGTAATCTTTTTTCCCGATTCCGCCGGTTTGTGTCTTGCCCTAGGAACGTTAATCGGCGCTGTCGGACAGCTTGTCGTCCAACTGCCCGGAATCTTCCGAGCCAAGCCTAAGTTCGAAATTGCCTTTTCGCCCATGCCGGGGTTGAAGCAATATCTCCTGATGATTGGTCCAGCCGCCGTAGGGACGCTCATCGGCCAGATCAATGTATTCACCGACAGTTTTTTCATCTCGTCGCTGTCGCCAGGCAGCCTGACCGCAATTCAAAACGCGAACCGCCTCTTGCAACTACCGCTCGGCGTGCTATTGACAGCCATGCTGGTGCCAATTTTGCCGCGATTCACAGAGCAGGTTGCAGCCAGCGAAATCGATGATCTCAAAGCCGAATTTCGCAAAGCCCTTAGAATTCTCTGGTTCACAGTACTACCAATGGTGACAATGCTGCTCGCCATTCCAAACCCGATTATTCGACTGCTTTTCGAGCGCGGACACTTTGATGAGAGCTCGCGAATGCTAGTTGTTTTAGCGCTTTCTTATTTGGTTCCGTCAGCATTTTTCTACGTCGCCCGAGACCTGCTCACTCGGGTATTTTACGCTCATCACGATACTCAAACACCATTCAAGATTGGGCTCCTCTCAATCGTGGTGAAAATGGGAGCGGATTGGGCGCTCGTGGGTCCACTAGGCATAGGCGGAATCGCACTCTCTACGACCCTCGTAACCATATTCAACATGACGCTTCTGTCCACACTGCTTACGCGCAAGATTGGACCGCTAGGAATTCCACAGCTGATTCGACCAGCAATCACCATGCTCCTTGCCTCGCTGGCTTGTGGTGTGACGGCATACTTTACTCAGATTTGGTTCGAACAACTTATTCATCTGCCCAGCTCGTTCGGTAAATTTGCCACTCTTCTGGTATCAATAACGGTGGCGGGCTCTTTGGGGCTCGGCATCTATCTTGCTGTTTGTATCGCGGCAAAACTCGAGGAGCCGAGCCTGGCGCTTGCCAAACTTCGCAGGAGAGGCGGGCGCAAATAAATATCGGGACGGGCGGTCGAGCCTACAAAACACCCGTACAAGATAAGCGCACGAACTCACTAGCGCGCCTGAAACATGAATTCCCTCTTTGAGCTCTCTTTATCTTCGAGTGTGTCGAAAAGATCGGTGACCTTTTTGTATTTGGCCTTGTTGAAAAACGGTTTTGTCGAAGTCCGGTTGATTCTCTCAATTTTATCGATCTCACAGACAAGTTTTCGCCTTCACTCCTTCGAAGATCCCATCACAATGTAGAACGAGCGCAATGGAAAATAACCAGGGGGAGATTCTCTACGAACAACTCTCTGTAGAACTGACACATACGTCGCAAGTATGGTAATTCCATGCCTCAATTGGAGCCGGTCCCGCACCAATGGCTTCATGACAAGACACGCTAAGACAAATTGAGAAAATCGGGATTCTGACAGTCATGTTTATATCTTTGAACACGACATCTCTCTCTCAGACGTAGGATCAGAAAATAATATACAGCGAGACTTGCCAGTAGAGCGAGCCTTTTGATGAAGGAAACCGACATCGACTTCTCGCCAGGAGGCGTACAATACCATCAAACAAAGAGTGGCGAGATCGTTCGGGCTTATCGATTGTCAAGCAAACGATTCGATTGAGCCCAGCTCAACTTGGGTATTCTTGAAAACGGGTAGATGGCAGAGGAGTGTCAGACATGTTCAAAAAGGCTATCGTAGTTGCAACTTTATTGAGCCTGGCGACCGGATGCATCTCACAACCCGGTTGGTGCCAACAACAAAATGCCGGTCAAGCAAATGTCGACGGAGCCGAGCCAAAAGATCTGCTTGATCTGCGCGTACATCGCCAGCATGCCAGAATAGGCCACGCTTTGAAAACCGGGCTGATAACGGACGACCAGGCGAAGCAGCTCAGATCGGCAGTAGACGACATCGCCGCCAAGATCGGACAATTGCGACAGGTCAACGGCGGTAAGCTCAAACCTGAAGAATTCAAACAGATGGAGAGTTCCCTCAACCATTCAAGCGCTCAGATCCAAACGGTGGCCGAATCCGGCGATAAAACCGTTTCATCGGGCAATGCGCTTGGTGCATCCTGGAGCAAAGGTCCAGACGGCGCCCAGAACCCCGGCAAACTGCTCAAAGAGATGAAGCAAGAGAATATGAGAGAGCTCCGGCAAGAAAAACAAAATACAGAGCAAAAGGTCGAACAGCAACAGCTCCAGTACGAACGCGAGATGGTCGAGAAAATGGGCGAACAGCGGGAAAACATCCTGAATCAAAAGGATGAACTAAAAGATGTTCGGCAGGAATCTGGAGCCAATTAGGCTACAACCTCGACAGATCAAGAGCTGTGCCAAAGGCAATTGCATTTCGGTATGCAAGAACAACACCGAAGTCTGCTCCCCGCAATAACTGTGCCTGTTGTACTCTAAACTGAATTGGTCGCAAGTACCTGCTGAGCTATATTTTGCTCTCTGGCCTCGGCGAGACGCTTCATGGAGAATCGATAGATTCGCGAAGACGGATCGACATGTTCTACAGGTCTGTCCATTGCAAAGCTTGGTTTTCGAGTCTGGCGGCTCTCTGTGGCAACTGTTTCAGCTCGAGCTATAGGTGCCTTCGGGAGTGCACCCAACATCGCATCGATTTCGATGCTGCGTCGCCATAGCGCCTTTATCTTGGCGCGCCGTACGAGCGCTTTTCTAATTTTCCAGGTGGCATATCCCACACCTGCCACCACGAACGAGAGCAAGACAACTTGCCAACTCGCTGAGACGAGAAGGTATGAAACACCGCACACCACAACCAACGAACCGATCGTGTGGAGAAGCATTTTCGGTGATCCTTACTGGGTCACGAAGGATAATTATTCGATTGTAATAGCGAAGTGGATATACAATACATTGAAACTAGTAGTCTGAACAGTCCCCTAAGGACAGATAATCAGACGAATTTCAATTTTCTTTTGAAAGCACAAAGACACACGGTTCGGCAGTTCTGCCAACCTTGCACGGCAAAACCAGCAGCAGATGGAGCTCTAGGCATGCAACTTTACCGATACGGTGGGTTAGAGGCTTGCGAGGCACGGACGGTGAGATTTCTTGACTTTGAGCAACTCGGCACCATGAGCGCCACCATATAAGTCGCTCGGATTTTGCTCGGCTCTGCACCGCAGGTAGTACCTGTTCAATTGGACGGCCTTACCAGGGTAATTCCTTGCTCTTGTCGTAGGAACCCTGACCGGTCTGATTCTGCTGATTTTCCTGCCCTGGTTGAGTCTGCTGCGGCTGACCCTGCGTCTGGTCATAGGAAGATTGCTGGGGCTGGGTTGGCGTAGCGGATTGATCGAAAACCTGAGAAGGCAAACTCGGATTTTGATTAGGCTGCTTTGTCTGTGGAGGGGAGGAGCTATCGTCGGACATTTCGCCGTTGTCGCTGCTGGAAAGCTCCTTCATCCGCTCGCTAACCCACATACTTCCGTCGTCGTACTTAACCTGCAATACCCGTATCTGAAATTGCGCGATCCTGGGGTGCAAACCACCCTCCCGCTTCCACTTATGAGACCGGCTAGCGCCAGGCGGCACAAGATAGGCGTCGGGCGCATGGAAGGTACCACAGTCCTTCCCTGCATTGTCGCTATATCTACAGCGAAACTTCACCGCCGATACAGGCTTGGAAGAATTATTCGTATAAGTAAGGTATATTTTTGAGGCCATCGGAGCGCCGAAGGGATCGATCTCGAGGACGCTTCGAAGAGCGGTCAACTGCACCGGACACCCCGGCTCAGGGAAGAAATCCGCACTGAGCGCCTTTTCCTGGCTAGCTTGTTGAGCATAGCAGCCATTGTTGGTCCCAATAAAAGTAGAGAACACCAAAATGGAAGCAAACACGAAAAAAACCGTGACTCTCGGAATTAATTTAAAGAATTTACTCATTGGTCTGTGCTTCATGGGAGTGCTCCTCAGTCCGCCTTCAGTGGTAAGCAGTTGGGCTTCCGAGACAGACAAGGACCTTACTCTTACCATAATACATACGAATGATCTACATGCTCACGAAGAGCCATTTCTGGACAACGGAAAAATGGTGGGTGGGATGTCTAGAATCGGCTACATTATCCGTTCCCTCAAGAAGGAGTTTCCCGATGCCCTGGCCGTTGACGCCGGCGACATGTTTCAAGGCTCGCTTTTGTACAGTAAGTTCAAGGGCGACATCGAGGTCAATCTCCTGAACAAAATCGGCTACGACATTTACACCATCGGCAATCATGAGTTTGACGATGGTGCGAAAAATCTGGCACAACAGTTGGAAAAGGCGAAATTCGATATCATTAACTGCAATCTTGATGCCGGTGCAGTGCCGCAATTAGAGAAGCTGATCAAACCATCTGTAGTCAAAAAGATAGGGGGTCAGTCAATCGGATTTGTCGGCGCAATGACCCCCGAATTCGAATCAGTCGCGACAAATTTGCAAGGCGTCAAACTCAAAGCAAAGCACGATCAGTGGATACAACCTATACAGGAAGAAGTCTCCAATCTGAAAAGTGCCGGCGTGGACAAGATTGTTCTCGTAACTCATTGTGGAATTGACGCTGAAAAACAGCTTGCCGCGAAGATTCCCGCAGTCGACGCCATCATAGGTGGTCACAGTCACACCCGCCTCGAGAAGCCGATCATAGTAAAACACCATGACGGCAGCAGCACCACGATTGTACAGACGGGCTGCTACGGCCGGGCGGTGGGCTTCTTGCAGCTGACGTTCGACGACAAGGGTGTGGTAAAACCGTCTCTCTCGAAGTACAGACTGTTCGATGTAACCGCCGACACAGTCGAGGCAGGTGATCTGAAGGAGTACATCGAACAGGCGGCAGCACCATTCGCGGCACTTACTCGAGAAATTGTCGGAACAGCATCGGACTATTTTGAAAAACGCAACTCGCTCTGCGATACATCTATGGGCGATATCGTATGTGATGCTATTCGGGATTCGGGAAAAGACTATGGTGTCACGATAGCCTTTCAAAACCGAGGAGGGATCCGGGGTGTGCTCCAGAAGGGCCCTATAAGCGTTGCCCAGATCGAACAGATTTTGCCTTTCGAAAACTATGTCGTGTACGCTACGGTGACTGGAAAGGTCATCAGGCGAGTCGTCGAGCACTCCCTGGCGGACGGACTCGGCGGGCACTTCGCGGATGTGAGCGGACTTAAAATTATTTGGGACAAGTCAAAACCATCAGGCGAAAGAACTGTTCTTATCCTGGCGGACGATGGTAAGGGTCACTACAATCCAATCGAAGACGAACAGAAATATAAGATGGCAATTAATCACTACAATTTTGAAGGTGGCGAAAGCTATGACTTTAAAGGGGCGACCGATGTAGTAAAAACCAAGACTCGGATTGCTGATGCTCTTGCCGTCTACATTCGCAAACACCCCGATCTCACACCACAAAAGCCTAATCGCATTGTATGCGTCAAAGAAGGTGCCCTTCAGATAAAGAAAGATGGAAGCGACAAGACTCTAATCTTGAATGACGCTCCGTCCTCGGCGAGAATTTCGATTGTGGCCGGCACCGGTCCTGGTGTCAGTACTATATATAATGCCTTCCCTGTTCCGCTGGCCGATGCTCAGGTATTGAAAACCGGTTTAAAGGCCTCCAGCGCAGGCTATTTCTATTGCAAGAGCCTGACGAGGCTCATGCAAGCATACAGGTCCGACGAAGAGAAAGGACAAAAGGCTTCATGGGTTTCGATCGTAGCCCACCCCTCGAGACGCGATTCAGACCATACCGTAGTGGCGGCACCAGTATCCATCCGTTGAATACCTAACCCGCTAACTTGCGACTGCAACGCTGCCCTGTATAATTAGGAGGCACCACCGGCGGCATCGCATAGATGAAAGAATTAGACGTCAGAATTGCTCTCCATGAGTTCATCAAGAGTCAGTTGATCAAGGAACAGCCTGACAGTCTTATCATCGACGAGCTCGGGCTGATCGAAGGCAGTTTTCGTGTTGATGTAGCAGTGATCAATGATCGCCTGCACGGCTTCGAAATCAAAAGCCCGTCTGATAATCTATTGAGACTTCCTGCTCAACAGAAAAACTACAGCAAAATATTCGACAAAATGACAATCGTTTGCGCAGACCGTTATGTTGCGCAGGCGGTCGATATGATTCCGAAATGGTGGGGGCTGGTCAGCGTAAGCGTTCGCGACGGCATGCCGTACCTTAACGAAATCTGGCCGTCTCGCCAAAATATGGACGTGAATCCATTTCACATTTGTCAGTTACTTTGGCGTGAAGAGGCGCTTGCAGTCATGAAAGAGCACGGCATGGACTATGGTTTTCGCACGAAAGGGCGACGATACATGTGGAAGGCCATGGCTAAAGAACTTCCTCTGGATACGATCCGAAAATCGGTCAAGCAGAAATTATCAACCCGAATTGGCTGGCGCTGAAAGGGTCAGATTTCAGGCATCTCATTGCCGAGATTTTTCAGCGCCTCTTTAGCAAGTAGCGCGCGCTGTCCTTTTAAGCCGCCGTCCAGGGATTCTTGAAAGTATTTTTTCGCTTCTTTGATATTTCCTGCGCGCTCATGCGTTTTTGCCAGAGCGAATATTACAATCGGATCCGCTTGCTCTGACATATAGGGTTTCAACAACTTCAGAGCCGAGGTGAAATCACCCTTATCAGAGTATGCCTGAGATAGTGCGAAAAGCACTTCCCCGTCTCCATTTGCGACGGTTCGTAGGGCTTTGAGTGCCTCCAGACTCTTATCACTTTTGCCTTCCGACTCCAATATTTTTGCGTGAGTGAGTAAGGCATCAACATTTCCAGGTTCGATTCGCAGTGCCGTATCAATGGCTACCCTAGCCGAATCGAGCTTTCCGCCCTTTACTTCGCACATAGCCAGGGCTATGTGCGCTTCTGGGTCTCGCGGGTCAAGCTTGATTGCCTGCCTGGCGAGGGTCAGCGCTTCCTGCATCTTGTCTCTCTTCGGCGCCTCCTCCAGTGCGAGTCGCGACTCAAATGCCTTTCCGCTCGATACAAAAAGCAGGCTGCGCGCAATCTCTCCGCTTTCGGAGCGAGTGTCTTCCAGTTTGCCTTGCCGAAGGTAAATACGGCAGAGCTCGATGTGTGCCGGTGCGAATATTTGATTGTGGCGCAGCGTTCCTTCCAGCTGATCAATAGCTTCCTCTGCATCGCCCGTACGCTCAGCCGCAAGAGCCCAAGCCAATCCTGCAAGCGGGAGTGCACGCGCCTGTTGCGGAAGTTTTGCAATCGCTGTCTGCGCATCCCGAGTCTTACCGAGCTTCAGAAGAAGAAGCGCCTTGACCGCGATTGCCTCGTTGTCTTCCCTGGCAGCGCCGATCAGCTGATTTATAGTGGTCAAACCGTCGGCATAGTCCCTCCTGTAAAACTGGGCGATAGCCTTAGTCTTCACCGGTTCTGCGATGTTTGGGTATGCACCAAGTGCTCGATCCGCGGCTTGTATGGCTTCGTCATATGCTTCCACGTCCAGGGCATCTCTGGACAGAGGAATGAAGAATTCGGGTTCGAGCGAATCATCGGTGATCAGCCTGGCTAGCTCGTTCGCTACCGCTTTTGGTTTTCCTTGTTTGAACAGGTTTTTAACTGTTCGGAGTTTTGCCATCCGGCTTGCAGGCTCCAGCACCGCGGCTTTAGCCAGACACGACTTCGATCGCGCCGCATCATGCTGCTCATTGTATAGCGTACCGAGTGTTGACCAGGCCTCGTAACTAGTCGGGTCAATCTTTACAAGATTCTCCATTGCATCGATTGCCTTCTGCGCATCGCCAGAAGCCATCCAGCAAAGTCCCAATTGCAGATTGCCAGGTACTGAGGTCGGCTCTAACTCCACAGCGGTCGCCGCAGCCAGCGCCGCCTCCTTCGCGTGACCTGGATTGCGAAGCAAGATCGTCGACAGCAAAAGGTGAAAACGCATGGAATCACGGCATTTTTCCTGATTTGCCTTCATCAGTCTGAGCGCATCGATAACTTTTCCGTTGGCAAATAGTCTGGTGGCGCCCTTGTAGCACTCGGCGCATTCCGCCGACTCAACTTTTCTCGGCTTGGTTAGCGACTTCTCTTCCGTCGCCGGACTTTGCTTGTTTTTTCCTCGCGCCTCCACCTGCAAGTCTCCCACAGCGAAGCTGAAGGACACAACCAGGACCGCCGGCAGCCAGCAGCGCGATTCGAAGCATCTCACGAAAGAAGACTTGCTGATTTTTCGAATGGTATTGGAAAACATTGGCAAAAATTTTGTGCAGGGAAAAAATTTGAGACTCATTCGTCTTCATTCTAGAGTACATTGTGTTTGGAGGTTCAACTTGTCCCGGATCGTTCGCACCATATACTTTGCACTTGGTCTGACCACCCTTGCGGTGATTCTTTCGCTGCCTGTCAAAGCTTCCCCGTTTAATCAACAGCAGAGACGAATTCTAATCGCGCAGGAAGAGGGCGGCGAAGGCACCGACTATGAGCGGGCCGCTTCTGACTACAGTCGGGGCGACCTGAATTCAGCTGAGACGATACTCAAATCTATAATCTCGGCGCAACCTAGTAATGCGAAGGCTCACAATCTTCTTGGCAAGGTTTATCACCGAAGATCGAAATTCGGCCTGGCAGAGAAGCAATATCGAGTTGCCACGGGACTGGACGGGAAGGTTGCGGAGTACAAATTCAATCTCGCCGTGTCGATGTTCGATCAATCGAATTTTCAAAATGCGCTGCCTCTTTTTGAAGAGGTAGTTCGAGTTCGACCAAATGATTCAGAGTATCAATACAACCTCGCCGTGACTCTCGAGCGCCTTGGTCGAAAGGATCAAGCCCTAGCGGGCTACCTCAAGGCGCTGAAGTTGGACAACAAGAATGCGCATGCGCATTTTAGTCTGGGCCGCTTGTATCATGAGAAGCGCAATCTGCCTAAGGCAATCGAAGAGTACAAGAGTGCAATTGCGATTGAGCCAAAGTTTGTCGCCGCCCATAACAATCTTGGCGTTGCTTATGCGGCGAACAATAATTTTCCTGACTCAGTGAAGGAATTCCAAGCAGCGTTGAAGCTCGATCCACACTATCCCGAAGCGCAGAGGAATCTGGGATATCCTCAGGCGCACACCAGCCTTGGTATCACCTACTTCACGATGGGTAATCTCAAGAAAGCCTTCGAGGAGTATAGCAAAGCGTTGTCGATGGATCCGGATAACGGTGATGCGCACTACAATCTCGGATTGCTTTATCATCATCAGGGGCAGTTGGATAAAGCCATCGCTCATTATCAGCGCGCGATCGAGGTAATGCCGAACAATCCGTTGCCTCACAACAATCTTGGCGTCGCCTTTGCCCGGACAGGTGATTTCCCTAAGGCCGAACTACAATACAAGAAAGCGCTCGAGTTGAAGCCTGACTTTGCTGAAGCGAAGAAAAATCTGGAAGACATGAAGACTGGTGCCTCGCCTGTACTCAATCCTTAAGGAAGTACATTCGGTGTTTAAAACTGATTGAAGTTGGTTTGTGCATGGCGTTTGCGTGATCCAGCTTCACACAGATCATTCACAGCGCCACCAGTAACGCACCAACTAGGGACAAGCCTCTACGAGACCGTAAATCAATCCGACGACGAATAAAAATCCGCCAACCAGAAACCCGGATCCGATGATCGATCTTGATTGCAATCTTGCGAAGCGGTTGCACTTGTCGAACACCGCCCTGCAGCTATGTGCGAAGACAGTCGTCGCGAAAAGGCCAAACGTAAGTATTATCAGTATGCCGATGATGATCATTTGACTTCTGAAAAACAGGGAAGAGCATGCAAGGCAAACCACAATCTGAATGGCGAAGAACGATAGAAAGCTTTTCGATAATTCATTTGATTCGGTCTTCATAAGCCGTGCACGCACCATTCTGTGATCTCTTCGATTATGTTCTGACAAATACAAATTTGGAGCGAACCGGCAACATTTTATGAACTGATTGGCGCCATCGATTCGCGCACGGACGCTGACATCAAAGAGGTAAACCTCGCCTTTTTAATCTGCTGCCCTCGCAAGCAACTCTGCATTCTCGTCAAATCGTCCAATGTTTTCCGCAATCACATTGACTCGCCGACTAAGCTGCGTCAACCAGTCATCTTATATATAATGAACAAGCGGCGCGTTTAACTGAGGCTCTTGTAATGACAAAAATCCTTCTAGTTGAAGACGAAACGGAACTTGCCGACGTTGTTATGGAGTGCTCGAAAGCCCAAGTCTATCTGGTTGACCGTATCGCAAATGGTGCAAAAGCGCTCGACCGGTTGAAGTTCTTCGACTCCGACATCATCGAACTTGACCGACAGTTTCCTGGACTGAGCGTCATCCAGGTCTGATCCAATTTCCGCTCCAGAGGAGTCAAGACGCCGGTAATGATGCTAGCCGACAAGCGCACTGCTGACGATAAAATAGAAGGTCTTGATGCAGGCGCAGACGACTACCATGGCGATCCGTCTCTGCTCGGCACTGTCCATGGTATTGGATATCGCTTTGATTCATGACGATCAAGAAAGAGGAAGCTAATACTTGTCCGATCTGTCTTATGCCAAAGGCAGCATCTGAAACTGGCAGCGTTACGCAATGGATTTCGCTGTGTCGATGCGGAACTGATCTTCCGAAGATGCAGGAGAAGAGTCTCAAAATTTGCATAGATTGCGGCAAGCCGCTGGCTGAAGACAGCGACGGAAGTTTCACGCAGTGGGTTGTGAGCGCCTCGACCTGCCTGTGCAGACATCCGGATCTGATTGGAACTCCAGGACCCAGAGAGGCAGAATCAACCGCATGGATAGACGATCCCGAAGACGAAACAGAGCTTGAACTATCACAAGAACACCTTCCACTGGACCGCTACAAGCCGATCCGGGTCGTCGGCACTGGAGGAGCCGGCAAGGTCTATCTATGTCGCGATCGACTGTTGGACATAAGAGTCGCCGTCAAAGTCCTGCGGGTTCAATCCAACGAACAACTCATTTCGTTCCAACAAGAAGCGAAGGCAATCAGCAAACTTTCACATCCATCAATAATACAAATCCTCAATTTCGGAGTCACGGACGACGGTAGGCCTTACATGGTGCTTGAATTTATCGACGGCACCAGCCTCAGTCAGTTACTCATAAAGAATGGACCACTCGACGAAGAGGCAGCCATCGACCTATTCGCACTTGTCGCGGATGCGCTCGGGTACGCCAATTCGATGGGTCTCTTTCATAGAGACATCAAGCCGAGCAACATACTGTTGACCAACTCGCGCCCGGCAGAGGTTCGCATCATCGACTTCGGAATAGCCAAGTCGATCTCGAAGAACGCACAGACAAAATCGTCAGGCAACGCTCTCGTTGGGACCCCGGCGTACATGAGTCCCGATCAAGTCAACAATCTATCCTACGATAGCCGTTCTGAAGTCTATTCGTTTGGTTGTGTGCTGTTCGAAGCCTTGAGTGGGCGACCGCCATTTCAATCCGAGATTGCCATGGATTTACTCGCGAAGCATGTTAATCAAACACCGCCTACGATCAACGAAGTGCTGGGTCGTGAATACATATCGGAGGATCTGCAAGCGATTGTATCAACCTGCCTCGCAAAGAATCCTGATGATCGATATCAATCACTACAGGAAGTGCTGCAGCAACTTCTATCCGTAAAATCAGAGGGAAAACCGTATCAGAGCCCAGATCCAATTGAAGAGATAACACCGTCTCCAGTTATATCGAAAACCAATTTGGTCATTTTTTCTGTGGTGGTCAGTGCCATTATATGCGGTGCCGTCAGCATCATCATTTACAACGCAATGTCGGAGAGCAAACCATACGCAACAACAAAGAATGCTCCCGATCCCAGCACCATGAGCACCCTTAGTTCGCCGGAAATCAAAAAAGCAATCAAAGAAGGCGTGATTGCATTTGATCTCTCGTTTTATCCTCACATCAACGACGATTCATTTAAGGACTTCAAGGGCGCCAATACCGTAGAGGAGATTAGCGCGGCAGGACAGCAAATTACCAACAGAGCGCTGGGTTATCTGAAGGGAATGAAAAAACTTCGCACGCTCAAGTTGAAGGACACAGATATAAGCGACCTGACTGCAATCGCCGAGCTGCCGAATCTTGAAAGCCTAAACCTCGAGAATACCAAGGTGACCGACGATTCACTTGTTTCCTTGAAGGGGTTGAAAAAACTCAAGTATGTCGAGTTAAAGGATACCAAGGTCACAGCACGAGGTCTGGAGCACCTCGTCCATCTCCCATCGCTTATAGAGGTCACGGTTGACTTTCCGCGCAAACTCATCAGTTGCGACGAC
The DNA here is from genome assembly GCA_019746975.1 of Candidatus Obscuribacterales bacterium. Lineage (GTDB taxonomy): Bacteria > Cyanobacteriota > Vampirovibrionia > Obscuribacterales > Obscuribacteraceae > JADYXR01. The sequence continues at coordinate 22,257 of JAIERK010000078.1, forward strand.
ATCGGCTATCTATTGAGAATGTATCCCGATTGCAACTTCCTTCGCGCACCTGCATTCGCACAAACGCTCTGGGTCGAGGCGTCCCGTGCATTCGGAAAGAAGCAGTATCAGACCGCACTGGACAGGTACGGTTACGCAGCAAAAGCATTCCAAAAAAACGGGCCTAAGTCGTACATGGTTCTTATAGAGTGCGCGAACAAATCCGCAGACTGCTATTCGCAATTGGGAAAGCCGACTCAAGCAGATGCATACAGAGCGGCTGCATTTAACGTTGCAGTAAAGTCAGGGGACTTCGAACACATCCGCCTTGCGTACAACTACTGGATTGTATCCGATCTCGAACAGCGCAAATTTCGTTCTGCCGACTCGAGAAGTCGCGAATTGCTCAAATGGCTCAAAGAGCATCCGAACTCTCTGAAGTTTTGCGTGGATACATGCAACCAAATATTGAGCGGACTTTCAGGGATCGACGGCAATGAAAAAATTAGGCGCTTCTGGTTAGTTGAAAAACTGACTATGACTGCCGATCAAAGAGACATCGCACTCACAACAGGAGCACTGGCAGGCTGTCTGAAAAAACTCGGCGAGCATTCTGAGTCTCTCAAATGTTTCGAAAAGGCCGGCCGATTGTTTCAACAACTGGGACCAACCACATTCGATTGGCGGTCGGTGGTGGGGCTATATTGCGATTGGGCCGGCAGCGAGGCTGAAAAAGGTAACCTTGGCAAAGCGCTCGAGTTAAACGCAAAATCACTCAAGTACTCGAGAAACCAGCGCGTACCAAACGACATTATGGCGCTGCTTCTGCGCACCAGAGTCCATTATCTCAAACGATCGAATAAGCAAGCGGAAGCAGAAAAAGTACAAGAGCAACTCGAAAAATATGAATAAGAGAGTTGCAAAGCAGGGAAGGATTGGCGAACGATTCAGAAAATGTAGAATTTCATTGTTAACCTTGATCGTACGATCGCCACATGTATGAGCTAATCTGACTGCGACTGCTGCGCAGGAGACTAAACATGCGAAAACTTTTGACTGGACTAATGCATCATGGCACCTGATACCTGACAAATTATCAACCGCAAGGGTTAGAAGCTTAATGAACGACCAATCAAATCGGTAATGTTCGACAAAAAAGGGAATCTAACCTATGTGACCGTCGACGCCAAGAACTATCCTTTACGTAGACGGATCAGTCACTGCAGCATAGTTTTCTGATAGAACAGAATCTAGCAGTGGGTAATATACAATTACGGACGGCGGGCTCAATCGGTGGCGAAGACCTCCATGGTGTCAAGTACAGAGAAAGAAAAAGAGATAGAGACAGCGAAAACTGCCATTATCCAATCGATCAACCCGGCGACCGGGGAATTGCTTGGAGAGTGCCCAATCATGGGCAAGTTTCAAGTGGATCAGGCCGTGGAGCAAGCCTGGAAAGCCTTTGACGAGTGGCAGCTACTGAACTATGGACAACGGGCACGGTACCTTCTGAAGCTGCGCCGAGTGATCTCGCAGAATGCCGATGCAATTACTGAGCTCATCAGTCAGGAGGTAGGCAAACCTCGCTCGGAAGCTTATGCCGCAGAACTCAATGGACCACTCGATACCTGCGTCTGGCTCACCGAAAACGCAGATCGACTTCTTAAAGACCAGATGGTGCAGCTGAGCAATCCGCTTCTCTCAACCAAACAGAACGTGATCTCGTTTGAACCTCTAGGCGTGATCGGAGTTATCGCGCCGTGGAACTACCCGTTCTCGATTCCCATGATGACCATTGCAATGGCTCTAATGGTGGGCAATACCGTTGTTTTAAAGCCTTCTGAAAAATCCAGTCTAATCGGCATCAAGATCGGAGAATTGATAAATGAAGCAGGATTTCCACCAGGAGTAGTCAGCGTTATAACAGGCGATAGATCGACTGGAAAACTATTGTGTGAAACACGGCTTTCCAAGCTCGTCTTCACGGGCAGCGTGGAGGGTGGACGAAAGGTCATGGAACAGGCCTCGGCTAACCTTATCCCAGTCAGCCTGGAACTCGGAGGGAAGGACGCCGCGATAGTTCTTCCAGATGCACCGATTGAGTGGACAGCAAAAGCTCTTGTTTGGGGAGCTTTCACCAATGCGGGACAAGCCTGCGCATCAATCGAACGTGTTTATATTCTCAAAGGGAAAAGGACTGACAAACTTATCGCTGCGATCGTAGAAGAGGCGAAGAAGCTAAAAGTGGGACCATACACGGATCCACAGAGCGATATTGGACCCGTGATTGACGAGACTCAATTGGAGAAGATCACGCACCACGTGAAGCAGGCAGTGCACTCCGGAGCTATCGTCCAAACGGGCGGCAAGCGTGTCGAATCGCTTCCCGGCTATTTCTTCGAGCCGACCGTCCTCACGGGAGTCGATCATTCGATGATCGTGATGAAAGAGGAAACATTCGGTCCGGTGCTTTCGATTATGGTGGTAGACACTGAAGATCAGGTCGTAGAGCTGGTCAACGACAGCGAGTTCGGCCTATGCGCATCAGTCTGGGGTAAAAATCTCAGGCGCGCAGAAAATATTGCCAGAGATCTAAATGTCGGAACAGTAACTATCAACGACTGCCTGTTCACCCACGCCGCTCCGCAGCTTCCCTGGGGAGGACTGAAGAAAAGTGGATTCGGCAGATCTCATTCGCAATTCGGATTGATGGATCTGGTTAATATAAAGCATATCAACATTGATGCCGCCGGTGGTTCACTGCGCTTATGGTGGTATCCATACGGCACCAACAAGATGAAGACCTTGCGCGGCGGAATTCAGCTATTTCACGGCCCGCTTTGGAAAAAGATTTCGGGATTCTTTGAGTTTGTCCTCAACAACCTGAAGAATCCGAAAGGCGGACCGAGTTAGCAAGTCGATAGCAACTGGCTTGACAACAAGAGCGCTTCCCCGTGATAGGACGCGCGAAGTAGTTCGATCGTGCTTGATTGGGGAGCGATTAAGGTAGCTTTCTAATTATTTCGGATGGGACTTTATCGCCCAGATGGGGCTCCAAGTCGCCTTCGAGAATCCATTTTGGAACATACAGCTTACTATCGTGCAGACAGACGAACAACGGTGCAATTACCAGCTTGCGAAAGACTGTTCTAAGACGAAGATACTCTTCGCGAAGAGCCGTTAGCTCATCATCGATAGCATGGCGGGAGATTTGCTTGTCCACATAGTCTTTTGCGGCGTCCCTCTCCCAGCCCTGTTCAACAAAAGCATCCACTACCAGTGGTGCCCTATCAATAACTTTTGACATGCCGCAATCGTTGTGACCTATTATCACAAGATACTTTACGCCGTGGACCAGCGTGTACCCTACGCTAAATTCCGATCCGATCACTCGCCCGCTCGCGCGTCGAATGACATAGGCATACATCCGAGGAATGGGCAGAGCATATCTAAATTCGATGCAGGTAGCGATTAAAACCTCGGGCTTACCTGATGACTGAATAGGCCATCCAAAGTTTTGAGACATAATCAGGCTTTCGATCGGCGTGTCGCGCCATTGCTCAGGAATATCTTCACGGCTCTCTATTGCATGTAAGAGGTCGCGATACTTTTCATCAACTTTTAGCGGAGGGGGAATATTCATGGAAGAGTAAAGTCCTGACTGAATCGAGCAGCGGGCCCATTCAAATGAAATACGCGTGAGACCATGGTTGAGGAATTGAGTGCATCAGAATTTGAGCTCCAGCCCATCACAGTGACACTGGAACCAAATCGATTCACGAAAGTGATTATAACAGCATTATACTACTCGCACAATTGTGCAATCGGTAAAGTACCAGACTATGACCGGCGCGCCTTCAGTTGCATGGCCATCTGTAGTGCAAAAAGGATGCTCCATGGATGTGGTGGACAACCAGGCACATAAAGATCGACAGGGACTATTCCGTTGGCACCATTTGCTTCTGTATAACCGTTTTTATGAACGCCACCAGAGATAGCACAAGTGCCCAACGCAATAACCAGCCGAGGATCAGCCATCGCCTCATAGCAAGTCCTGAGCGGCTCGTGCATCGCCTTTGGCACAGGACCAGTAACAACAAGAGCATCGGCGAATCTGGGCGATGCCACCACAGATACACCAAAACGCTCCATATCGAAAATTGGATTGCCGGAAGCTCCGATTTCCAGATCACAAGCACTACAGCCGGTAGACACGACTCGAACGGCCATTGAGCGTCTGAAAATTCCGCCACCACCGCTTACTGCACCGGTATTCACTGGCGGGAGTGATGTTTGAATTATTAGATGCTCTCTTTCAGATTGAGCTGTTCTTGTGCTTGGATTATTCACTATCGTTGCCGTAGGACATATTGATGTGCATAATCCGCATGCGATGCAATTGCCCAGGTCAATACGAACATTCGCATGTTCAGCCTGTTGCTCAATTTGTATAGCGCTTGTAGGACAAGCCTGTTCGCACTGTGCGCATTCGATACCAATACAATCGGAGTTCGTAAGCGAAGGCAAGCCCCGAACACCCTCTTGCAACGGCGGCGAAAGTTGACTGGATGTCACCACACCTTTACTGACCAGATAGCTCAATAATCGAATCACGTTAACCTCATAAATCATGACCACTGTAGGAAAGACTGAAGCTCTTATTGCACAAAGGAAAGTCGGCGACCAAATTATTCCTGACCGCTATTGCCAGAGCGGTCCAGTTATTAACGCTGGGATCCTTGATTGCATAACGGCTAACGTGTCCTTCTGCATTGGTAAACACTAGATGAATTAGCTCACCCCTATGTGCTTCGACTATGCCGACGCCAATTTGATTTGACGGGAGCCTGTCAGGAAAGTCCAGTAGACTTGAGCCGGACGGCAATCTCTCGAGGATTTCGTCTATAAGCTCCAGACTTCGAGCAAGCTCGTCTATCCTGACGCGGACTCGAGCGAAAACATCGCCCTGCTCTGTCCATGCAACTTTTGGATTCAACTCCAGATAAGCTCCGTGATGAAAATGCATCCGGGCATCGTATTTAATACCAGAAGCTCGCCCAGCTACTCCAACCAGACCAAAATCTGCTGCCAGCTTATTGGATACACGACCAACTCGCTGCATTCGATCGCAGGCGACTTGATTGCTTAAGAACATGTCGATCACCGAAACCAAGTCCTTTCTTAGTTTTATAGCTCTCGTCCGAATTTGGAGAAGCGATTTTGGAGAAGGATCATGGACTACGCCTCCAGGACAGACGAAAAATCTCTGAAATCTGGACCCGGTAAGAAGCTCGCCCAGTGCCAGGGCATCTCCTCGAAGCCGAGCCATTGAAGATGCGATCGCAAGAAATCCGATGTCACCCGCAATACCGCCGAGATCGGCTATGTGCATGGCCACTCGCTCAATCTCGAGCGTTAAGGACCTGAGGTAATCAGCCCTGAGCGAAGGCTCAACGCCAAAGATAGACTCTATCGCCACTGCATGGGCTAAGGCATAGGCAGCACCACTGTCGCTTGCAGCGGACTCTGCGATAAAACGAGCCTTCCTCCAGGAGACCTCAGTAAGTCGCTTTTCTATGCCGCGATGCACATAACCCAACCGTATCTCCAGATTGAGGATGATCTCGCCGAGACAGCTAAAGCGGAAGTGCCCTGGTTCAATTATTCCAGCATGAATTGGCCCTACCGGTATCTCGTATACCCCGTCGCCCTTAACTTCGAGATGATGGTACTGCCTATGGTTATCCCCGCCAGGCGCGATCGCGCCAGTGCGTAAGGGAATGACCGACGCGGAGTACGGTTCATGCAACAGATTGTGCTTCAATCTCGGGTGTGATTTGGGCTTCAATCCGAAAAGGTCCCAAACAGTTCGCTCATACCAGTGACTTTGAGGAATCACAGTTGAAAGCGAATGATAGGTATCGCCGTCGACTCGACTAGTCCAGGCAGATGCAGTGCCGGCTGTAGTATTCAGCACAAGGGTTACAAGCTGTTGCCCATCAATCGATGTGATTAGACCGAGTCGCCCACCGTCGTCATTCAACAAGGCTCTTAGCTTGTTTGCTCGTGCATCAACGGAGATTTCTACGCTATCAACTTTCATTTCATATGCACCACGAACAGTGGAAGAGAGGTAATACCAGATGCTATCGCACACACAATCAACAAGATTGGAATGCAACTAGTCGCAAACGGTCCGGGGCCGACCGTCTCTTTGGGAGACGTACCAAAGAGGATTCCGGCCAAATGAATATTGACTGCTACGAAGCTGACCAAGAGTGCCACCGTCAACGCTATCACAATCGACCAGTACCCCTTATTCGCGCTATCGATCAAAATGAGCAACTCGCTCACAAATGATCCAAATGGCGGTGATCCCGTAACGCCGAAGGCCGCCAGGCCCAGCGCGATTCCCCAGACGGGGGAGAGGTTGAGAATCCCTTTGATGTCGGCCAGGCTCTTCTTACCGGTAGCCTGAATAACGTTACCGGAAAGCAAGAACAGGGCAGCTTTGCAAACGCTGTGATTGAAGGCTTGCAAAAAAAATAGAGAGCCAGAGCCAAGTCCAATCGCGATAAGCATGATGCCAACATTTTCGATGCTCGAATATGCCCACAGCCTTTTTATTCCGTGTTGATGTATAAGGATTAAACTGGCCGCAAGCACCGTTATGCAGCCTAGAGCCAGAGGGATTATTGTGGCAAGCTGACCATGGTGCGCTTCAACTACCAGTTGCGTCAATCGCCAGATAGGAAAGAGGGCGCAATTGAGAAGCGCGCCGGATAGCATTGCCGATGCAGGCGCAGGCGCCTCGGAGTGGGCGTCCGGAAGCCAGCTATGGAGCGGAAAAACTCCCGCCTTAGTTCCGAATCCAACGACGCAGAAGATGTATCCCAATCTCAAAAGGGAATATTGCAATGAAGTAGCGTGATTGGTGAGCTCCGTGAAGTTCAGAGAACCGGTTGGCATCCCGCCATGCTGGCTCGATGCGAAAATTAGTATTGTGCCGAGTAGTGCAAAAGCGATGCCGACACTGCAAATCATTAAATACTTCCACGTTGCTTCCAGTGCATGTTTTGTCCGAGAGAAATACACTAGAGCCGCTGTCGCGAGCGTGGTCGCCTCGATGCAAACCCAGAGAATTCCCAGGTTTTCGCAAACAAAAACCATACTCATCGCAAGTAGAAAGAAGCTTGCGCAGGCAAAAAAAATCTGCTCATGAGTCGCATTGTAAGTTGGTGACACGGTCTCTTCCATTTCGAAGAAGCACTTTGCATGGCTCAGAGCACATGCGCCTATGAATGTTGTTAATAGTAGAAACGAGGCACTAAGTCGATCGACCGAGAAATCCTCGGTCCATGAAATTTGACTTTGGATGCCGATGACGATCGGCCAACAAAGCGACACTGCGACAATCAATTGCACCCAACATAGCAATGCGACGACAACTCGCGAGACTCTCGGTCTGGTGACGAGAGAAAAGACAGTGACCAGCAGCGGTACGAATCCCAACGTTAGTAAACTTTGCATGAACTAGTCCTTTAGTTGTGTCAATCGAGTCACATCGATGTGCTCGAAACTATGCTGGATCTTAAATACTAGAAGTCCTGAAATCATGACGCCAACAAGGACATCAAGGAGAACTCCCATCTCTACGATCATTGGCATTCCATGGGTCTGCGTCAGCGCAAAAAGGTAAATACCGTTTTCTATAATCAAGAAACCGACAATTTGACTGATCGCAATACGCCTGGTCAACATAAGGACCAAACCGCTAAACACGAGCGAAATCGCCGCAGTGGCTCCTGGCCATCCTCGTGAGAACTCTAAAGGGACAGGAAGACCACGCACTAATAGATAACTCAATCCCAAGAATACTATTGTGAGGTGCATCGCCAGTGGTGCAGGAATGATCGATGCCGCGTCGCTCTGAATTCTAATTTTGTCGATCGCCATCACCAGACAAACCGGTACTATTAAGCCCTTGAGAATAGTTATGGCACAAGCAATTCCGTAAATACCCATATCATCAGCATGGGCGTGTGCGGTCATCGCCGTGGCAAACCCAATAAACAATGTTTGTACGGAATACAATGCAAGATTGACCCTCAGGTGCGTGGCCCCAGCAATCAGGATTGCTGTAAATGAGGCGCCGAATACGACCATCTCGAACAGATTAAGAATCATTTGACCAAACTCCCACCAACTGCGATCAAGCCGGCAATCAGGCTCATCGTTAGACAATACGCAATAAACTCAGGAACTTTTCGCCACTGCAGCTTTACGGCAACACTCTCGAACGTGGCTACACAGCTTGCAATGACGAACATCAGAATGACGTGAATGATGCCCTGGGAGACGATCGTCATTGTCCATACGCACGGTATCGAGTGTAAGAAACATTGCGCACTCAACCCGAAAAGAATAGCCATTCTTAGAAGTTGCGAGCACTCCAACATGGCTAGATTCGGTCCCGAGCACTCGAGGATCATAGCCTCATGTACCATCGTCAGCTCCAGGTGAGTCGTAGGGTCATCCACCGGCATACGAGAAAGCTCTACGAGACCAGCAAGAATAACTGCGGTCCCAACCAACAGCCATATCCCCGACGTGTTGGAGAGCGCCGCGTTAGAGAATGAGAATATCGCATCCAGATCGCTGCTTTGCGTAAGAATTCCTATTGATGCAAGCGCAAGGACGAGTGCAGGCTCCACCAATGTCGAAATTGTCACTTCACGACTAGCGCCGAACGCACCAAATGCAGAACCAGCATCCATTGCCGCAAGGACCGTAGAGAAGCGACTCAATGCCAGTAAATACAACACGAAAAACAGATCAGCCCCCAATGAAACTGGCTTGTAACAAAGCCATGGCACGCTCAGTGCAAGAAGAAGCATGACTGACAGATTAATCGCACCATTCCATTTAAAGATCCACGAGACGGTGGAACTCACCGTCTGTTTTTTTCTGAACAGCTTTACCAAATCGAAGAGTGCCTGGAAAATTGGCGGACCAACACGGTTCTGTAATCGGGCTTTTACCTTCCTGATCGTACCGATTAGAAGAATTGGAAGGAGGAAGCCACTGAATAGTGAGACAATCCATGCCACAACTGTATCTGCCGCCCCGTAATTCATAGCAACGTACCCAACTGGAGAAGCAGTATCAAGGTGACGCACAAATAGATAAGATAGAGATGAATACTACCGGCTTGCAGCTTCACCAAAGACTTTGCGAGCTTACTGACAATGGACAGCAATGGAAGATAGACTCGCTGCTCCAGGAGTGACACCATATTTGGTTTCACTCTAATTTTCTCGGGAAAGTGCCTACGGTCTGTGCCCGTGAGCTCGAACTCCAGCTTGTAGCGAAGTATCGGTCTGAAAATCCGAGCAACCGGTTGAGCAAATGAATCCGAAGTCACTTGGGTTCTCGGACCGAGAGGGCCAAATCCGCAATCCCATGTGCGCGAAATTCGAACTTGCGATCCGGACAAGACAAGCTTAGAAAGCGCGAGCACTAACACGATGAGGGCAATTGCAGTAACGCGAAGATCAACGGTGAACGCAGATTCAATGTGCGAATTGGTATGCACGGCAAGATCACACACCGGTTTCACCAAGAGCAAGATTTGCGGTACGGTCAACCCTAAAGCTACGCAGCCAATTGCCAGAAACACCTGGGCGCAAACCATTCCGGATGAGCCCTCCGATGCTGCTCCAGATTGTTTTGACCGCGGCACCCCGAGGAAAATCACGGCCACGGCTTTGGCAAAACAGGCAAGGGCGAGACCTCCCACAACAGCCAGAATACAAATGATCGCAAGACACAATCCTCGGTCGATCAATGAAGATGAAAGCCAAACATTCCTGAACAGGCTCTGATAGAGGAGCCATTTGCCAGGAAATCCGTTGAGCGGTGGAAGAGCGCAGATTCCTACAGCACCAAGGACAAAGCAGCTCATCGTCCAGGGCATTTGCCGAACCAGGCCACCAAGCTGTCCGAGCTCTATTGTGTGAGCGGCTACATCGATCGATCCGGCACCAAAGAAAAGAAGTGTTTTGAAAAATCCGTGAGAAAGGCAGTGAAAGAGCCCTGCCGCAAGCCCGAGAGCAGCGACCTCAGGCACTCCTACCGATCGAGAAAGAATTGCAATACCAATGCACGTAAATATCAAACCGACATTTTCAACACTCGAGTATGCAAGTAAGCGTTTCAGATCGTTTTGAACCAGCGCGAAAAGTACTCCCCAAAAGGCTGATACCACCCCCAGAGTCACAGCTAAATATCCAATAGCGGCACAATTGAGATTACCTAATAAAAGAATTCGAACGACTCCGTACACAGCAGTTTTGATCATGACACCCGACATAAGAGCAGAGACCGGAGTCGGAGCAGCCGGATGAGCGTAAGGCAACCATATATGGAATGGCCAGATACCAGCTTTGATGCAGAAGCCAATCATCAAGAGCAACGCGGCACCATAGCTCTCGGGACGATCAAAGCACCAATCAGAAAATCTCCAACTGTGAAACATGGAGTACAACCAAATGAAGCCAAATGCGATGAATGCAGTCGAAGTGCGCGTAGCACCGAGATAGATAATCGTCGCTCTCTGAACGCGATGCAGTGTATGTTCCGAAGATACAAGCACTGTAGACGACAAAGCCATCAATTCCCAAAACACGAGAAACGTAACTCCATCTCCACTTACAAATACGAGCATCATGGAGAGCACGAAGAGACAGTAGGCCGCCCAATACAGGCTCGAATTCATCCGAGAGTCCAGGTGCCGCAAGTACCGGGGAGAGAAAAGCGCTGAGGCAATACCGACGGTACCTAACAGAGCCAGGAACAACGCAGAAAGCCTGTCGATGACAAATGTAAATGACCATGGTCCGACCGCTAGAAAGCCCGGCCCTTGCCAGGCCATCGGCGTGTCGATCGACAACAGGGCCAATGCAATCATGCAGGAGGAGGCAAGCAAAATCACAAAGGAAAATAGATGGTGACTGCTCCTTCTCCGACAAATAGCGAAGAGAGATCCTACCAACAAAATCGAACTAGCGGCCCAGAAAAAAATCGATGACATGTGATCAGGTCTTTTTGTACAAACATACTAAGCGCTTTAGTAATGTCGCAATGGCTAAAGCGCTTAATCATTGTAGAGCATTCGTGTGATGAACCGGTGATCAAAGATCCAAGCCTAAAATCAGCACTCCACTCGATCAAGCCAGTAAGTCCGACGGCCCGAAGCGAAGAAGCGCTATCTAGGAAAAACGAGACGAGCTCGCTTCCTCCGGAATATTTAGCCTTGCCGGCTCGTTTACTATCGCGCTGATCTAGCTGCAACGAACTGCTTTCCGTGTCCGACCTTTTCATTGATCGGCACACCCTTTTCGCAGAAGGGGCAACTCGAAGCCTCATAGGTGGGAATTTCGATGGAGCCGAGCGGCTCAAAGGGCGCGCCAAGGGAGTCAGACGAGACGGACCTTGGACTGCGATTAACCAGTACGGATGCGTTAATTACATTGCCACCGGTAGCACGCACAAGGTCGACAAACTTCTTCATTGTGGCACCACTGGTGGTGATATCGTCGACGGCTAGAACATTCTTTCCGGCGATGAATTCATCGTAGCCTCTGTCAAATTGAAAATTCTTGCTCGCATCGCGTTCAGCAAAGACACCGTGAACTTCACGTCCCTTCATGAGAGATAGATGATAGGCGGCCCAGTGAGCGGGTAGTATCCCACACATGATCGGTCCTGCTACCGTGTCGATGTCGAGGTGACTGAATTTTTCAGCCATCAGACGTCCAGCTTGATCGCACGCTCTTGTATGCGCGAACAAAATATTCTTATTGATATAGATATCACCATGCTTTCCGGAGCTGTACACAAAGTGATCGTCTTTGAGGAATGCGCCGATATCTTCCAGAATTTGAATTATAGACATTGATTGATACTCGAATACGAACTATTACTTCGATGCGCCCGCTAGCGTTCTTTTCTGGCCAGCCAGCAAGCCTTTCATTATTTCGAGCGCGTCATCGCATTCTTCTCTGGTGTTAAAACGACCAAGCGATAATCGCAACGATCCTTTCGTCATAGAGCAGGGAAGATGCAAGGCGCTCAAGACATGCGAAGGTTCGATCACTCCGCTATGACAGGCAGAAGCACTCGATGCGCAGACCCCCTTCATATCGAGCTGCATAACCATCGCCTCGCCCTCACCATTTTCTACGGCGATGCTGACATGACCAGGCAGCCTTTTATCGAGATCACGAGGACCAGTAATTTGCACACCAGATATGGTGCCAAGTTCATCAATCAGGAGAAGTTGCAACTCTTTCAGTTTGTCAGTCAACTCTTTCAGATCAAGACTAGCGAGCTCCGCAGCTTTTCCTAGCGCTACCACGTTGGCTAGACCTTCAGTTCCTGGAAGGAGAGCTTTCTCCTGTCCTCCTCCGAAGGTGATAGGCATGACATTGGCACCCTTGCGGAGAAAAAGCGCTCCGATACCTTTAGGCGCATGAAATTTGTGACCAGAGATCGACAAAGCAGAGACGCCATCCAATTTGCTCAGGTCAATCCCGACCTTACCGGAGGCCTGGACAGCATCCGTGTGAAAAAAGATCTCGGTTCCGTGTCTTTTGCTTTCTTCGCTTATCACTCTAGAAAGTTCTGAAATTGGCTGTATCGTGCCAATTTCGTTATTGGCCCACATGATACTGACTATACTTGTCTCTTTCGAAATCGCTTGGCGGAGCGCCTCCGGCTCCACGAAGCCTTCGCGGTCCACCGGCAGGAATGTGAGCTTCCAGCCCTCGGCTTCGAGCAATTTACACGGACCCATCACGGATGGATGCTCGATGGCGCTGGTTATGATGTGCTTGCCCATACCATTGGCGGCAACAAATCTTGCCCGACCCAGAATCGCGACGTTATTGCTCATCGTGCCGCAGGCGCTGAAATAAATCTCAGTTGGACCGCAACCAAGCATATCGGCCACCTGCTTTCTCGCGTTGGCGACCGCCTTATGCGAGGCTCGACCAATGGAGTGAATCGAAGATGGATTGCCGAACTGCTCGGAAAGATACGGCAGCATCGCTTCAATTACTTCTTTCCGAACTTTTGTTGTTGCACTGTTGTCAAAATAAATGCTCATGACCAGTCCCAAAGACCCCTGACTAACGACGTAACAGGCGCATACCTAAAGAAAAGAATAAACACCGAAAATGGTAGCATGCTCCTGCTAGCAACCGGGCTTTCAGAAGAGGCAACTAATCCAGAGATCATGTTGACATCACCAAAGATTAAATGGAACACAGCCACTGAAGCCGATCGCAACAGCCAACTTTCAACGAAGACCGCCACTGGTGCCGCACGGTGATCGTCAAAGTTGTTCTCCTTCTTACAGTAGCGGTTGTCGCCCTGATCATAAATCTTTCCGTCGGTGACGTTAGTATCTCACCGCAAAGTGCGCTCCAGGCAGTTTTTTCACCTAACAGCGCTCAACAAGTCTCTGCGTCGGACATCGAAATCATACGCCAGATACGTCTTCCGCGAGTTCTCGTCGCTATGACGGTTGGGGCAGCGTTGAGCGTGGCCGGCTATCTACTCCAATCGTTATCACGAAATCACCTGGCTGATCCCTATCTCACCGGCGTCTCGAGTGGTGCCGGAGTGCTCGTAGCATTGGCGGTAAGCGCTAACGTCAATTTCGAATTCGTACCTCTTATAGCTTTTGTCGGCGGGCTCGGAGCCAGCATTATCGTCGGCGGACTGGCTCGCAGCGCGCGTGGATTATCTGTGACCAGGCTTCTGTTGGCAGGTGTCGGACTGTCTGCGATTTGTGGCGGAATAATTACTCTAGTTGTAACGCTAGGCGGCGACCCGGTTCGAGCGCAAGGAATCTTCTTCTGGCTTGCTGGTGGTATCAGTGGAAAAACCTGGGAAGAATTTTTGCCCGCAGCCGGTTATACGCTCGTCGGCTGCCTAGGAGCGTTGGTTCTATCAAAACAGATTCGACTTCTTTCGGTCGGCACAGAGCAAGCGAAAAGCCTTGGCGTCAATGTCGATGTCGTGCAATGGGCGATTCTATTCGTGGCAGTGCTCTTGAGTGGCTCCGCTGTCTCTCTGGCTGGAATCGTGGGATTCGCCGGATTGGTCGCGCCGCATCTGTCGCGAAATCTTTTCGGTCGAGACGAGCGCGTTCAAATCTTCACTTCGGCAGTAATTGGAATGATTCTCGTCATGTTGAGCGACCTGCTTGCGCGCTCACTGGTCGAGGGTCAAGAACTGCCACTGTCGACGCTACTGTCGCTCATCGGCGGACCATTCTTTCTTTTGCTTGTAGCCAGACAGAAGGCGGAGAGCTTGTAGCCATGACCGGATATCGATCGAACGAGATAAACGGCGACGACGGTAGAGTGGCTCCATCGGAAGGGCTACAAATCATCGGCATCACCGCAGGATACGAGAGCAACAGCAAAGTTCTTTCAAACATAGATCTCGCCATCGCGAAGAGCAGAGTAATGGTGCTGGCTGGACCGAACGGTTGTGGCAAGTCGACTCTGATTAAAGTTGTAGCCAGGCACTTAAAACCAGAGTCGGGCACTGTACTGCTGGATGGTTGCGACATTCAATCAATCAGCCGCGATCAGTACGCGCGAAAGGTCGCTTACGTTCCACAATCCATAGATTTTTCCAGTCAGCTAACCGTCGAAGAGCTGGTGAGCCTCGGCCGCAATCCGCACCAATCATGGTGGTCATGGTCCGAGAATCACCAAGATCGCGAAGCTGTCGAACAAGCACTAACAAGAGCAGGGCTAACAGATCTAGCCAAACGACCGCTCACCAACCTCTCTGGCGGCGAGCAAAAGCGTGCACTAATTGCGGTGGCACTCGCGCAACAACCGTCCTACATCCTCATGGATGAGCCAATTGCACACCTGGACTTCAAACATCAGCTATCGCTTTTGACTATGATTTCTGAACTCAAGGAAAAGGGAATAGGAGTGCTTCTCGTGCTCCACGATTTAAACATGATCGACAGGATTGCGGACGACATCGCATTCCTCAAGCCCAGCCAGGCAGGAGCCACGACTCTGTTTTCCGCCGGAGATAAAGAAAGCGTGCTTACGAGCCGGGCCGTATCCGAAATCTTCGAAGTTAACGTCGATATCTACGCTGACAAATCACGCCAGGGCAGACACTTTTCGATTGAGTCAATATAGGTAGATTACTGCTCGAAGCCTTTCCTGGCCCGATTCTCGTACGCCAGCGCTCTCAGCGCAGATCGCTGCCTGTTGTCCATAGCGGCCTCATGTCTCTCTGTAGCCGAGACAACCCGATTATTGAAGTTGTCGGGACCGCCACGAAAAGGATGATTCGTGTCGATACTCACGTTACCTCCACCCGAACTATAAACGAATGGCGGTACCGCGAAAGGCGGCATCTGACTCTGATGTCCATGATGGATTGGGTATCCTGGATTCCGTCCAGGTATTGGGAAGGTTTGAGGAAACACATCGCCGCTAGGAGTTCGAGAGTCTCGCCCGACGAGACCGGCTGACACCAGGCCTCTCAAAACCTGTTGCTCCGTCGCTCGCCCATCCCCCGCAACCACGTCGCCTAGCTGATTTCGATACATCGAGCTGGAAGTCTTCGGACCGTAGTAGTTGGTCCGCCCACCGATAGGTACACTAAGGTGACCATCCGAGCCGCCTGGACGGACAGATCCGTGGCCGCAGTTGCACAGCCTTTCACCGTTGCCCTCCATTTGCTCGACTGCGGTAGGCACCGGACCGCGACTGTCACTGTATATATTGAGCACTTGAGCAAAGATATTGTACTCGTTGATCACGCGCCCATCGTCAGAAGCTTTTTGCTGAAGAACCGGCTGATCGGTCGGCTTCGCGCGATCGCCTGTGGCGCCTGGAGCCCTTTGATCCGTGGCGTACTCGTTGAAAAACGGATTGCCAGTCGATGCATCATCCGCGCTCGTATGGCTGTCGTCCGTAGTCGTGCCCAACTCGTTGAACTGGGGCTTGAACGCGCTGCCACCAGGAAGAGTTACTTCATCTTTTCCATTGCCGTTGTCTGCGGTTATGCCATCTGCCATAGCGACTCTCCCTAAGTTACCGCCTCTTTATCCATTCGCCCGAGTCTATACTGCCCTTTGTGATATTGAACTGTCAATGGGAATTAATTTCCCACCCGCGCTGGGACAGAAATTTGACACGAGTAGAGCATTTAACTGTTTAAAACTAAAACTGCCAACGCTCTGTGCATCTTTATTATTCCCGCTCGAACTGCCGATAAATCGTTTTGAAAGAATGCCGAGTTTCTAAATCTGGTTGGCACTTTCGTCGATCTGTCAGCTAGAGAACAAAAGCAAAAGTTTTGATATTTCGATCGTCACGAGATAGGCACCGCTTGCTGAGAAACTTATCACACCGTTAGGCGAAGTGTTTCACCGCCCGTAGTACCAGCACCAACGAAGAGACTCTAGAGTCTCTTCGTTGGATACGTGGTGACGAATGCGAAAGGGCGCAGAGCAGGCGTAATCAATAAATAAGCGGTATTGCAGTAGCCCAGCGATAAGCATCAACACCGGTGATACAAACAGCGGGGCATCGCTCCCTGCCTGTATTCATCGACCAATGCTGAATCAAATTGTTGTTCGGTAAAAGGTCTTTCAAGTGCCGCTCTATAGACCTTCTACTTAAGCCCATCAGGTCGCATTATGATTATGACCAAATCAACCGAACTAATTGCCGCGCCGACCGAATCGACCACCACCGCCACCGCCGTTACCGCCCAGTCGGCCACCGCCGAAGCGACCACCTCCGCCGCCTTCGCCACGCTGCTGCAATAATCCACCACCGCCAGCATTGTTCTCGCCAGCAGCAGCCGATTGGTCGCCTCCGCGATTAAATCGCCCACCGAAGCGCCCGCCACCTTCTCCGCCACCACCGGCTTCACCCGCCTGTTCGCGACGACCGAATCGACCTCTACCGCCTTCGGCATTTGCTCCGGCTTGCTGAGCCACAAATGGATTTTCGCCTTGAGAACTCTGCTGCCATTTCGAGAACTGTTGAGGATTGTTCTGTTGCTGCTTTTGATACCAATCCTGCTGCTTCTGGAAATTGTCGGCATGAATATTGTTGGTGTTGCCACCATTGATAGTGGCTTGGTTATTGGTCGTCGAAGTGGTCGGATAGGTATGCGCCACGTTGACCGTGTTGCCGCTGGCATTGACGTAGTAGGGGCTGCCACCATGAGGGTAATACATGGGAGTGCCGTAAGGTACGTGGTTGTAGTAGCCGTTGTTGTAATAGGCACCAGTCATGGCTGATCCCGCCATCGCACCAAGACCGGCTGCGGCGGCTGTTGCCATTCCGGCAGCGGCACCGGATCCGGATGACGAAGATGGAGTTTGCTGATTGACAATCTGCACAGGCGCTGCAGGAGCTGCCGCGTATTGCGGGACCTGCGAAGGACCGCCTTGCCCGGTCATGGCGCGGAACTGTTGAACGGCAGCGGTCAAGTCGACATTCTCGCCGTTGCGATCGACATACCAATATCCGCCTTGAGAGCCGATGTAGACTTGAACCGTGTTGCTATTCACCCCTGGACCCGGCAACGGAACAGACATGCCGCGTGGCGTGATTACGTTTTCTCCACCATTCGGTCCGGGCACGACCTTAAGCGTCACTGTCGACACGGTGGGAGTACCGCCCTGGGCGAAGACTGGTGTCGCGGTAAAGGAGCAGAGCGCGACACTGAAACACAACAGATTAGATAGAAGTTTTCGCTCTAGGCGCATGATTAACTCGCTCCCGGACGGATAGGGGTCTGAAGTAACGGATTGTACCACTACCTGACTGTAATCGCGTTTCCCGAGCGCTTTCGCGCAAAGCCACGGAATTTCGGCGCTAACAGACTTGAATGAGTTGCCATTTAGCTACATCGATGAGAACCAAAACTGGCGTCCAGATCCGTTCTCGCTGTCACAATCGATGGTGCCCTCGTGTTGGTAGGTCCGACTCGGACCATTCCTATCATGCTCATGCTCGATGCCTTTGGTCCCAGTGCGCCGGGTCATTGCCTCCACGCCAGAGCAAATTCATTCCGCCGTGCGACGCGGCGGCACAGACATATTCGGTTCAGTTAGGGTTTCGCCGGTGCCAGAAAACGCAAACGATCAGCCAGGAAAGAACAGCGAATACAACTTCGGTCCAAAGACCATGAGCCCGACGATGAGGGCTGCTAGAGAGACGGAAAGCACAGCAGCGGCGGCGGTATCTTTAGCGGCTCGGGCGGCGGCGTGATATTCATTGTTCGCCGAGATATCGACGAGATGTTCGAGACTGGTATTGATGAATTCACACGCAATCACCAGCGCCATCACGATGACTAGCGCCATCCAGCTCATCATGTCGATTCTGAGGGTTAAACCTAGAATAGTGACAACCGCAGCCAGAGAAAAATGAATGCGCAAATTTCGCTGTTCTTTCAAACCAACAGCGACACCATGAAAGGCATGGTAGAACGACTCGAGGAGATTCCCAGCCCGACCAACCTTTCGACGCCAACTCAAGGGCACGAAGGATGTGCTCCTCACAACATCGAGGTCGCTCTTTCTCCGGCGGCGCTTAAGCGCGGTCGCGCCCCTGGTGCGTCCGCGTTTGAACCGGTTTTCTGCGTCAGCGTCCGGCGGTAGATTGCTCATTGAAAGGATTGATCTCCAGGATTACTACTTCTAATGAATCATATGGATTGGGGATAAGTCCCCTGATTTCTCTAATGAAGGTTTACAAGCCTTATTAATAGACGAACCGCTAGTTCCAGTTTACATCCTGGGATAACCAGCTGCCTGTAAGATTTTTCGTTGTCTTCCAAACATTTCCTTTTCTTCCTCTTTACTCTCGTGGTCGAAACCAAGCACGTGCAACATCCCATGCACTATCAAGAAAGCAAGCTCTCGATCGATACCGTGACCCAGGTCCTCGGCTTGCTGCTTCGCTGTGTCGAGGGATACGATGATCTCACCGAGCTCGTATGGCTCGTCGGCAGGCGGTGGCTCAGTGTCCATAGGAAATGACAATACATCCGTGGCTTTGTCAAAACCTCTCCAGAGACGGTTGAGCTCGCGAATCTTCTTATCGGAAACCAGGACGAGGCTGAACTCGCCGCGACCTTCAATCTCCTTCACATTTGATTTGCTTAACCAGTCGCATGGACTGTCTTTAAGATTGCGGCAAACCTGAGCAGCCAATGACCGAGCCATGAGATCGACATCGGTGAGGTTGACGCTATGACGCCGTTGCCGATTGCTTACTGAGACTTGTGGTGCCATTTTGAACGTCCTCCCCGGCGTCCGGTTGCTTGAAAAGAAGCGCCATGTTAACATACGAACATTGGAAGCTATCAGTGTGTCGTAGGAAGTTTGTTCATCCTACGGCTTCAACGCTTTTAGCCTCTGCACCGGAGTGACTCGGTGCGCCATTCTGTATTGGTTGATTTATTGTGCCCGCCAAGCAAGACAAGACAATTGAAGAGATTACGAAACTGACGGAAAGCGTCGTTTCCAACCTTGGTCTCTTGATTGTCGGGATCAATATCGCTCAGCAAGGAAAGCGCAGAGTTGTGAACGTGACAATTCACAGAAAAGGAGAGCGCATCACGCTCGACGACTGTGAAAAGGTGAGTAGGCAACTCGAGCAGTTGCTCGACGAACGCGCCGAAAGCGCTGAAGGTCCGGTTATTGAAGGCGCATATGCGCTGGAAGTCGAAAGTCCAGGCATCGACAGGATTTTAAAGAAAGAGTCGGAATATCGAATCTTTTGCGGAGAGACTGTAGAGCTCAGACTGAAAGAGTCCATTCAGGGCTTGCCACTCGTGTTGAAGGGCAGGCTACTTGAGTTTGAAAATTCATGTTTCCGAATTGAAAACCCGAAGTCTCTGGAAAAACCAAAGACGAAGGGCAAAGCCGCCACAGCAAAGGATGATTGTGAAGCAGCTGCAGAAGTGTCAATACCACTAACTGCACTCTACTCGGTCCGCCTATATCCTGAGACACAGCTAGCCCAGAGTGATGAGGAGCAAGGGTCCGCACTAGAGCCAAACCAGCTTTGAATCAGACTCTTCGCAAATTGAATAAATCTACATCTGAAATACAACTGAATAAAATTGGGAGGAACCCCCGTGATTAAAATCGGCGACAAACTATTAGAAGCAGCAGAAGAGCTCGAAAGAGAGCGCAACATTCCGCAAGAAGAATTCATATCATATGTCTGCGATGCGATCGTAGCCGCCTATAAGAAGAAGGTTCCCGACCATGATGTCGATGGCGTCAGAGCAATCTTCGACACCGAGACCGGCGAAATCGGAATCTTCGCTCCTAAAGAAGTTGTTGAAGAAGTCAGCAATGAGTATCACGAAATCTCCCTTGGCGATGCGCAAGATCTTATTCCAGACGTCACAGTCGGCGAAGTGCTCGAAATCGAAGTGACCCCGCAGGATTTCTCCGAATTTGGAAGAATTGCCGCGCAAACAGCAAAACAGTTGATCACGCAACGGCTGCGAGAAGCAGAGAAAGAGCTCATCAAGAAAGAGTTCGATGCTCGCAAAGGCACCTGCACCACCGGTCAAATCGAGCGAATCGAGGTAATAAGTCACAATCGCAATAACGTCATTGTCAATCTCGGACGTGTCGAAGGTTGCATGCCGACTCGCGAACAGTTGCCCGGCGAAACATATCGCGTGGGGAACCGTGTAAGAGTCTATGTTCTCGAGCTCCGAGAATCGGGACGCGTACCGCAGATCATCGTATCCCAGGCTCATCCGGAACTGGTGCGCGAGTTGTTCGAACTCTACGTGCCGGAAATCGAGGATGGCACGGTCGAGATCAAATCGATCGCTAGAGAGGCTGGCTATAGAACCAAGATTGCGGTTCATTCAGATGATGCTGATGTCGATCCGGTCGGCGCTTGCATAGGTACAAGAGGCGTCAGAATTCAGAACGTCGTTGCAGAACTTCGCAATGAAAAAATCGACGTTATTCGCTTCTCCGGAGATCCGGTTGACTACATATCCAACGCCTTGAGCCCTGCTCGAATCACTACCGTTGCCCTGTACGAAGATGTACCAGAGATGGGCGGTAAGCGTGCCGAAGTAATCGTGCCCGATGACCAGCTTAGTCTCGCAATCGGTCGTGGCGGACAGAACGTGCGCCTCGCCGCAAAACTGACCGGATGGAAGATTGACATCAAGTCAGAAAGCCAAGCCGGTGGAAGCTTCAGGAATCTCAATCAGACTTTGGAAGACCTCAGTTCACCCGCATAACTCATTTAGCGATGGGAGCCGCCGAAGACCAGCTCCCATTGCGATATCACAGGTGAGGTTT
Organism: Candidatus Obscuribacterales bacterium; assembly: GCA_019746975.1. Taxonomy (GTDB): domain Bacteria; phylum Cyanobacteriota; class Vampirovibrionia; order Obscuribacterales; family Obscuribacteraceae; genus JADYXR01. The sequence continues at coordinate 43,651 of JAIERK010000078.1, forward strand.
GGTGCCGATCAGCGCGACTCGACTTTGCGTAGGTTGCCGGAAGATGATGCCAAGAGACGGACTGCTCAGACTGACTGTTGATCATCAGACCGGCAATGTAACGATTAACCAACGCGACGTCCCAACACGGACGGCGAAACAAAGCATATTCGGACGGTCAGCCTACCTTTGCTTCGATGAGTTATGTTTTGTGAAAGCGCAGAAAGGAGCGCGTCTTCACAAAGCTCTCGCCGGTCGAAAAAAATTGAAATCCGCTAAAGACGGGCAATGCAGCGTGATCGTTCGTTGGCCTCTTGAGCCACAACTTATTAAGGTGATTATCGAACTTTGCACAGAACATGGCAAAACATGCCAAAATACTGAGAGGTAAGAAAAGGTACTTATGGACGATCGAGTTCGAATCTACGAATTGGCGCGGAAAATGAATATCCCGAACCAGGATATCATCAATGTTTTGCGCGAACTCGGATACGACGTCAAGAGCCACTCATCTACCATCGACAAGACTGCTGTCACTGCAATCATCGCAGCCCTCGGAAAGAAAAATCAGGCTGCAGAAGCACAACAAAAAGATAAAAAGGTTGTAGCCAAAGCTTCAAGCAAGGTGCCCCCTCTGCCAGAAAAGAAAGTTCAAGCTGTAAAGCCAAGAGTGCTGTCCCGCTATCGCAAGCCAGATCCGGCCGCCGAAGGTGAGGGCGCAGAAACAGGTGGAGCACCATCGGCTCCCCAGAATCAATCCATCATGGGTGCTCCAGTCGAGCGTCCATCCATATTGCCTGCAGGCGGTCCAGCACCACTGCCGGCATCTCAGATTTCGTCCACACCGCGACATCCGCGGCCTCATCAGCCCGTCCAGGGCGAGCTGCCTCCTGCTACTACCCGACCAGCGGGACCGGAGCAGGCTCCAGCACAGGCGCCAAAACCACCTGTCCAGGCGACACCAGCCCAAGCCGCACCGCCTGTCACTCAGCCGGTCCATCCGATTGTTGAAGAACCGGTCGAGGAGCCTCAAGGCGAAGTAGCCCCGGAGCGTATCGTCGCAGAGGCAAACGCAGACGGAGAGGAAGAGGCCAGTCCAGCACCACAGGGCGACAGCTGGTCTGATGAGTCAAAGTATGCACCGCGAGCTATTCGCAATCTCGACAAGCATTTTTCAGACAAGCAGCGCAAGCAGGAGCAATCCGGCAAGAGTAAGAAGCGCCAGGATCAGAACGAGCCAATCGACACCAACGAAGAAGAGGAAGCTGAAGCGGAAGAGCTGGAACCAGCAACAACCGAACCAGAGTATCCTCCAGGTGATACCGCAGGTGATGACTCAGGCGATGCCGAGCCCCTCAAGAAAGGCGCAATGAGACCTATGTCCCCGTCAGTTCCTATAAGAGTAGCAGCACCTTCGATGAGAGCCACCCCCCCCCCCCCCCCCCACAACAACAACCCGCCCAACCCAGCCCCCCCGCCCCCCAAAAACGAAGAAGAGGAACGGAAAAAAC
>JAIERK010000109.1 GCA_019746975.1 Candidatus Obscuribacterales bacterium
CTTTTCCCAGAGGCTTTTGCCGCTCATAGATCTAACCTTGGTTATGTTTGGGGCTAAAAGTTGTCAAAGTCCCACTAAGAAATTGGTGGAACGGCACTAGGCAACTTCTGGAAAGGCGCAGCCACTGGGTTTCGTCCTCACTGTGCGCTGAAGTTGCCCTAAGAATTGCTTTACTGCAGCACCGAATTCAGCGCGACCGAATGCTTTTTCGCGTGAAACGCGTACGGCACGCCATTGTTATCAATCTGCATCAGGATTGACGAAGTCTTCAAAATCTTGCTCGCCACCTTTTTTGCTTCATTGTGGTTCGACTGCATGAGCGCGCCAAGCGGCTGCAGAGCATTAATCGCCGAGAGAATCGAGAAGTTGCTGACGAATGCTTTCGACTCATCACCAACTTTGTGGCTGCTCACGCCTTTATGTAGGATTGCTTGTATTGGATTGATATCGCAGAACTCAGCTATTTTTCCGTGGGTCACCGTGACGTGCCTGCCCGGCGCCAGCGCAATGGTATTGCCTTCTGCCTGGAGTGTGACGCTACCTTTGTGATCGTCGTTTATGTCATAAACAGACAGGTGACTATTGTCACAAACTACGACTGCTAGCGAGTTTTTCTCAAGCATAACAATGCCCTTCGGGGTCGTAACTCGCGTGTCTACGGAAGGTGCGAACATCACACACCCGTTGGCAAGTGTGATGTCGGCATCATGCGGAATCGTGTTAAACCCAGTTGCTTTAGAAGTGGTACCACCGGCCTTGAGAGCTGTGACAAACTCTTGATCCGAGCAGAGCGATATCTCCTGACTGAACGCGGTAGGAGCGTCTGAGATTATGTAGGAATCATCCGGCAAAGGCGCTCCCAAGACCCATTCGTTCTTATCTCTGGTGATCAGGTCGCCCAGCCGATTGCGTGTTGTCGGTGTGTTGGTGATATAGCCGTCTGGCAGCAGCGGATGCGTATATTCGAGCACGGTCACGGGAGTCTCGTTGCTGTCCGTCATCAGCGTTGGCAATGACTCCTCCTCTGCGGTCACCTGACCCTGGAGATTCTCCGTCTGCTGACTTTGTACTGGCCGATTGGTCTGCTGACTTTGTACTGTTTGATTGGTCTGCTGACTTTGGGCAGGCTGATTGGTCTGCGGACGTTGGGCAGGCTGACTGGTCTGCTGAATTTGGACAGGCTGCTCTGTCTTCTGACTCTGCGGTTCTTGTGCAGCATGAGCTGGCGAAGCAAAAATGAGCGCGGCGGCTACGGCCTGCCAGTGCTTCATCGGCTGGTTGCTCCTCGATAACTTCTTACTCATGCGTTGCCTTCCTCGCGACCAGAATGCCTACTCATCAGCTTGTGTTATTAACTGGATCCCATGCGGAATCTCTACGATTTTCCGGAGGTCTAGCTCTTGCATCAGTCAGCGTGGCGTCACGCGCACTTCGACCGTTGCTTATCGGCAACTTGCAGGGTTCTTCGACTCAACGCAAGGGCTAATAGTAGCATGCGAGTGTCCATTACCTCTTGATTTGTCCGGGGCTCGGGGAGCTGATGGCAAAAAACTTCACTTTTGCGAAGCTGACTCAATAAACGTCGTGGCGGAGCCGACCGGTCGCTATAGCGATTTGATTGTGGATCTTCTGGCTGCACAACCAAACATTGACGTAGGTCAGCCCGCGCTTGTTCAATGATTTCAGAAAATCTTTAGAACAAAGAATCTCCACGGACAGGGTTTCGGCATGGGCCTTGGCTGTGTATGCGGAAGAACGAGCTGGTAAGCCTAGGTATAGGTTAAGGAAACATCTGCCGAAGTCCGAGACTGAGCTAAAACTTCGCGATGTGACTGGTTCTCGAGCATGTTTTTCCGTTTCAACAATGATCTCAGTCGCACTATTGTTGACAATGTAGAGTATGTAGTATATGCTACACATATGAGCAACTTTGGTTCCTTTATTCGCGAGCGTCGGGAGCATCTTCAGACGCGAGACCGAGCGCGCTTTTCGCTTCGGCGAATTGCACAGACGATTGATATCGAGCCCTCTTACCTAAGTAAGATCGAGCGGGGTCAACAGCCTCCGCCCGGAGAAGAGACCATCGTTGCGTTGGCTACACAACTGGAGGTAGACCCCGATGTCTTGCTTGCTCTGGCAGGTAAGGTATCGAGAGACTTGCAGCTAATAATTCGGACGCGACCAGTTTTGTTTGCGGAGGTCATTCGTCAGTTGCGGGACATGCCTGATCATGCGGTTCTTCGCGTGGTCCGCGAAGTTCGTGACGGCAACTGGTGAGAGATTGCTGACCAGCAATAGTACTTGCTAATCCTGGTGAGCATGTTGAAAGTCGCTCGATGCCGGCGCACCGTTGCGTCGTATTTCCTTGGCCCTCCGACGTGCACGACTGGAGCTCCGTTGCTCGGTGGCGCTGGGTCCGGATTACGTTGCATTGCGTTGCCCACGTCAGAAACTCCGTTGCGTTGCGTTGTGCTGCTTCCGGCTCCGTCCGCCCCGCCCTAACCACAACCAAAGTTCCTTCCATTCACAAAGGATAAAACCCAATCAAAGTAAGATAGTGAAAGAGGTTCAATCAATGATAGAGCTAAACCACGACCATCTAGTCTTCAGTTTTCCGGAGGTGCACCCCTCAGCGAAGCTAACAATCGAATTTCAACGGACACTTCGTATTCCTGATGACGACAAGATCTATCCGCTTCCACCCGGTTTGGGCAACTTTCCTTTGCGGCATGTCGATGACTTCTCCTCTAAAGTTCCTGATGAATGGATTGAACATGGTGGCATCATGCTCCCGATGTATCAATCTGAGGCTCTTTGGCTTCGCTTCAATCCAGGGCATGTACAGAACCGAGGTGATTATCCGTTTGCCATACGTGTACTCACTGGAAAGATTGATGCTGTCAATGGTCAAGAGTATAGTTCAGGTCTTCAGAGGAATCCCTCTCAAAATTATGTGGTATCGCCCGGGCAACCATGGCTTGATGGCTATTGCATACGCAAAGGTTTGATTCGACAATTCGTGGCGATGCCGCTTGGAGAAGGATACACCGCAGAGGAGCAGGTCACCGGAAGCGCTGAGCATGGCGGGCTGCAATTGGTAGTCAATCCTATGAAGCGCGAGGCGTTTGAAAAACACTTTCCAGAGAAGAAGCCGCGTGCGAATGTTGATTACGAAGAAGATTGCAACCTACCGGGCAGACCGAGATCCACCTTGATGGGACAGCTACTCAGGCAACGAGACGTTATGGGTCTAGCTCCTGGCGGCAAAATGAAGCAAGAAATTTATCGAGACCGCTATGACTTTCTTGACTGGGATCATGACACCTCCAGTCGGTGCTTTGTGCATATCGCGAATTCTAAGGTGTGGCACGACGTTACCGGAGCTGCACCACCCACGATGCCACCGACAGCGGAAAGATATTCTCGTGCTGGTCTACCCTGGTTTGATTATTATGATGATTCGTTGTCTGCAATCAAGAGCCAAGAGCCGCTGGAGAACTTAGTGTCCGTCGATAAGATGATGCAGAAAACCTTCGGGCAGGCGCTGTCTGGTAACAAGTCTTGCGACCCAGAGGTTGTAGTCACTTACCGCACACAGCAAGGCAAGAAGGATCAAGTTAGAGAAGGCAATTTCTAGAGATTCAACCACAGTCGGTGTCGAAAGGCACCGGCGATTGGTTAGTGCACCACTTAGCTCTGTGAGTTTTAAACCAATGAGTCCTTCGAGAAGAAATTCCTTGAAGGTCCGTCGAGGACAAGTAGAGTTTACGACCTTCCGCGCGGCCCGGCGAAGGGCCCAGTCTTCAGCACGCCGCGACAGGGTCCGCCGCTCGAACAAAAGAGGCAATTTAACTTGCCTCGTGACCCATTTGATTTCGAAGACTGGGCTCATGGTGCCCAAAGAAGTTGCTTTGTTCGAATCGCGAATTCGAAGGTATGGAAAGAAGTAACCGGCTCCGCACCACCGACGATGGCACCAGGCGCACAACAATATTCAGATTCTCGTTTACCGTGGTTCGACTATTATGGCGAGTCGCTTTCTTCGTCCGACGACGACTAGGGGAGGAAAGGACAACGGCTGATTCGACTGGATAGCCCTGCCCTCTCAAACGATACGAAGGTGAAGAAAAATCTCGGAGTTGGTTTGCCAGGTTATAAGCGCGCGAGCCGGAGTTTTCTTGAACTATCGCAAGGACCATGCCAATAAGTGTCAGGCTCAGACAGGGTAGATTCTCGGGGTTCGCCAATTGCCTATACAAGATCTACTTTCTAGGGAAGAATATAATTGAGGTACCCCCACGAGTCTTGTCATGGCTAGCAGCGACTTTGTCTACGGCAACAACCCAGTAATCCAGAATATCGAGGTCAAGCCGACCGTCGAGCAAGCTACGGCGAAGCCTTATCCGTGGATCATCAGCCCCGCCATCGATTTCATATTTATCTACGGCGGCTCTTTCTGGGTTTTGTTTTTAGCCCACGTGCTTCTTTTCGGTTGGAACGCCGCCAATTTCGATAATTTGATGTGGAAGCCGACCTACGGAATCGGTCAGGGCATCGCCTATATATTTTTCGTGCTCGGCATCACCACGCCTGTGATAATTTCCAACGTTCACACAGCCTTCACGTACATGCGTATTTATGGCAACAGTGAAAGCCGTGAGCAGTTCAAGCTTTATGGGCGATATCTAATCGTTATGCCTCCACTGCTATTGGCTGCAGCCTTGATTTGGCCGAGTCTCCAGGGTTGGATAATCTACCTGCACATGATGTGGGTTTATCAACATTACACATCACAGACATACGGCATTGCGCTTATCTATTGCTATAAACGGCAATACATCATGAACGTGAAGGAGAAAAAGACCTTTAAACGGCTTCAAGACTCTCTTGCGCTGTATTTGATCACGATGTTGCTTTGCATGAAAGAAGATGTGGCGACTGAAATGTGGGGCGTACCTCTGCCTTTCGCGGATTTGCCGCGACCTATTCACTACGTGGCGATTGGAATTCTTGTCTACACGACGATTGCGTTTGCCGCGATGATTGTTATGAAGTATCGCCGCGATAAACAATGGATTCCGATCCCCTGTCTGGTCATGGTTCTCGGGGTAGCGGCCATCGGCATGGCGACCGGATACGCCAATCTGATTGTCTGGTTGTGGGGAACGCCATTCCTCCATGGCGCTCAGTACTGCCTCGTCTCACTATCGTATGCGCTGAAAGAACAAGGACTTCCAGAAGGGCAAAACTCGTCCAACATGGCGAAGCTGCTACTGACGAAACCTGCGCTCAAATTGCTCGGTCTCGCCTTCCTCGGCGGCTGTTTCATCTACATAGTCATTCCGCAGATACTGTCTGACATGGGCTGGGGCTTCATGGCGATGGTCAGTGTCATCACCGGTTGCGTAAATTTCCATCACTTCCTGACCGACGCAGCAATCTGGCGTCTCCGCGATCCGAAGACGCGTAAACTGCTTATCGATTAGTGGTGAAGCCGGGTGAGGCATGGTCGCGTCCCTACAGTTGGGTCAGTGGGTTATGGGAGCGCCTAGTTTAGAGCGACATTCCGGCGAAAATTAATTCCGATACTCAATGAGATACGGAGTTTCCGGCACCCGGTGTTCTGTAAAGCCCAGGTTCCGAGCTGCTCTTCGAAGCTTTGGTAAGGGACAATATAAGTAGAAGCGTGTCGTTTAGCTCGGCAATAACATCTGCAACTCGTTGGCTTTGTTCATTCCGATGTAGATGCATTTTGCTCGTCCATCGACCTTGTGACTTAGAGCCAAAAGCTGCGAGAAGTTGTTGCATTCCGATGGTATCTCGGTTGATACCACGATAACATCTTTGGCTTCTAAGAGCTCGGAGGAAAGCTGCCGCGACTACAATAGTAAAAAAGATTCCCAGAATTGGTTCCCTCGCTTCGCGAGAGTAGTGAATCACCATCGGAGAAATTGACACCATCGTTGCTGCAAGGAGCGCAGCCCACGCAGATTTGAAGAGCTCCATCCCGAGCCAAAATGCAGCTGCTATGACGATAGTTCCTACAATTGCTGATACCACTCTTGCACTACCGATTCTGTAGCCGGCCACTTTTCCCCACATATAGATAAGCACGGGATTGAGCGGTCCGTAGAGTGGCGGAATGGCGCGAATCACCCGGCTGATCGGCATACCTGGAGCGGGTTGTTGAAGTGTCTTTCTAAAGGTTGCGAAGGATCCAGTTATGATCTTTTCACGGACTTTGTATCGATCCTTCCCAGCGACACAAAGCATTGTGGTTACTTCAACCTCCCATACCACGGGTTTGGCGAGCTGCCAAAATCGAATAAATGAGCCGAAGAAAATTACACTGATCGCCGCTAAAAAAACGACGAATTTTAAGCGATCCTTGCTAGGATGTAATAAGAACTCAGGGCATCTCAAGAGAACAGGTGCTCGGATCGCTGTGCAGGATGCTAGCTTACCAGATGCACAGTGAAGCTTGCGCTTCAGGTCGGCTACCGGTCGCCACTGCGATGCTTCATCGACAACTGCTAAGGCGCCAAGTCCAGCGAAGACTATGGCCAAGCTGATGGTCAGTTGAGTTTCGTTCAGTTTCGATTTACGCGCCTGGTAGGATTTGAACCTACGACAATCCGCTTAGAAGGCGGGTGCTCTATCCACTGAGCTACAGGCGCAGGAGACACTGCATACGTGCACGAGTTTGCGCAGCAGTGAGAAGGATTCCTCGATCTGTGCACGAACGCTCATTATATACCGGATAAGTGCAAGAGATAAGTCGTTGGTTTTCAAGCTCCAAGTTGTTGCTTGAAAGGCAGGCCTAGTCTGCCTCTCCGATCGTAAAGTTCGGATACCAATTCAATTATTCGATGAGCTTGGCTGGACCGTAGATCCAGCCTTCCAGGAGTATATTGTCGTTGCCGACCTTCCATGGATCAGGGAAAAACTTGGGGCTGCCGAAAAGCATTGCGGAGCAATAGCACGCAACAAGCGCATCAACAGCGTGATCAGACGCGATTATCTGTCCCTTGATGCTGTTGTCGATATGCAAGCGCGGGCATTCCTGATACTTCGCGTCGCCACGCTCTCTCAGGTTGATCAATCCGGATACGATCTCTTTCCGCGTTTCATGCGCCTTTTCCTGACCTTTTTTGTCTTTTGCTGCCTTGTAGCCCTTGTCGGTCAGACCGAGAATGTAGAGAACCTCTCTGGGATAAACCTCGAATACAGTGCAGCGTTTTGGATCATCATCTTGAAAAGGAAGAACGCTGTACCTTTCTGGAGCAAGGGTTGCAAGCAGGCGAATGCCATGAAACGTCATCTGAATCATGGACGGATTTGCTGTATGCAGCGGACTCTTCGCAACTCTCGCCGACTTGGAGTCGGTGTATCGAAGCCCCTGAATGTTGTATTCATCAGCGAATTGCTTGAATTGCTCGAAATTCATGAAAACGAGAGCTTCCGCAATGTTTTGCCATTCCTCGAATTCAGGCTTTTCTAGCTTTTGGGCGAGGAACTTTAGAAACTCAACTGGCAGAGAGAATGGGAAATCCATGCCGATCGTGCGTAATTCGTTTAACCCCGACAGCTCCTTTGCAAGTGCATGAGCACCGGTATTCTTTACGCTCTGGATCTGGAGACCGAGTGAACCAATCTCTCCAGTGACCAGCCAGGTGTCGTTTGGGACCGTTTTTGCCCCGCTAAAATCAACTCCGCCAACAAGCATCGAGCTAACCTCTCAAACCAGGTGCGCCAGATAAATATTGGCGCTCCTAAAAATCGCGACTAGATTGTCTCTGATTATTGTGATGGATTCCAGTGTTTGTGGCGCATTTCGCAATGCACCTTCGAATCAAGGCAATCACATCTAAAAGAAGCTTTTATACTTGTATGGAAACGACTCTGGGATTACCCGTCTCTTTACATGACTGCGAGCGCGAAATCTATTGACATTAAGACGGTCTCCGACTCGGTTGGAATCCTCGTAGACCGCGTCGATGGCACAGCGCTGGGCAATGTTTGGATGATCGACGAAGCCAAGGCTGCCACGTGTGCTCACCTGGTCTTTGGCTACAGGACCTTCCTCCCGGCTTTGAAGGTCGTCTTCCCTGGCGTGGGGCGGGAGTACGGCGTCGATTCGGCGATTTTTCACCCGCGCTTTGACATAAAAATGGCGGGAATGCTGGCACAGGTGGCGCTTACCGAGCCTATGCCTAATTTGCCTTTGCAACAGTACAATGCTGCGGTTTTAAGGCTGACACCGGCTCTTTCCAACATTACAGAGGACATGAGCTTCCGGATCAACAAGAGCTTATCGTTGCCTCTGCCGCCTCGAGACCAAGGTCTGGGCGGTAATCTTGGCGAAATCGACCTCTATGTCGTCATCCAAACCATTACGAATGCCCGTAAAGAGGGTGTTTTGACCATTTGCGATGACCGCAATCACCCGGTCGCTCGCATCTTTTGCCAGAATGGCCGGCTCATGTATGCCCAATACGCCAATCTCGTCAATGAGATGGCGATTTATCAAATCGTAGCGCATGACCTGAAGGGCAACTTCTTCTTCTGGACCGCCAACTGCCCTAACTGGGAGGTCACTAAGCCGATTGCACGACCTGCGGAGATGCTTCTTATCGAGTCTCACAGACGGGTGGATGAACTTAAGAAGGTCCGCGCCCATATTGGCGACCCTTCAAAATGTTATGTAAGAACGCGTCCAGAGCCGAATGTAGAGGTCCTTCCCGGTGAGATGAAGGACTATGCCCGCATGCTATGGGACTTGTTCGACGGGGGTACCCCGATCAAGCAGCTCTGGCAACTTGCAAATATCGATGATTGTGCGATCTTTCAGACGCTTCACGAATTAATCAAGACTAAGCAGATTGCGCCCGCTACCGAAGCGAACAATCAGGCAGAACAGGCAGCGCTCAATCCTCTTGGACTCTCTGTTCAAGCCAAGCTTGCGCCCTGGGACCGTATTACCAATGTATATCGAGATTCGCAATCATCGCAAGCGCTCGTGCGCGAAGGTTGTTTGCTCGGAACGATTCGGGAGAACGACCCCTGGCATCTCGTTCATAACATCCGGCTTGTGCCTAAATCTGCCGGCAGTCCAATTTTGAAAGATGGACAGGTTATTGGCATGCACTGCGGGAAGCTGCCTCCAGACGAATTTGCCGAGAATCAGGAAGGCTCTCTTCAAGCGATGCTCTGGGTGGATTCCGTCGTCGAGTGCCTCAAAGGTGGCGGCGAAACTCAGCTCGTTGAGAGACTTACGCTTGTCGATGCGCCGGCACCGGATTTTGCGAAAAAGGACAAACTGACTTCATCCGGCGGTTGCCGCGAAGTTGCTCGTGTCGATTGTCCTCGATGTGGCAGAAGTAGTCTCGATGCGGCTCGTTTTTGCAAGTCTTGCGGGCAGCGCCTGTTGAAGGACATAGATCCGAAACCGATACGAACCAACAAGACGGTCGCGCCGCCCAAACCTTCCATCATGCCCCTCGTCGGCAGTATTCTCGGGTGCGTCATCGGCCTCGTTCTTGCAGTCGGTGGTGGTGCCTATTACCTCACCACGTTGCCATCCGCCAATCTCGTGCAGGATGCCGAGGTCGTGGAGTCAATCGGTTCCGACGAGACCGGCACCCCGACTACAACAACGAATACTGCAACCAAAACCGTTGCCGCCAAATCTGCCGATGCATCGTGGGCGCAGCTAACGGTTTTCCAAAAAGTCCATCCACCCGAGATTCAAGATAAGCAGGAGATGAGGTGGCGCCCTCAACCAGCCGGCAAATCCTACATCGAAGGTGACATGATCTACCTCAATCTCAAATGCGAGCAGCCGAGCTACATCTATCTGTTTTATCAGGGCAGCAGCGACAAGGAAGAACAAGCCTCCCTAATTTATCCCGTCGACACCGTCAACAACAAGGAACTCGAATCAGGAGAAAGTTTCACCATTCCAAGCGATGTGCATGAAAAAATCGACGAAAAAAACGCAGAGTTCACCGGATTGACCATTCATGACTCACCTGGCAAGGAAACTCTCATAGTCATCGCCAGTAAGCACAAGCTAGGCTTTCTCACCGACGAAGAGTTAGTCAACCGAACCTTCCTGCAATGCCAGAAGCTGGTCGCTAATGGTAAAAGTGAAAAAGGAATCGAATTGCCGTCCTCCGAATTCAAAAAACAGGTCCTGGACGGTGTAGATCAATCTAAACTCAATAGTGAAGAAGGCTCGGATACAGGTAATATATACGTCAGGAAATGGGTGATAGAGCACCGCAAGGGATAAAGCTTTCGCCAAGGAGCTAAGGAAAATGATTTCACAAAAGAAGCGCATAGTCTCTCTGCTGATCGCTCTGGCAGTAGCCGGCTTGGGCACTACTGCGGCGATGGCGGATGGTTTCGGCAACGGCGCCAAGGGGCTGTTCTTCGAGCAGCTTGATAGCCCATACAAGTCGCTGAACACTGGTGTTCAGTATTACATCGAGCTTCACAGGGACGGTCATCTCAGTAAGGTGACCAACAAGTTTGGTTTTAAAAACGGCGACAAAATTAGATTTCACGTCAAGTCTAACGTTGATGGATACGCCTACATCCTGCTGAAAAGTGGCAGCCGTGGCGAACAATCCGTACTGTTTCCGGACCAGGGCTCCGGCGACGACAACAAGGTTAAGCGCGGCGATGACTACGTAATCCCGAGCTCCGGATTTTTGACTTTTGACGATAATCCAGGCACTGAGAAGGTGAGTTTGCTTCTGTCACGCACGCCGATTGATGCTCAGGCTTATCTGGCCGGACCTAAGGATTCTCCGACATTGATCGCTTCTGCGATGACCGGCGCCAAGGATTTGATACCGCAGAGAGTGCTGGTCCATTACTCCGAATCGGCTCCGACTAAGATTGCGTCCTTGCCGCCTCCGGAAAAGCGACCGGACAAAGTAGAGCCGGTGTCCAAGCCTCCACGTAAGCCGCCTACTCGGATAGTTGCGAGCAACCGCCCGAAGAATTCATCGACCGGCACGACTACCACCAACATCGACAAGGGATTGGGGTCGGGAGTTACGACGATTGCGTCTGTACCTCCTAACAGCAGCCCGAGCAAGAAGTCCAAACCGGACCTCGAAGGAACGGTCACCGTTGTTTCGGAATTGCCGGACAATGTCTTGCACATCGATGTAGATTTGCACCACATATAAGGAGCGAATCAGTCTCTGAAATTCGAGCCGGCGCTTTCATTTGGTGCCGGTGTTAGTTTGTTAAAAACCCACGGCAGCTTCTAGCAACGCGAAAGTGCAAATCGATGTCGAAATAAACGCTGTACGAAAAGCTAGAGCGTTCGGCAAGTGGGCGCGAAAGTGCAAATCCGAAGTAACGCTGTACGCAAAACAAGCGCCCTCGGCAAGGGAAACTTCAGCAGCCGAACCAAAATTATTGAATATACTCATCGCATATCGCATATCGCATATCGCATATCGCATATCGGATGGCGGTGAAAGTTATATCCTGGGCTCGCGATTCGGGACGGATGTCCGAAACCGCCCATCAACTGTCAATCTTGCGCGATCCTGTTGCACCAAATATGGTAGCAAAGAGATCGCTTTTGCTCTTAATCTTGATTAAATCTTTCCGCTTGGAGACGACTCTGCCAAGTGGATTTTCTTCTGACAACTTCGATCCAAGCCCAAATGGTCGGCTCTGGAGAACCTTGATATGAGCGGGATCTGGCGCTTGTAACAAATCGCAATATTTGTGATATGACGCAATAGCTTATATATAATCAATGACTTAACCGGCGTTTTTAACCCCGCCTTAAACATTTAGACCGCACAATCTATCGTCAGTCGATTCACTCATTCGAATTCACAGGTAGGTGATTAGTTTCGTATGCTGTGGCTTTTCTCGTTTGGTCTCTGTATTTTTCTGATCCTCGGGCTGGTGATCGTCCTTAATCCGGAATGGATCACGGAGCACTTCGCCAGAAGGTGGGATAACCCCCACAATCACTTCAAGCATTATTAGGATAGTCCCGGTACAACCTGTTGCTTTTATTCACTTAGTCACCAGTAGCGATATCATAGTCCGCGAATATTTCGCGAACAATACAGTTTTCGTTTGAACGCAAGGCACCACATGTAGTTCATCGTGCTGATGCTTGGGTTCGCCTTGTATGGCTTGGTGACAGGGTTCCAGAGGACCTTGTCATAACTCGTAATTACAGCGAAATTGAATTAGGTTATCAAGTATTAACTTAATGAATGCTTTAGATATATGTTCCGGTGCGTTTGTAGCCTTACAATATGAGCCAGTTGTAAGGAGGCTTGCGACCAATGCCCGGAACAGCAGTGGGCTTATTCATAATAGATTTCGTGATTCGTCCTTTTGCTCGCGTGTTTGAAAAATGGCCAGTGACGATGCTAGTTCTGCTTCTCGTTCTTTACACCATCGTTGGCTACATCGTCGTCCGCTCAGCATACATGCCGGACCAACAGCAAACATAACCAACCGCGAACATAAGATGATCCGCGACCTTGTCGCGTCGTGATTGTCGTGTCCGCTCTCAATCAATCAGCGCGATCAACGGAAACGAGCTCTACGCTCAACATGTCGCTTTCCAGATCGACCAATCCCATATATTGTTCGATGAAATTCTTCACGCCACCTGCCTTGACCGTGCCATCTGCAGGTGTGGCTCCCGACAATATATAAGTGGACTCGTTAAGCTGCTCACCGTTGTAGCCGAACGTTTTAAAACGAACCCTAACGTTCTTAACAGGCACCTTGTTGTAATTGGCTACTCTAACCCAGCCGCAAGGGCAATTCATAACCCAGAGCCCGACAATATGCCAGTCGACTAGCTCCAGGTGGATATTTTTCGTTAATTCAGGGTCGCCTGGACCATGACCGATACAGCCCGACAGTTCTTTAATCGACAGAAAAAGGATGACCAAAAGTACTAAAGCCACAATTGTGGCTTTTCGGCTGCTCCGCTTTTTGCCGAGTTGCTGTTCGTCAGATGGAATGTCGTTCATCTGATTGTTCTAGACGTAGGGAAGGAACCCGAGGTTCTGAGCTATTCCCAGCAAGACAAGGATTGCGAAAAGAATGAATATTCCGAAAAAAAATGGTTCGCCTTCCGCAAGCATGATTTACACCGTCTCTATCGAATGTTTGCTTGTCATTATATATAAGAAACAGCGACTTGAACATGTGGAATACCGGGGGTTGCCTCTTTTGGGAAATATTTCATTACTGAAACTGCCTCACTTTTGATGGGAGGCTGATCTTGGTGCGGCTAGCGATGTGGATTGCCGGTTAATTCACAATATTTCTGACCTGTTTGGGCGGTGTTCTCTCGACTTCCTGCGCTCAGAATGGTGAAATTATGTCCGGTGGTTATTAAATTCCCCACCACGGAATCATGCCGACATCACGACAAGCCGCACCGAGACCGTTTGTTCTATGTCTTTACGACTAAGCCCTACGATTATCCAGTCCGATTTCGTGCCGATGCCGGGCATGGCGAATCGTCACGTGATGACGATTGTGTCCAGTAAGTGGGTGCGTTGGTTTCCGCGGCTCGTGGCCGCCCAGAAGCGTTCCGTCGTCGATGTGCATGAGTTCGCCAAGGTGGTCGTCGAGTGCAATATTGAGCCCTCAGTCGGGATGCCCAGAACGATAGCCCTTATCGTGCATGGTCTGGAGGGCTCCAGCCGATCTCACTACGTGATGGGGCTCGCGCAGAAGTTTGTCGATGCCGGCATAAGCGCCGCACGAATGAACATGCGCAATTGCGGTGGGTCAATCCACCTGTCCAAAACGCTCTACAACGCTGGGCTTAGTTCTGATGTACTGACAGTATCCAGACATCTTTTGAGTGAAGGATTCGAGAAGGTTATATTGGTTGGCTTTTCGTTGGGCGGCAATCTTGTGCTCAAAGCCGCTGCCGAAATCGCACGCCAAAACGAAGATTGGCTCGCAGCCGTATGCGCCGTCTCTCCATCGCTTGACCTACCCGCATGTGTCGCATCAATCGAAGAAAGTAGCAATCGTATATATGAATTGAATTTCCTGCGATCGCTAAAAGCAAAAATTCGCGCGAAGAACGAAATACACAGGGGCGTCTTCGATATTCGTCTTCTTCCGTCGATCAATTCGATTCGGAAATTTGACGATGCTTATACCGCTCCTGATGGAGGATATGGCTCTGCAGCCGATTATTATGCTCGCGCCAGCGCACTGCCGATGATGCAGAATGTCACCGCTCCAGTGTTGATCGTTGCCGCTCAAGATGACCCGATTGTTCCATTCTCATCTTTTGATTCGCCTCAACTTCTTGGTGAGAATATAACCATACTAGCCCCTATATGTGGTGGACATGCCGGTTTCGTCGGAACCTCGAAAATCAATGTCGAAAGCCCGCAAGGATGCGAGGCGGATGCGATACCGCGGGCGGTTGCAACAGTCGATCACTTCTGGGCTGAGAATCGCTGCGTTGATTTTTGTAGAAAGCTGGTTAGGTAGTTTAACTTTTTAAGATGTCAATAACGAAGAGAGTTTAAGTTCCTTCTGTCGCTATGCCTTCATCTCGTGTACTATTTGTGTCGAGATGGCATGTGGTCATGATGACAAACTGCATCCACCCGTTAAGCCACAAGTACTTAGTAGATCAGCAAAAGCTTAGGGGAAAGTACATTCAGGAACTCCAGGGGAGGAAGGTCGTGAAAAGATTTAAATTGGGAGCTGCGCTTGCTATCGTAGCAACGCTTGGTTCGTTCTCAATGCCCGCAATGGCGGAAGAAGAGCCGCTTGAAATGGTAACGCAGGGCTCATTGATGGTTACCCGCGTTGGTGGTATCGGTGCCGGTCTTGTAATTGGCACACCGGTAGCTGTTGTAAGAGAAACCTATAAAACCTATGTCTCCTACACGCAATCTGCAGCCGACAAAGTCGGTGAAAAATTCGGCGGCAAGGACAATGGTCCAGTTTGCGCGATGGTCAGCCTCGTAACACTTCCCGCCAGCATGGTTGTCGGTGGAGCTAAAGGTGTTTACTACGGCACCAAAAATGGCGTAACCGGTGGTTTTCAACAACCGTTCCATCCGGATTCCTTCAGCCTCGGCACGCTCGAAGAATAATTACTTCTTAGAGTTATATTAGTCTGTTTCGCGGCGGTCCCAAGGATCGCCGCGAATTGCTATTATCAGTGCGTGTGAGTAAAACGGCCAGGAGCTAACGTATATGTCGGAAGCGGCAAATCTTTCCAATTGGTTGGAGCGAGTCTCACGCTGCGGCGCGCGAAAGCAGGTCTTCGCCGTGCTTGACGAATTTCGCAAGCAAGAGTGGACCGACGAAGAGTGCTCTCAAATGGCAAAGCATTACATAAGAATAGTGACGAGCATGGCTGACGACAGTGCTGATGCTGACGCCGTCAAACCAGACGATGCCGGCGGCAACGAAGCAGACGGTCCGGTTTGGTACGAAAAAATGTGATATATCCGGTTTTCTCTGCGCACTGTCGGCGGTGTCACCCTCTTAAAGTATCTCCGATCTGCCACCAATCTTACGAGTCGGATTGACCAACGATTGATACCTCGTGTATTTTTGCCGGCGCGCTAAGTCGTTGTGCTTCACCGAAACCGGCTGCCCCAAGGGACCATTGAGTGCTTTACCGAAACCGGCTGCTCCAGTGGACCGTTATGTGCTCGACTGAAAACCGGCTGCTTCACTGAGACCGCCGGCTTGGCTCATACACCCAGCCAAAGCCATTCAGGTCGGTACTGACTTTTCATACATCCGTCGATGAATTATCTCGCGAAGTCTTCCATTGTTGGTCGACTTTTTTCTGTAGTCTCGAAGTCTTCCATCTCTTCGTCTTGCGTTCTTGCTCGCGCTCGCTCGCGTTTTCCGGGCTTTTCGTCGCCCTCTTCGCTATCTTCCTTATCGTCATCATCGACTTTCTTTTTCGGATAAAGAATGTCTCGCAACGTCAGCACCTTCTTGCCTACGCGTGCCAGTGCGGGATCGTCGGCTTTTGATTTATCCTTGTGAAGACTGTAAGCCTGTTCCAACAGACTCAATGCTTCAACTGGGCGTTTCTGGACCAGGAAAATTCTGGATAGTCTCTCGAGACTGTCAGCCAACTCTGTGCTTTCCTCGCCGAGCTTCCGTGCCGAGACCAGGCTGTCTTTGTACTCCGTTTCGGCCTCGGTATAATTGCCCTGGTCGAAGAGTTCATCGCCTCGGCTGATTCGATTGTGCCACTTGAGGCGAATCGTATCTTTGTCCAGACCAACAGGATCTTGATTGAGCGATAACGCTTTGGCGCTCTCCTGCACGAACTCCTTTGACGCAATCTTGACTGTCTTCGGAGCTGTCGCCTCATCTTGCTCGATCTGATGAGGGTTGATGAATGAGTTGCCGACCTGCTCTGATGATGCGAGCGCTGCTACAGTCGTTGGCGAGGCTTTGCGAAAGCTTGATGATGATGCCAGTGCAGGAATTTCGGAAGAACTAGAACTAGAACTGTCGCTTGCCGTTTCAGTCAATGCTGATGCTACTTCCGTGCGTTTGGGCGGTGGAGTTGCTGCTTCTGCGGCAGTATCCTCTTCTCCAGTAGCTTCTGAGGCGGCGATCCGCTCGAGCCGGGTCTCGGGAGCCGGTACAGAAGGTCCCGTTGCGGCAGGCTCTGAGTCAGTCGCGGACGGTGCGACAATTCTGACTCCAGGGGTAGTCTTTGCTATCACATCTGGTGCTTTGCCTGCGTCGGCTCGTTTTGATTGATCGATTAGGGTGCAGACTTCAGAAATTTTTTGCCGCGCTTCCGGACCATTGTTGAGCCTTAGCGCTTCCATATATTCTACGAACGCACCTTTGTAGTCGCCCTTCTGCCTGAGCTCTTCGCCAACCGCTATGCGGACTTTGTCTGACTCAGGGTCTTTTCCAAGGCTTTTCAGAATTGCGTTGAGATTGTTGCGCGCCGCGCCTTGTTGCGGAGAGTAGAATAGCGCCTTTCTGAACTGCTCTGCCGATTGGTCTGGATGCTCTTTAGCAAGATTCAGACCTTGATTGTTGTACGCAGTTGTCAAATTCTCTCGGGCGAAATTATAGTCCGGTTTGGTCTTGTTGATACCTTCGAGGATGCCTATAGCCGTGGCAAACTCGCCAGTCTTGATTGCCCGTGCGGCTCTGTTATTCAGCTTGGCGAGATCACTTTCATTGAATTGAATCGAGGTTCCCTTGAACGCTTGAGCAAGCTGTGTGCCACTCTTCGCTAGAGTCTTCGAATCGAGCGGCACCTTCCCTGGTGCTTCTAGCAATTCCGGTGGTACATATTTGGTGACCTCGGTTTTTGCATCCGGGTCCAAGGAAAGCAGTTGATTGAAATCAGCTATCGCGCCTGGGTAGTCCCCCATCTTCAGTTTGAGAGAGCCTCGGTTGCGATAAGCGTTGATGTATCTCGGGTCGAGCTCGATCGCTTTGTCGAAATCCACGAGCGCTTCGTCGTATTTGCCCAACCGCTTCTGACACCATCCGCGGTTCAAATAGACTTGTGGTTTTGAAGGTTGAATACTTATCGCCGTTGAGTAATCCGTGATTGCTCGGTCGAGATTTCCCATCTGTCGAAACGTCCATCCACGGTTAACCAGGCTGTCATAGCTGCGCGGATCAATCGTGAGAGCCTCGTTGAAAAAGCTGACTGCCTGATGGAAGTCAGACTCCTTGACCTTTCCAATGCCTTTCTTCACCAGCGTGGCGACCTGGGCGTTGTGACCTGGCTTTGCAGGTTCTGCAGCTTTTGCCGAGAGACATGGACTCAAGGCAAGAAGAAGGAGGGCTAACCGAGTTGTGTTGTGGACTTTGCTCATTTGCTCTCACTGTGGTGTTCACTACCGCGCTCTACCGGAAGTCTGGTGTTAATAGACCATTCCATCATCGATCCGTCGTATACCTGCGTAACTCGTCCTGTATATATTTCGTGTAAAAGTGCCACTGTTGCTGCTCTCACCCCTACTTCGCAATAGGTTGCTACTGATTTGTTGCCATCGTAACTTTCCGGAAGAAGTTTAGCGTAATCTGCGCTCGAGACAAAGTGCTTGCCGTCAGGCTGAAAGACTGAATCGAAGGGAAGCAATCGCGAGCCCGGAATTCTTCCGGTTCGCGGCTGATACCAGAACAGATGTCCGTCAAACTCTTTGGGGCTGCGGGTGTCGATGAGTATCGGACGCTCATCACTGGACAAACGCTTTGCCAGCTCCTGCGTCGTGCACCGGCGTTGTGGCTGCAAATCAAGAGCGAACGAGCCTCTGGGATTGGTGGCGTTGCCTGTCTCTACGGGCAGTCCAGCATCCACCCACGCGGGAAAGCCGCCGTTGAGAAGACTGACATTCGGTGCCCCGAGATAGGCCAGCATCCAGGCAACTCTTCCTTCACGCCCTTTAGATGCCTTGGCGTCTGCGTACACAACGATGTGCGAATTGCTTCTGACGCCTAGAGTCTCCAGTCGTTCCACGAAGTTAGCTTTCTGCGGATCGGCTAACGTTCCCCAATATCCGGGGCTGGTTAGAATTTCTTTAATTCCGCGTTTGGGTTTTTCACACCAATCTTCCCAGTCTACCCTCACCGCGCCTGGGATATGGCACTCCGAAAAAACTGTCTGTGATCGACAATCGATCACGGTCAGAGCACGTTGCTCGGTGATTGCCTGATGCAATTCGACTGGCGTGATAAGGGTAACAGGCACGCGAAAGCCCCTCAGGTGAGCGCGGACGCAGTTGAAGAGCCTATTTTCGGCTGTATGCAATGCAAATACAATAGCTATTCAATTCACTGACTTCCGCACTGACTTCCGCCTGGTGCTAGAGTACAGCTGAAAACCTGGCTGTCATGCGGTATTGTCAGTGGCGGTCGGTCCCTCCAAGAGCATCATAAAAAGTCGTTATGATTGTTGATGAGAGCAGATTCATAATTTCGGGTGGCGAGAAAAGCACGTCACCCAGCTCGGGATGCTCAGTTGCGACTGAGATATCCACTCGTGAGCGCGAGTTGCTCGCGAGAATCGAGCAACTCGAAGTGCACAACAGTCGCCTGGAAGAAAAAGGAAAACAGCTTGCCCAGGAGCTGGATATGTTTCGCCAGCGTCGCCTCGTCTATTGGTCCGACCGCTTCCGCAACAAGTTCGACGCCTGGCATTTGATGCATCCTGCCTACGAGCAACTCAAGGACGACACCATCATATTCGGTGGGGACCTCAAGGATTACCGACTGCTTCCCAGTCTCAATCTGGTGAGAATGACCAATCTCAGATACGAGATTAATCTCGGAAGAGCAGGCCTCCACTCGCTTCTGTTAGCACCAGTAGTCGATATGCCGTCCAACAAAGGTAAAGTCTGTATTAGGCTCGTGAGCCAGACTGATGAAGTTGTGTGCGAAAGCTCGGTCTCGATAGCCGATCTCGACGAAGAACAACCCTGTAGATTTTCCTTTTCGGCACTTGGCGCGATAAGTGAAAAGCCTTTAGTCGTCTATGTTTTCATTCAGAATGCCGACGTGCCAATTCGCATTTTCGAAATGCGTAAATATCCGCTAGGCGGATTCGCTCGATTGAAAAGACAAATCTTTGCCGGCTACTGTTTTGACGACGACAATTTTAGTGGTTGATGAACTTCCTTTTGTTTTCTGCACTCGGAAGCATGCACTGGTCTCTCTTTCCGGCGATGCGATAGCGGATTGATGCGATCATCAGATACTGAAAATCTCGGAGCCACTTTGGTTGAAAACCAAATATGGTGGCAAGCGGCTGCAACCAGCGTTTCAATTTTCCAATAGTGAAAACAACTCCGTCTGATTTTGAAAGGAGTCTCTCGCCTGGTTGTCCATAATCGGCAATTACCCAGATCGCATCAAGCTTGGCTGGATCGATACCACGCGGTGTCAGCGTCGAAGCAGCAAACTCGCTCTGCAACGGTGCGAAGAGAAACAAATCCTCGCGGTCGTTGGCAATGATGAATTGAACGAGCTTATTGCACAGACCACATACACCGTCGAAAAAGACGATGTGCTTTCCGCAGGCTACCTGAGCTTCGTCTAGTTGCTCCGACCTATCTTGCTGTTGTGAACCCTGGGCATTCATGGTGTAGCTGAATCGAATATCTTCCTGAAGTTATGCCGATCTTGACCTGTTTGATTGTGATAACACTGCAGATGTAATATCAAAAGTCTTGCTGAAGTATACGCGATCGGCTCTCCGAATGGCGCTCTGCTCCCATTCTAGCTCTAGTAGAGATTAAATGAACTTTGAGATTGAATTTCAGCAATTATTGTTTGGAAGGCTTAAAATACGAAGCTAAGTCTCTCTCAAGTTTCTAAGCACCAAGTGAGGAATTACACATGCGTAAAGTCGTGCTTTCGACGCTAGCCGCGTTTTTTGTCTCGAGCGCCGTTCAATTACCATCCCAGGCCGCTGATGTTGGTGAAGTTGGACAACAGATGGTTAAGTTTCCGCTTGCCATGGGCTCCTTCGCAGCAGGCGCAATTCTGGGCACACCGATTGCTGTTGGAAGAAAGATCGCCAGCAACACCAAGGAAACATGCGATCAAATCGGCGGCGACAGCCCATGGAAAAAGGCTGCCGGCGGAGTTGTTGCACTTCCTGTTGGATTGTTCAAAGGTAGTATCGAAGGAATGTACATCGGACCGAAGAACGCCCTTGTCAATTCCGGCGAGAAGCCCTTCAGCAAAGACTGCTTTAGCCTTGCTGAGCTCGACTAGGTGTTGTTAGTATCGTGAGCTGTATCAGCTATAAGCTGCTATCCCTCACATACGCGAAGCATCCGAGCTTCACGAGCAGTGAGCTTTGATAAGTTCTCGAAGAACTCATTGAAAACAAATTTCTATGACCACGGTTAACAGTAGCCGTGGTCGGTTTTCGTCTGCAGGCGTTAATACCGTGAGTTGTGTGCTATGAATCCTGCAAAAGCAATTGTCGCCAAGTTAAGACCATGAATAGGTATCGACCCGGGGTCGAGTGGTAATCTTAATTCGGGACAGAAACATACATCGGATCTATCCGAGCGAAGCATAGCATATGCAAGGCGAATTCTATCTGTTCATCAACTTCAAGCAAGCTGCCCAGTTTGGACACGTGGGTTGGGGATTTCTCCTGCGCGATGGTGTCACTTGCTTGTATGGGGCGACCGATCATCTCTACCGGCACCACGAGATGGATTTGTTGGCCTGGATCAACTATATGTCCGTACCCCCTGGTGAGCACACGGACTGGTGGTGCGGGTATGGACCGAAAGAGGAAATGCTGAGAGCAATGGGAGGTCGAAATCGACACCATATCTGGTACCATGCCTGTCGTACTGTCACCGTCCCGAATGCAAAACCGGAAGAAGCAGAAAAAGTAGCTCTATCCCAAGAGCACGCCGGTTGGACGCTTTTGACTAACAACTGTGTTCAGCAGACCTATGAGATCATCGCCGCCTACGGAGCGGACACGATCATTCCTAACCCGTGGCAAAACCCGTTTCGCCTGATTCCGAGAGTCTGGTTCGACTGTTACCCTGGTGAAGTCTATTCACTCAATGAGTGAGCAAGCTCGGAATCTAGCTGGCGTTCCGCTCGGGCAGTCGCAAAATCCGAACGTCGACCGTATGCGAACTTGCTCGGTGCCGGCGAGAAGCAATCTTTCTAGAAGTGGATTCCTGGGATACCGCCGTAGCCTGGCATCATTCCGCTGTATCCGCCGCCGTAACCGCCGTAACCATAGCCGCCCATTCCCCCCATTCCGCTCATCATCGCACTTCCAGCTGCCATCGCTCCGGCAGAAAGTAGCGCGTGGGCCAGACCCTTCAGCAGCGGATGCCCGTGCTTCTGCTGTTCTTCCTCTTGCTGTTGTTGTGCCTGCGGATTTTGGATCGGCTGATTGTACTGGCTATTGGTGTCGGCGTAACCGTTCTGGTATGGATATGTGCCTGGATTCTGCGCGGCATTGGCCGAGTAGTTGCTATATTGATTCTGCTGTTGCTGCGCTCCTTGTGGAGGCCAACTCGGAAAGTTGTTGCCGGTGTTTTGTCCGGGCGCCTGCGCCATTTGCGGTGCCAGCACGTTTTGACCAGGGTGTGAGCTGTGCATCAATTCGACAGCATTGACGAGAACTTTGATTTGCATTGGAATAGAAGCGGTCGTGTCTACCGCCTCTGACGGAAAGACTGCTGCATCCAGCCGTCTCAGCCGATCGAGCAGTGGGGCATTGGCAAAACTTCGACCAAATACATGATTTTCTAACCAGGCGACCTGCGCGTCATCCGACGTCAATGCCGAAGGCGGCGCCCAGAAGTCCTGGCTCGCGCCACCGGCCAATGCCTGTCCCATACCGTAACTTCCTGTCGGTTGTCCGCCACCGCCGTAGCTGGTATATGCAGGAGCCCGATAAGCACTCTGTGATTCGTTGTCTCCTGGCGAACTATAGTTATAGACATTGCGTGGGTCAACCAACTGGTCGACCGACTTGTGCATATGTTGCTCGACATAGTCGCTCAGTCTCGTCACTCTTTCACTTAAGTCCGAGTCGGTAGATGATTTTTTGAAAGCCTTGATTTCAAGCTGATCGAGCCGTTTTGCGACGGGCTGACCCTTGAATGTTTTTCCAAGCAGGACCTGTTCCATGGCGTCGATTTTAGGATAGTCCTCAGAGGTATCTTCGTCATCCGCTGCGGCCGTCTGTTGTGGCTGCTGCGCATCAGCGGAACTGTCACCACCAAAGGTGTTGCTCTGGGCGGCGCCTGCGGGATCCGGCTTTGGCAGCGATGCAACCAGGTCGTTGAGTCTCGACTCGTCGTCGCCCTGTTTTGCCTCTCCAAAAACGAATTTTTCCAATCGTTCGATTCTGCTTTCGCTGGAATCGCTTTTGTAAGTGTGCTCGAAAAACCGCATCTCGAGCGAATCCAGGTTAGTTACATCGTCTTTGTTCAAGCTCGCAGCCAAACCGGGTTGCGAGAGCATCATAGACACAACGACAAGTGATAACGAGATGACTTTCACGATCGATCGCTGATTAACGCACCGCAGCGCTCGCACACCAGATTGAGCACAGTCAAAATATTTCGATCGACTTTGACGCGCCATGGTCTGCCCTTTGAAAAATCTGTGCCATCCAACCCAAACCGCCTCGCCTCGCCTCTGCGCCTCTCGCGCGAGCCGAATCGGATTGTCTCGCTTGAATTATAACTTACACCTGGCATTCGCCGTCTTAGACGTCGTCAATCGCAGACGCCAAAAAGCAGTAAACGCCTGTCAACCAGGCGCTTACCAACCACTCGCTGCTCACTAAAAAAACTTATCTATAGCTTGTAGAACCAGTCTTGTTCCACTGAAGCTGCTTCAGGAGAGTAATCCATGTCATCTCCCTCGAGGATGAAGCCACATAGCATGGCCTGGACATCAGGTGAATAGGTACCTTGAGGCTGATCTTCCTCCGAAGAAACTTCAGCCTTTTCAAAGTCTTGAAAAAATTTCGCGCGAACGTTTTGTGCCAATTTGCCGTTCATAGTAACAACCCCCACTCCAGTAGCTCACTCTGGAGGTGCGTTCAAATGCAATAACCAATTCCGATGTTGCGATATTACTTGTCAAGTGTGACTATTATGTACCTTAATCACAGTTTCGCGCCGTCTGAGCGGAATCGGATATAGCGGCAATGGTGCGGCTTTAGACCTCCTTCTCACCTGCGAATTGAGCTACATATAATGGATGGCAATCGGAATCGGTTATCGGTTGTCGGGTGTTGTTGATATGAGGTAATTTAACGACCGGAGCTAACCAAAACCTGACCAGTTTGACGGATTTAAGTTCCGCCCCTTGTCACCGTGCTTAAGTCGAGATTGGTATCCACTGCTGAAAACATCAAACCCAAATTCTTGATCCCTTGCTTTAAACTCCAAAGAGATATGTCTGGAGACCAGTCGTCGGCAGAGTCGCATTGTGTCGTTGGAAGCAGCCGTGATGGATTCGCTGCGATTCGCTGCTGAGTATCAATGCGTTTTCTGCCAAAACATTTTTGCAAAAACGCTCCACAACAGGATTTGGACTGCTTCTCATCTGTCGCATCAGCCAGGGCTGGTCACGTCGCACGAGGGGTTTCTTAACTCCCAAAAGTGGAAGAGGCATCCAGTGTTTGGATGCCCCGTCCGGCCCTCGTTCGTTGTGCTATGGGGAAAAGCAAATGCCACCATGCCTGATGGCACGAGCGGACTGTCAATCGAAGACGGCCGCCACCACGCCATAGGGGCAAAGACTATGTTTCGGTACTTGAGAAGTGTTCTTTTGGCTAACAGTATTATGGTAACAGTGCCTCTTGGTAACGAGCTGTTCTTTAACACTGAATTAGCAATTCTGCCGATGACTCAGTATCGCCGGGCAACACTGGTGGAACAGTGAGTGGTTGTTATCTGAGGGCGGTGATGATGACGCCTAACGAGGTGGTTGCGATCATCGAAGCGAATACGATTAGTAGCATATGATTCTCCTTTTCACGAGCCAGGCGGTGGTGGCACTCAACTTTCCGATCCATCTACCGAATCTGTCTCACAAATAGGGAGACGCAAGGTTCTCGAAAAGGGTTCTGAAATTAGAAAAATCACATTATCGGTATATGCGAAAAATTTGCTCTAACTTCAGCCTCTGGTAGGTCTAGATTCAGTCTGACGAGAATTGGAATGCGGTCGATGTAGAGCCGCTCCAGCTGTACTGGAAAAATGTCTTGTGCAGTTCGAAAAATTTGCGATGAGTCGATGTCGACTAATACAACGGGTTGATTCCGTATCCGACTCCGTGCACCGTTCTGATTATCGAGTCGGTGGATTCAGGCGTATCGAGCTTCTTTCTCAGTCGCCTGATGCAGGTGTAGATCGCATCAAGCGAAACCTCGGAGTTGGCATCCCACAGTTTGTGCAGCAGTGTCTCGGGGCTGAACACCTGATTGGGATGCTTCATGAAGAACTCGAGAAGCGTGTATTCCATTGGCTGCAAGTGGACTGGTTTGCCATCTCTGAGCACGATCCTCTTTTCGCGATCCAAACTGAGGGGTCCAGCGTTGACTATCTCCGGCAAGAATCCGGTGGCACGCCGGATCATGGCACGTAGTCTGGCGGCTAGCTCCTTGGGATGAAACGGCTTGGTCAGGTAATCGTCGGCGCCAGAATCCAACCCCTCTTCCTTCTCTTTCACCGAATTCTTGCCGGTGAGCAACAAGATCGGAGTGTTGCCGCCTTTGGCGCGATACTTCTGACAAATTTCAATGCCTGTCATCTTCGGGAGATTCCAATCAATAATGGCGACATCGTAATCAAGCGCTAGGAGATTCTCCAACGCTGACGCACCGTCTTTGACTGCATCTACTGAATTGTTTTCAAACTCCAGCCAATCCTTGATAGTGATCGCAAGTGCGACGTCATCTTCGGCCAGGAGGATTTTTGCCATTTATTCGTACCGCCAGAGCAAGGGGGTCGGCGACGCCAGATCCCATTCTGCAATTTTACTTGATGCGCGCTGATAGGATGTCAATTTCTGTTTTTAAGGATGAAACTGCTGACTTCGTTCCCATTGATTCATAAATATCCAGCAACTGTCGCTTAAACGCAATCGCCTGATCGTAGCGCTTCAATTCAAGGTTGCAGTGAGCCAGAAAAGTCAAAAGGTCAATTTGAAAAACTCGGTTTTGCCTATCTCGAGATGATAATCGCAACTCTAGATGGAGGACAATCAATGCTTCTTCGAAATGCCGTTGTGCGATGAGGATCTTGCTTATTGCCGTCAGAGTGGCAAGCTTTTCTGGATCTCTCAGTATCGGACTCTCCAACGCCTTATTCATCGCCTTCTTGAAGCACTGGAACTCTTCGTCGAATTTTTGATTGAACCCGTAACACTCACCCAGGTGGATCAATGGGTTGATATAGCCCAGACCATAAGTGCCTTGACACTTCTCCGTAATCTGAAGACTTCTCTTCAAGAAATAATAAGCGCTATCTCGCACTACACGACGCACGCGCTTGTTCATCGAATTAGCGAGCTTTCCGAGTTCGTAGCCATATTCGGCCATGTTGGTGCCAGCCTTTTGCTCTTTGACGGATTTGATCCATTCCTCTTCCGCGGTCTTTCTTAGCGCGTTGCCTTGTTCTTCGTTGCCGTCAACGAATTCAAGCAAGCTCAGTCTGCATGCGATTTCTGCTTTCAATAGTGGATTGAATGCAGATCGATCGCGGACTCGCTTTGCCTCGAAAAAATATGATTTTGCCTCGTCGATGTGTCCGTTGACAAAAGCGATTTCACCGAGGCGCAGTAAAACCGGCACCACATCCTGATAATTGGCGCCGAGTTGTCTGAGTATCTCGAGTTCTGCAAGACTATGTTTTTTTGCCGTATCGAACTTGGCGAGGTTATAGGCTGTGTCTGATAAGTGCCGCAGAGTGATGGTGTAAAAGGGATGATCTGAGCCAAGGCGCTTGGCCTCTTCAAAGGCAATTCGCTCGTAGCGCTGAGCTCCTTCCACGTCGCCCGCGTCCCATGCTTTCTGGGCCTTGCGGATGGCATGCTGCCAATCCAGCGTTCTGAAGCTGGTGGCAGAAGCCTGTGGTTGAAGACACAGCGCTATTGCATACGCAATAATCATCGTTACCACTAATGGTGGCAACATTCGTTTCTTCCTTGTATCACTATCAGTCAAGGTCAGTCCAGGATTGTCCGGTTTCAATCCAATATACCAAGGGTATGAACCTATCGGTCATAGCACGAGCCGGTCGCCATTTCGGAGCATAATCGTGTCGAAGCTCAAGTTGGTTGCTCGGCTGAGATAAGAGCGCGAAAGTTGCCGGTCAGACTCAAGATCCACCATAAGGGGCTCATCATGGTCTCAGTTCCTCTCGTTCTTGGAACTGCGTTCTTGCTGTTTCTATATGGTTTATTGATACAGTCAGAAGATGAGGCTCGTGAAGAGTCGCATGCCAACGATGTTTTGCACTCGATATTCGTGCTTGGGAAAGAATTGTTCAGCGCGTTGAATGCGTTGACGGCGTACTCGTACATGAAGACGCCATCGATGGAGCAGAAGTATCTGGATTCGAGAGCGCGAATCATCAATGAATTCAAGGTTCTTAGAGTGACTCTGGGAAGTTACCCCGATCAGCTAAAACAGCTGGAAAAAACAGAGCGGCTCGAAATGCGCGCATTGAAGATCTGCGACGGAATGTACGATGCGTTTCACGATGAAAACACCGATATGATGACCGTTATGAACATCCGCGGAATGCGAAATCAATTGGAATCGCTAGTGGAGAATACCATCGCCGAGCTCAAATCGTTGAACGAGCTGGTCCAGACTCAGTCCGGCAGCAAATCGGAAGCGGCTCTGAGTTGGCGTCGCAATGCCAAAGTGGTTTTGCTCTGTGGAGCAGCGTTCAATATTCTCTTGAGCGTTGTAGTCGTTCTCTACTTCAGTCGCGCTATTACCGATCGATTGAAAATTCTTATCAGGAATGCCTATCTTCTGGCCATTGCTCAGCCTCTGCTGCCCGCCATCAAAGGAGTGGACGAGATCGCCGAGCTGGATAAAGTCTTCCATCAGATGGCAGATACGATCGCGGAGTCGAAGAAGCGTCAGAAAGCCCTTGTGGACAATGCTGTCGACGTTATCTGTTCTGTCGACAAGAATTATTCGTTCATCACTGTCAGCCCTGCGTCGGAAAAAGTTTGGGGATACACAGAGACTGACCTCTCTGGAAAAGGCCTCCGCGACATAGTTATAGAAGAAGACCTCGAAGAAACATTGAAATGTCTCAGCGCGATCAAAATGGTTGAATCAACAGTTCCTGTGGAGAATCGCGTCCGCTGCAAGAATGGAAAGGTTATCAACGTTCTTTGGTCGGTCTATTGGTCGCAGCAAGAAGAGGAGTTGTATTGCGTCGCGCACGACATTACAGCAAGAAAGATGGTGGAAAACTTGCTCAAAGACAGCGAGGAACGCACCCGCTCCATGATGGAGGGGCTTCCTGTCGGACTGTTCGTTATTGATGTGGGTGGAACAATTCACCTTGCGAACAACAAGGCGCAAGAATTATTTGCGATGAGTAACACAGATTTGGCCGGCAGATCTCTTTCGGCGATCTTCAAAAGCAGCGAAGGTGGGCGTGGTGACTGGATGAATCAACTGATCATGACCACATCTCATGTTTTGGAGTTGGTCGCTGTAAGACCTGATGGCAGCGAGTTTCCAGTTGAACTTTCCGCCAATGAGGTATCGGTGTTGGGCAGACCGTTGCACCTGGTGGCTATGTTGAATGTTTCAGAACGCCATGAGATCGAGCGATTAAAACGCGAGTTCGTAGCTATGGTCAGTCATGATTTGAAAACGCCACTGTCTTCGGTGCGAGGTCTTTTGCTGTTACTGTCAGAGGGTGCGACCGGCGAGCTCCCACCAAAGGCTAAGCCTGTGGTTAAAACCGCAGAAGGACAACTCGAGCGTTTGATCAAACTTATTAATGATCTTCTGGACGTTCAAAAAATGGAAGCTGGTAAATTTCAGATCGAAAAGTGCCTCGTCAGCATTCGAAGCATTCTCGAGCAGTCTTTCGACGCAGTAGAGCAGTTCGCTAAGGACCATGAGATCAAAGTAGAGATACGTGGAGAAGATATGATAGTTGATGCTGACCCTGATCGCATCAGTCAGGTAGTGGTCAATCTTCTTTCTAATGCCGTCAAGTTTTCACCTAAGGGTGCGACCGTCAAATTATCAATTGTGAGTGAAACCGAGTTTGTGGAAGTAAAAGTCGAGGACGAGGGGCGCGGTATAAAGGATGAGTTTCGCGAAACTGTGTTCCAGCGCTTCAAACAGATTGAGCACTCTGACGCCACCACCAAACGTGGCTCCGGTCTCGGGTTGGCAATTTGCAAACTGATCGTGGAAGAGCACGGTGGAACAATCGGCGTCGACAGCACCCCAGGCGAAGGAAGTACCTTCTGGTTCCGCCTGCCCTGCAAGTAGGTTTTTTCTGAGGAACTCCAACGTAAATCTTTCCGAACATGCTCTATTTAGGCGAGATGCCGGCGCTTTGCAAGGCGGATCTCGGAACGCGCGGCTACTGCCGACGGATCTTTATACGAGTTTGCGGCGCTTTCCGGAACGCGCAGCCACTGCCGATGAATCTATATATGAGTTTGCGATGCGGCGCTTTCCAGAACTGGGACCGCCAGCGTCTCGCTGGTACCGAGCAAGACCGAGCGTTTCACGGCTGATTCTTCACGTATCTCGCTTGCACCGACCGAAAAACTTCCGAGGTTGGTTTAATCGACCCAATTCACATATTTATGTAGGCGAAATTTCGTTTTCCCACAAAATCAATGCACTTTAATCCGCAGATTCCGGCACTATTTCTTGCCAAAATTGACCAAATTCGTCAGATCAAAACTTTTTCGGTTGGGCTGAAAATGCTGAAAACCCTCACTATTGCCTGAAAACTTTAATTCCGACTCTCCCGGGTCGTTGCCAAGAATTGGTCAACTTCTCTATGTTAATTTGCACAGTGTTAAGGGAGAAGCTTTTGGAAGCCTTCTGATGTGGGGAAATTTAGAGATGCTGCACTCACAGAATTCTTTAGTTCAATCGTCGAATTACTATCAACGCCCGGTTGGTGAAGCCAATAAACAAGCAGGACTGCACCAACAGGACGATTACAGACTGATCATCGTACTGGAGCCGGTTCAGACACTGCGTAAGCACTTTGTCGAGCTAGCCCACAAATCATTTACATGGCCTGTTCAAATATTTGAAGCAAGCGTGTCGGCGGACGTCACTGGGCTGTCCACTCGTAAGACACCTGCTCTTGTCGTAATTGACGTCAACTCGTCAGATCGTCGTGGAATCAGCACGGCGGGTGAAATCTGGGCTAAATACCCAGATGCAAAAATACTGTTCTGGTGCAGTAGCTTCAAAGAAGCCTACTATCAGCAAATCCAGCTCATGGCACCGCCCCAAGGAATTTTTGGAATCGTACTGAAGAGCTGTCCTGATGAACGGCTCATGCACGCGATTCAAAGTTTAGTTGTTCACGAAAACACGTTCATCGATTCGGATGTACGGCGCAGCCTTCACGAAGAACCAGCCGCTAACGGCAAGCTCACGCGTAGTGAATATGAAACACTGTGCGACGTTATGCTGGGTCTCACCGATAAGGCAATCGCGAAGAGAAGAAATCTCTCTGCGCGAGGTGTCCAGAACCGTCTTGCTGCCTTGTTTTCGAAGGTGCTTAGAGGCAAGCACTCATGGTTACGCGAGTCGGCCTCAATGGACGTGTACAATTTGAGAACTCGATTGATTTTTGAAGTTCTCAGACGCGGTCTGATCGACTCTGAATCCCTGGCTCTGTTGGATGACGAGCTGGATACCTGGATAACAGAACAATTCGGCGTCTAACCCACGCCTGCGATTCAGATCGCTCAGCCGATCTGAATCGCTACAGTCCACGCAAATCATCCGCATCCAAACTACTTTGTCGAAGCTTGTTTCAACCAACTAATTCCGATCCCCAATGTGTTGAGACTCTTCTTCAAACAAAATGCTCAATCGTTCGCCTCGAAACTCTGCCCAAACTCAGGAATTGATGCGGTTGTCCAGGTTCGGTTCTGGTTCCGTTTTGCCTGCGACCGTCGATCACAAAAAATCTACGTTTCGCTCGAGCGTTAGCATTTTTGTTGTTTCGATAGGAAGTAAAACGGCACTCGAGAGAAGCTGGCGGCAAAGGCCGTTTACCGAACAGTCGTTTTCCGCGTTACACGTTTTTCGCGCTACACAATTCAGTTCTCTAAGAACTGCTTTGCCTTCGGGTAGATGAGATCAGTTTCGCATGTTTTCGACTGACCTGAACGGCGCTGCCGGTGAGCCAATCGACGATGCCGTCGTTGAACCAATTCTTATCGCTGCTGGCAGACAGGACCGGAATCGTCGACTGCGAATCGTTGTCCAGTTGGAGACCGCAGGATGAAGCGAAGTCTCTCAACGACTCGTCCATCGCCATACTCAGCGATGTTCGCGCCTCATTATTGTCCAGTGTTGTGTAGGTTCGAAATCCGACTACCTTATTTGCGGAATTGATTGCGATAAGTTTTCGTCCGATCACTTTACTCTCGTGGTCGTACGCATAGGCGACTCGTTTGTTTAGATCGCAAGCGTTCACCACGGTCGAAAAAGAATTGATGCCTAGAAAACTGAGACAGGTGTCGAAGTAGTTTCCCATCTCCAAAACGTGGAGAGGATCTGTTTCCAGCCTGACCTTCACTATCTCGCCGGCAACAGGTTTGAGACGAAACGTCTTTTGAAATGGGCTGAGCCAAAGATCTGCATTGACGCCCTCTGCTTCCCGAAGGCTTTGGATGAACTCTGCATTCTTCGGAATTCTCATTCGCCAGTCCTTATCACCTTCGACGTGGGCTCGAATGAGCTTCTTCAGCAACCTGTTGTTCTCGATGATGTCTTGAGTGAGCATTAGAGCATTGAGTAGGTAAGAGTCAATTTCCAAATCATCCGGCAAACTGCCTGTGATTCTTTTTAACTGACGGTGGAAGATGTCTTGCATGACATGTTCGAGAGCTTCGAGCTCCGCCTCTTCAGCAAGATGAACAAGGTGCTTCGAGACCGTCTTCTTTACGTATGCTGCTAACTGCCCTTCATCATCCAGTCGCGTTTGTAAGCTGGCAAAGCGCTTTATCAACTTGGTATCGGTTGGAGTTTGCATCAGACGCTCTTCTAAAAACGCTTTTTCTTCTTGCAGGTCTTTTCGAGTATGGATCAGGCGAAGGAGGCGATTAGGCGGACCTTGAGAATCGCCTGTGATACTCCTGCTGAGCATATAGGACATCATATGTGGAACCATCTGCGGTGCGGTCAGCAGTAGCACCCCCCAGCCTTTGGCGTAGAGCCGTTTCAGGGCATGGCGATCCACTGGTTTGATCTTAATTACTTGTCTGTATCGGCGCAGTCGCTCAAGCGGTTTCATTGCCTCCACTCCGAAATGATGCGCGATGCCGAGACTTTCTATCAGCTTGTTGATGCGTTTTGGATTGAGCTTATATTGTCTGGCGATCGAGTGGCACATGGCCGGCTGTTTTCTCAGTACGTCCAAACCCGACTGGAAAAACTGGCTCTCTCTGTATTCATGGTTTGCGAAAATCTCGATTGCTTGTGAGAGAACGGCGGACGGGTTTGTTTCGTTTTGCCTTCCGTATTCGCCCTGCATGTGACCGACGGAAACATTGGCTCTGATGAAGGCAATTGCCAGAGAGCAGGCAACGTCAAACATGTCTAGACCGGTTAGACGTCTCTTGTCGAACTCTGCTACGAGGGTTTGGAACAGTTCCGATTCGAACTTTGGTGCGTATTTCGAAATCTTCATTGCTGGAGCGGAGAGCGAGTCGCAAAGACATCGATCAGAATATTCGTGATTCGTTCCGTTGA
Source organism: Candidatus Obscuribacterales bacterium (assembly GCA_019746975.1). GTDB lineage: Bacteria > Cyanobacteriota > Vampirovibrionia > Obscuribacterales > Obscuribacteraceae > JADYXR01. The sequence continues at coordinate 32,507 of JAIERK010000109.1, forward strand.
TGAGGAACGGTACGAATCTGGTCAGAGCGCTTATAGAAGTTCTAAAAGTTTTCTTAAAACTGCGCACCTCATCGGCGACTTCGAAGATGTGTTCGCGCATCGAATACGGTGCTTTCTCAACCTCTCGAATAAATGGTTCGAGATATGATCGTGCCTCCGTCGGATCCGAAAAGAGGGCGACAAGAAAGCAAACCTGGCTCAGACCAAGCGTCTTCGTTATATTGAGTCGGTCGATCATGTCAACCACGAGACGTAGCTGATCGGCGCTCTCGATGTTTTGTTTGACTGCGATGCCTTGAACCTGATGTTCGATCGCCAACCCGACGAGACGACCATCTCTGCAGCCGGCAAGCAAGGCAAGGGATGTATCCAACATTTTTGAGCCCCATGCTTCGACGCCCTGTCGGATAGAAGGAAGTGTTGGCTCCGCATCACCTTCTTTTGCGTCCTGTTCTTCGGTATCCTGTCCTGTGTTGTCGTCGACTTCAGGTCTGTCTGGCGCTGCTGCATTGGCCCCGATGAGCTGTGGGGCGGGCGGATATTCGTGAAACGCGCCGCAATTCGGGCAAGGTTTTGGCCCAGTCTCAACCGTAGTCGGACCGACCCAGAAGACATTCGAATAGTCAATCAAGAGCTTGAAGTACTGATCGCGTAAGTCACCGTCGAGCTCAGCGCCCAAACCGATGGCACGATGTACCTGCGTAATGAAGGCGTCGTCGCAGCGAAAACGCTCGAGGAGGAGCAGCAGCAACTCTCGCATCGTTGAAATAGCATCGGCAGAGTTGGCATCTCGAACACATTTATCAACCAGTTTTGGTAGCGAATCTATGAGCAGGAGTGAACTTTGTTCACTAGAGGGTTGATAGGAACTCAAGATTTGCTCGACTACAGCCTCGAATTCGTTAACCTCTTTAAATGCATCGAGCAACACTTTTTGTTTCTTCTGCACGACCATTCGCTTAATTGTGTCGTCTGAGATTGGCAGTCGAATTGCCTTTTTGACACATGCTCTGAGTTGTTTCAGTGTCGAAGAGCCATTGTTGTGGCCTAAAATCGCTACTGCGACAGACGGGTCTATGTCGCGACCAAATTCAGCACCCCACTTCAGGCAGTCTTTATGCCAACCTTTGTGATCCTGATGTTCTTGCTTTTTATCTAGTGGACGAACCGGCTTTACATCAAGATCGGTCTGAATGAGACCAAGGCAGAGAGCGGCAAGCGCTAGTGCGCGCGGATCTCGTTTTTGCGTACTTAGATATTCTTCGATACTTACTTTGCTGTCGATTCCAAAGTCAGCAAGAAGACGAGTTGGTGATTCCGGTAAGAGATTCTCAACCAGCGATTCTGCTTCGATCCAATCAATCAACTGTGGAATTGCAGATTTGTCGCGGGCCTTGGCGCGCTTCACCAGTTTTGTAAAATCAGTTTCCTGGAGCGCTGCGACGTACTTGGCTCTGGCAAGAAGTTGATCGAACTCATCTTTCCACGGTCTTAGCTTGTCGATTACCCTTTTTGCGGTTGCTTCGTCTCTAATGATGTTGTTGATGTTGCGTTTTGCTTTGATCAAGGCATCGGAATCTGGAATAACGCTACCCCTTTTCGGGTCTTTGAACTCGATGTTTTTTCCATTCCAGACAATAGGCCAACTCAGCCAGTCGATCTGACTGCGCAAGGCCTTGATTGTACGCAATTTCCGGGTGGAGTCCCGCGACCAATTGCTTTCTTCTTTTGCCACCATACTAACGCCGTCTCGACGAGAGCTCCTCCGCACGCTTGCGCAACTTGTCGGCTTCAATGCTTCTATTCATCAAGTCCAGCAGCTTAGCATAATTTTCCAGAATTGGAATGAGCGTTGGATCTGATTGTCCCAACTCATTCTCGGTAATAGCCAGGGCTTTTCGCATACAACCTTCGGCATCATAAAATCTATCGAGCGAAATGTAGACTCCGGCCAGATCGTTAAAATCATTGACTACATTCAGTCCAGATGCCATTCGAATTTTTATCTCGATTTGTCTTGCCTCATCTTCTCGGGCCTTCGTAACCTTTCGCTGGGTGCGGACCATGAATGTTTTTACAACAATAATGATTGAAACGATTACTGCGATTACTGTCCCGATTGTGATTCCAAAATCATTCATCGCTTTAAACCCCTGGGCACTATATCAGTGTAGCCACTATGCCTCTTTGTTAGCAATACTCAACTCAATATGCCTGATTCACTCTGTCGCCGTCTTCGCCTGTTGTGTCTTTGCCGAGCATCTTCCCCGCACGCAGCGTGTCAGCCTTAAGGTGGATCATCACGTCCGGTCTTTCGATACTGAGCTGACGCACTGATACTTCGTCGAGTCCCGAACAAGACGAAATCATCAAGAATCGAAGGGTGCTTATTTTGCGGAGCTTGAGCAAGCCCGCTCTTGTAATCCGGCTGTTGTTGTTCAAGCTCAAGCAAAGCAGTGGTTCGCCAATAATCAGATCCAGATCGTCGTCATTGATTTCTAGTCCTGAAAGATCGAGACCAGTCAGCTCGTAGCGCTCGGTTAGCGATTTGAGACAGGACTTGTTGATTCTCGTTTCGCCGATACCCAGAGATTTCAATTTTTTGAGTTTTATAATTTGCTGCAGTCCCTCATCGGTGATTTCATTGCCGGTGAGGTCTAACCCCTCCAATGTCTGGATCTCCGACACTGTATATGTGACCTTGTCCGTGAGTCGATCGAAACGCAAAGAAAGGAACTTGAGATTCGGCATGTTTTTCATATGACTGATACCATCATCCGAGATGGTATCGAGTTTATTCAAAATCAGCAGCTGCAGACTGGCTATCTTACTGATAGTGCTCAACCCTAGGTTGGAGACCTTGCAAGCGGTCAGATCGAGACCGAGGATCCTGCGATTGTTCAAGACTTTGAATGATTCGCCGGTAATATCTTTGTGATACAAGCGAATGTACTGACCTTGCTTTGCTGCCGCGGGCAACATGCGTTCCAGAATGTGATCGTCAATTATGCCAATCACTCTGACCCAGGGGACGAGCTCCTGCAGATATGGATGGAAGTTGCTTGCGAATTTGAAAATGTTTGGTTCTGAATAAATGTCGAAGTTCTTCGACACGGCATCGAAATCAGCTCGGATTGTTTGTTTCCAGTGCTCCTGAACTGCGCTATCGAACTCCGTCTTTGGCTGCGCATCACTCAGGAATTGAGCGGTGACATATAGCAGTGATAAGAATGTTGCGATTGATGCCACTAGAATTACGAGTTTTGTCGAGCGTTTCAACTGAACCTCTGGCTTTGGAGAGCTGGGCTCTTCGTGTTGTTTACCCGTAGACCCTTCATTCGTCTCGACTAGCAGGGCAATATGTTCCAACTCATCGCCAATTTCTTCGACTGATTGAAATCGCTGATCCGGATCCTTTCTCAGCATTTTGGATATCAGTTGCTCCAGCTCTGGAATACCTTCTTCGGCGTCTCGAAGGCTCGATACCCTTGGTGGTGCATCATTGACGTGCATGAGAATGGTATCGTTGATGGTGTTGCCCCGGAAGGGTGGTTGTCCGGTAATGCTAAAAAAGAAAAGGCAGCCGAGCGAGTATATGTCTGACCTTCTGTCGGCGGGCTTGCCTCTGGCGATGTCCGGTGCCATGTACAGGGGGCTGCCCAATAGACCGTGCTGAATAGATATTCTGAATGCGGCCTTGCTGTCTTCGTCTTCTGATTTTGCGATTCCGAAGTCGACAATCTTAGCCGTCGGCGATGCAGAGCCTTCGTCGGAAAGCATTATGTTGCTGGGTTTAAGATCCCTATGAAAGATGCTTCGGTTGTGCGCATATTCTAATCCGCTACAAATCTGCTTGAAGATTGAGATGCACTGGGCAATCTGCAACGGACAATTGCGTTTGACGTGTTCTGACAGACTGATTCCGTCTATCAGTTCCATGACAAGGAATGGAGAACCACCGTCATCGACGCTGAAGTCGAACACTTGTACGAGATTGCGATGTTGCATCTGACTGAGAATGCGTGCCTCTGTCTGGAGGCGCACTATCTGCTTTGGTGTAGTCTCTGAGGCACGAAGAACCTTTAATGCCACGATTTTGTTCAACGAAAGATCCTTCGCCTTGTACAGGTCGCTGTTGGCACCCGAACCGATCTTGTCTATAGTCTCGTATCTAGCGCCAAAAACGCTCTGCATTTTACTGCTCCATCGGGCTCTTGAGAAGTCGTCGCCACTCCGGGTGGACGCTGATGAGCTGCAACGCGTCTTGGAGAAGTGACTTGCCAGGCTCCTTCTTAAACCATGATGATGCACCTGATGGATGCGGAAGCGGAATTATGTCGCGTTCTCTGCCGTGTATCTTCAGTTTGAAAGAACTTCCAACCACTTCTGTCATCTGCGAAAACTGCATCAGCTGTGCAATTGCCAGCTTGCCGACGGGGATTACCAAATCTGGATCGAGAATTTCAAACTCACTGTCCAACCACACCGAGCAGTTTTCAATCTCGACCGGCGAAGGAACCCGATCTCCGCCAGTCTTCGTTTTTCCTGGAAAACATCGGCAAACGGCGCTCATGTAAGCTCGACTGCGGAATTCTTCCTCTTTGAGTCCGATGGACTCGAGCCAGCGAAAAAGTGTCTTTCCGGCAGTCCATGCAAATGGCTTGCCCATGGCACCCTCGCGTGGTCCCGGTGCCTGACCGATGAGCAACACCTTGGAAATCACCGGGCGGTGGGTCACGACCGGACCGATCATGTTCGGGCACTTCGCGCAGGAAAGCAATAGCTCGATATGTCGCGTGATCTCTGCGATTTTGTTTGTCTTCGTATCTGGTGTCATTTGTTGTCGGTTCCTTGGATGATCGTCGGAGTAGTCAATCCTCTCCGACTTGCACTCGGACAGCTTTGAGTTGGTCCATCTCGTGTTCGAATTCTACCGCTTGCTGCGGAGAGATTGCTTTGCATTTACTTATGTTGATAAACCCAATCGAATCGCTCGATTTTAGCGAAGGAAAACACTGGGCGGTGATACGCGTATTGGATAGATTGAGGACCGCCAGTTTCGGAAGCTTTGCGAGTATGGGAGCTGCTTCATCTGTGACCTTTGTGTTGGAAAGATTAAGTTGTTCGAGGTTGTTCAGATTGGCAAGACTCTTTATGCCATTGTTGCTGACCTTCGTATTGCTGAGATCCAGCGCGACCAGGCTGTCAATTGTTCCGATGGTCTTAGCGGCCCTGTCACCGAGTTTGGTATCACCGACATCGAGTTTTCTTAGTTTTAGAGTAGTGAAAGATGCTGCTGCATCGTCTGCCAATGCAGTGGATGAAATGTCTAACTCCTTGAGATTTTTCAATTCATTGAACTTCGGCAGTATTGCGTTCGTTACTCTAGTTGCGCTCAAATCGAGCTCCTGAATCGAGGAGCGACCGTTCGAGTCGCGCAGACTGACAAGCGTTTCGCCAATCCCGTCTCCAACTCCTGTATTGTCCAGGCTCAACTGACTGACATTGAGTCCGGATAAATGGCGAACTCCTTTATCTGTAATGCTTTGAGCGTTTGAAAGATCAACGACTCTTATACTGGTTTTGCCGTCGAGACAAACCAATGCATCGTCTGTTATCTCCGGGCAAAGACGCGACGAGGCCTCTTCGGCACGGGGATCACTGACAAGCCCCTCGAAGGTCATATCGTCAAGGTTTTTGCCTTTGGACCGATGATCTTCTCCCCATTGTTTTAACGCTGCTACTTTCGCTTCCTTAGACTTTTTTACAGCTGATTGCTCAGGGATTTCATCAGCGCTTCTTATCAGGTTTGGAAACAGAAAAACCAACCCTTGGGCGATGCCAATCAACATGAGCACAGCAAATAAAAAACCGGTCGTGCTGCTGAAAATGGTGCGAGGCGATGCGGTGGTTGGAAGCTTGGTCTCCATCGATGAATCTGGTGTGGATATGTTCGGCTCCGAATCTGATTCGATGCTAACAGATGTCATATCTATGTTGACCGATTGTTTTATCCGATTGTCGATCGCAGGCGCAGCGCCTTCATATACGGCTTCAAGCGCCTCCTTCACATCCATCATGGTTTGAAATCGATCGTCCGGATTTTTTTCGAGAAGCTTGAGAACAATCTCTTCAATTTGTGGGTCGACTGCCGTCTCCTCACCCGCGCCGTTGATCGGTGACGGCTGCTGATTGAGCTGCTGAAGCATAGTCTCCATTCTCGTCCTTCCGACAAACGGTGGTCGTGCGGTCAGGCAATGATAGAGTACACAACCAAGTGAGTAGATGTCCGTACGTCGATCAAGAGTCTTGCCCATCACCTGCTCGGGGCTCATGAATGCTGGTGTGCCTACAGTCTCGCCTGTCTTTGTGATCTGATCTTTGCCCTCTTCCTCATCTGCTCCGTAAATCATTTTGGCTAAACCGAAATCAAGTATTTTTACTAAGTCCGGTCCTCCAGTTTCGAGAGGGACCATCATTATGTTGCTTGGCTTCAGGTCCCGGTGAAGGATATTCCGGGCGTGCGCATGAGCGAGTCCGTCGCAGAGCTGCATCGCTATTGAAATCGCCATTTTTGTAGGCAGGGCTCCCAGATCATCTAGCACCTTCGATAGTGGTGTGCCATCGATGTAGTCCATCACCATGAAAGGCTGATCTCCCTCTGAGACGCCGAAGTCATATACTGCGATAATATTGGGATGGGAAAGGGTACCGACGGTGGTGGCTTCTTGTTGGAAGCGCTTCACCGCAGTTGGTGTCATCAAGTGCGAGTGAATCATTTTTATCGCGACCAGTCTGCCTATGGGAAGTTGTTTGGCCTTGTATATGACGCCGGCGCCGCCGGCACCAATAGATGCGATGAATTCGTATTTGTCCTGTAACGGCGTTCTTGGGATGTCGGGCAATTCAAGCGTTGGCGGCTGTGGCAAAGCTCGGGTGGCTTTGTCGCCCTGGTTGACCTCTATTCGCCCGGAGTCAGGGGCGGCATTCTCGTCTCGCCCGATATTCTCCGCGCCGTCGTGTGGTTGGTCCGTCATTACTGAGATTGAACGACCGATAATCGGTAGATTGGTCTCGGATTCCCGGCCGAAGCCGTATGAGAGCGCAAGTCATGAATTTGTAGCAAACCAGGCTAACACGCCCTGGTTGTCTTGTTCCCCTCAGTAGGTCTGAATTGCCGACCGCAAGCCATCATTTAATCCTTGTACTAGAATGTCTCTTGATCTACCTACGGACGTCCGATAGACGCCAATTTAGAAGGAAAATTCGATTGAAGCCGTCTGGATCTAGCCGAATATTGATAGTTGCGTTCTTTCTAGGTTGTGCCCTTCACCTTCCCGTGGCGGCGCAGGATGACGAATGCTGCACTGCCACTGCAGATGATAAGTTCTTGTTCCAACGCCTGCAATCTGCTATGACATTGATTGCCAATGCGAGAAAGCTCAACGATGACTCATCGAAGCTTACCGAACTTGTCGGAACGGTCGCCGCCAACGCTACAACCGTTGATGTTTACGGCCGATACGACGACATTTTTCGGCAATACGAGATGGCTCTCAACAATTACAAGCAACACAGGCGCGAGTATCTCGAACATGTACAGCGTTTTCACCAATCTCAACAACCAGAAATGATTTCGGGACAATCGAGCAATTTTGGCTCCAGTGCACAGTCGAATTTTGGTATCAAACCTCTGCAGTTTAGGGTCAACGATGCTTGTGGCCAGTTACAGCAGCTAGAATCAAGCCTCATAGCCAATGAGATGAAGTTGGAAAGCATGATCAACTCACTGGCTACGGCACAGCAGAAGGAAAGCCCTGCCGCGTTCTCTGAGCTCTGGTCGGAGGCCAACCAACTGGCGGTTACGAACAGCTCTCTGTCTAGCCAGTTCAATCATCTCGGCATCCAAAAAACGGCGGGCATATCGCGTAACGTGCGGAGTTTGATCGATCAGGCCAACCGTGATGGTGCGTACAGCTCGCACTTGCAGGCTTACAATAATCTATCTCGCGGAAATGGGCTGGAGAACGAAATCTATCAGCGTAGTAATATGCATGCCAAATTCGCACTGACGGTGTTGTCGCGCCTCTCGATGATGAGACCGCCGAACCTTGCCTCGCAGGCACCATCGAGCGATAACAGGGTGTTCTCTGCGGAAGATCTTTCCAACGAATCGCAAGCGCTCGATACGGAATATGCTAATGTTCAAAATCTATTCGCCAAGCTCGAAGCTGTTAGAAAATCAATGCCACCAACTTTTCAGAAGCAAGGGAATAATATTTAGTAAACTTTGCGAGGGTCGCTTTGGATAACCTTCTGTCGATTGGTGATTGCATTAGTTTTTCGATCCGACGGTGTCGAAAAGACCTGCGGTTTTTATTTAAAAAGCTATTGCTTCCATCCGCTGTCGAGATGGTTGGCAAAGTATTCTTACTTTATGGCGCGCGGGTATTCTTATCCAGCCTTCACCGCGGTCCGGGGGAGGATTTCCTGCGGGGAATCGGCATTGGATGTGTGGGTTTCGTTATCTGCATCCCTGCTGAAATCTGGCTTACAATGCTGCAACTAGCGTACGTAAGAATGATTGTCCTTCAAGAAGAGAACTTCGAAAGTTCCTTTGCAAAAACGTGGCCTAAGTTTTGGTGCGTAATGCTTTATGCCATCGCATTTTACCTCTTGCTGATTGTATGGGTATTTATCTGGACCTTTTCATTTGGTATAGCGGGTGTTTTGGCAAAAATTTCTCCCGCGATTGCGATCGTAATGATTCCAATCTTGCTAATCATGGTACTTTTGACGGTTTTATCTCTGATTCTTCTGTGTCTTCCTGTGACCCTTTTGTTCGTCGTTTTAGCCTGTGAGGATACTGGTGTTTTTGCAGTGCTAGGTCGCTCGATTAAGTTGAGCCTCCGACGCTTCTTTAGAACCTTCGGGTTTGTCTGCTCACTTGGAGTGTCATGGGTGTTGCTCTACACCGCGATGACATCGGTACTTCAAATTATGTATTTCGTGGAGTATCAGCGCGCCGGGATCTACAGCGGTGCAAAGATCACTTCGGAGATCCAACTGCCAATACTTTTGCAAATGATTGGTGGACTATGGAATTCGATTGTTTATATGTATTTGATGCCGGTCCTGTTTTTGGCGGCAGGCTATTTCTATTACAGCATCAGGACTCGTGAGGAAGGGCTCGATATGAGCTATCAGACCAGGAGATTGCTGGAGCGGGTACACCGATCCGCATGAAATTTTATGCGTGCGTCGATGCTATGGTAATTTTCATATTCGATTCTCCAGGAATGCGAGCGCAGACCTGGAGGAGCACCATATCTGGTTGCAACCGGTCGACTTGAGGTCTTCGATTGAAATTTGTGTCTTGAAAACAGCCCCGCATCAGGCTTAGATGCTCTTGTTATCTCTCTACAACCTGCTTAAAACTTGAGAACATGAAGCATTTTTATAATGCCTGAATGTCCGATGTTGCCATTGTTGATTATATAAAGTGGCAAATCTTCCTCATGACAATTCTTGCAAAGAGAACGAAAAGCAAGCTAGAATTCCTGCCTCATTCGTGAAGGTCCGCTTGACTACGGGGCGAATCTGTTGTTCTCTAAACAGGCATCTTGAACATGATCAGACTAAATAAAGTGGTATCAATTGCGGTGGCAGGCTATTTTCTGTTGGGCTCGCCTGGCAGCGTCCAAGCTGAGGAACGTGAGCCGGCGAAGGGCTCCTCGTTCTCGCAGATCGTGGTCAATGCCAAGCCCGAAGACGTCTACAAAGCCATTATCAAACTCCGGGACGAAAGCAAAGACTCCGTAAAGGAGCTCTCTAGAGAAGGGCAGCATGCTTGCGTTCTTGAAGAGACCTTCGACAACCTTCCGATTATTGGCGATGCTAAATGCGTCTACAAAGAAGTCTATGTTCCGTATAGAACGATCGAATACTATATGGTTCGATCTGAGAAGTTTCGCGCGTTCGAAGGGCGCTGGCAAATTGCTCCGTCAGCGACTGGAGAGGCTACCAATTTGAGTCTGTCGTCGTATGTCGATCTGGCTATTCCAGTTCCGTTTGCAAAACAATTGACCAAGTTGCAAACGATGAAGGGCGTCAAGAAGCGGCTCAAAGATGTCAAAACAATCTGCGAGAGCCCTAATCACTCAGTGAAGTAGAGCGAAGGAAAACTCGGACGTGATCGCCCGGCATCGCAGTGTTTGCGGCAATGCTCCGCGGTCACCATCGCCGGCACAGCATGTTCGAACATTCAGGTTCGAGGTTGGAAGCTAGGGTTATGCGATCCGCCACTAGGACCGCCTGCGTCTCGCCGGCACAGCATGTTCGAACACATTCAGGTTCGAGGTTGGAAGCTGAGGTTATGCGATCCGCCATGCGGACTCTAGATCAGACCGCGCTGTATTATGCGCTTCTAAATACGTCGGAGGCGAGGCCTCTGTAGAGTTCTGCTGCTGACTTGGCGGCATCGAGGACAGCCTGTCCACCGGAATCAAGGTTGGTTCTTCCGGCAAGTTCTGACGCTTTTGCCTGTGCCGCAAGATATTGTTGCTGGAATCCTTGCGCGCGAAGCATTGCGTCTCGCTGAGCTCGTCTGCTTTGTTCAGGATCTTTACCGTCTTTGGCGGCGGCAAGCTCTCTATCTTTGTTGTCCTTTTCCTTGTTTGCTTGCTGATCCTTTTCTTGTTGCTTCTTATGGTCTTCTCTACCTTTGTTGGAATCTCTGTCGTCGTTGCGTTGGATTGTGCCACCGTCTTTGTTGACGCCAGGATTTGTTCTGTGCCAGTCCTGGTAAGGCACTGAGCCACCACCGCCGCCGCCTCTGTTTGTCTCCATATTGCTAGCGGACGCGACCATGTCGGATTTGAGCTTTCCGTCGGCGCCTACGATGTTGCGATCCCAGATGTCGTCGTTGCCACCACCCCAGGTGTTGTTGCCTTTCCAGGTACCACCTTCGGGTTTACCGGCAAAACGGTTTTCGTTGATGTTGACGTTCTTGTTCCAGGCAGCGCCAATCGAGTGTCCGGCATGCGAACCGGCGCCTCGGGCGTGACTTTGTCCATTGGCATCAACGACCGCTCGGTCGTTGCCTGCTACGTGCATGATGAGATAGTGCTTGTCTTTAGATTGAATGTCTTTTGCAACCTGATCCATCGTTTTTTGACCAGGTCCATTGCCCAGCACCGTCAGATTATCCGTACTTCTTCCATTTCTCCATGATTGATCAGCGGTAATGGTGACTTGATCGGCCATCTTCAGAGCTGGATTCTTTGCCATGTCGGCGACGTCTGCTGCGGTCATGCCAGGGCTTCCTTCGCTATGAAGCGCGCCCTTCTTGAGCGAACCATCATCGTTCTTCGCGTAGCTGCCGTCGGCATTCCGCGCGATTCGGTGCAGAGTCTCGCCGGTTGGATTTGACTTTGTCGGTTCTCCGACCGAGTAAATCAATCCTCTTTCCTGGTTAAACAGCTTGGCCATGGCGATTGTATCTAGATCACCATGCATGGTTGATTGTCCATTGGCACCGTCAGTGGTGCGGTGGGCTCCCCTGCTATGGTCTGCGACCTGTTTGTCCAGCACGTCTCTCATGTCTACAGACTGAGGTTTTCCAGTGCTTGATTCGCTCGCTGGAATGTCCCACTTCCCATCTTGAAGTATGTCTTTGGAACGTGCTGCCATGGTCTCAGGCTTCAGATAGGAGCTGGCGCTCGAAACTTGATAGACGTTGCAACGATTGCTGTTGCCCTGATCTATGGAGTCCCATTTTGCCATGTTTTCCATGAGCGAGGTCATCTCAGCCTCACGGAAGGCTTGTGAATAGGGGCTACCATCTGGACCGTCTTTGCCTTGCTTCATTTCAAGGACGTCTGTCACGCTCTTGAGGGCGTCGGCTTTCTGTTGATCGGTGATGTCTGTTCTTGCCAGGAAGTCGTTGAGCTGTTTGCCAAATCCTTCCTTCGCACTACGATCTGTCAAGGCGTCGCCGCTCTGGAAGCGACCATCTTGCCCATCCTTTATAAAGTGGCCGGTTTTCAAACGGTCTATTTGTGCTTGAAGGTTGGCAGTGCCATTTCCGTCAGATGTAGGTTTTTTGCCTTCCACCTGATCCATGCGCGCTTCTGTCCCGCCTCTGGTTCTGCCCTGGGTACCTGAGCCTGACCCTGAGCCGGTGACCGTGCCACCACCCGAACCTGGCTTGTCTTGCTTTGTCTCGGTTTCGCCTTCTACAGGTGTAACGACGTCGCGTGTCTCGCCGCCTTCTTTCTTTGCGGCTGTGACGACCGTCCCACCATCTTCCTTGACTTCGATCTTTTCGTCGCCAGGACCGTCATCTTCTGCTGCTAGACCTTCTGGTCCGTCGTCGTTGTTATCTGTGTCAGCGACCTCTGCACCTCTGGCGGCTGCGGCTAGGGCTTCTGGATTGTCGCCTCCTGTCCCATCATCGCCTGGCGTAACTGAGTCTCTCGCACCGAGTATGTCAGCGCCGTAGTCGAGATCGAGTTCAGAGTAGTTGCCGGAAGCGTCCTTGGCGAGGGCGAGGTTGTGAGGATTGTTCTCTCCTCCCTCAGGGTTGACCTCGAGAGTGACCGGGTGTCTCTGTCCAGGAGCCGTTCCGAAGTTGCGACCGTCGCCGAACTTTGCAGCACGGGCAGCCTCAGTCATTTCGCCGGGCGGTTTGTCCGCTGCCTGACTCGCGGCACTGTCGTTCTGGATGATGCCATCGTCGGCTCCGGTGATTCCTGGCGCTGAGTAGAGGATTCCTCCTACTTCCTTCAGTCCTTCCTTCGCTGCGCCGAGCTTCTGCTCCTCTAAAGGAGAAGGAATCGGCTTGTCTGGAGTCGCGTCTGTAGGCTGATTAACCGGCGGTTGCGGTAGCCTTTCTGGCTGATTGTTGTCTGCCATATGTCTATAGTAACTCGATCTAAGGGGGTCAAACGGATTTACGGAGTATAGATTTCAAGTGTGAACGATTTGTACCCTTTCCTCCCCCGAAAATGCCGTAAGTGACACAGTTTAAACAGTTCGATCCGCTAAATATAGGTCTGTCTTGGGCTCTTTGCAACCCGTGCGAATCCTGACCTGCCGCCAACGCATTTATTTCTTGGGCTTTGAGAATCCGGCTAGTGGGGCTGAGAGCAGGATTCGGAGGCTGCGAAATTTAACCTGGAACATCTCTGAAAGCTTGTGCTATCGCCAATATCAATAGTACTGTTTGCCGTCCCGATCTTCTCCGATGGGTCGGGGGCGACCGGTCGGCGCCTGCTCAGAGCCTGCTTTGAGTCTGCCCGAAGCCGGCTGGTGCCGACCTGATATTTCCTCAATACATTTATCCCTCCGAGGGAATTGTTCGGCAGCCATGGTTCATAAACAGTATGGCCTGTCAGGAGATGGAGCGGCAGTCCGAGTGGCTGAACGTTCGAATTGGTTCAGATATCCAGTGCTGTGCGTTCGACTGGTTAGGGTATCCAGTGCTTGCGGTCCGATAGTCTTACTTAATGCTTGTGCAAATTGGTGAAACGCTTATATTTGAATAAGGACATCTTAAGGGGCGTGCCATTTGGAGCAGGAGCAGGATCCGTCACCAACTTTGAAAATCTGGATCAGCGTAGGTCTCGGGTTACTTGCGGTCTGTCTGATTGCAACCAGTTTTTTCGTCGTTGACGAACCCGCCCACGTTGCCCTTACAAGCTTGATTCAAACAATAATGGTCGTTTCCGGCAGCATTTGTATCGTGTTGTCAGTCATCGTCTTTTTCACCAGGCACAACATGCCGGGGTCGTAAGATCGAAAAATCCTTCTCGATAAAATATTCTCGATAAATTTGTTTGCCAGACCTATATGCAGTTCAACGTAGAAGTGAGTGGTGCTAGTATTGGCAGTTGAGTTTGGAGCTAGTATGTCCGGCATCGATCCCAGTTTGACCATGCAAGATTTGCTTCGCCTTTTGGCGGACCATCATCATGCCAGGGCAACATTGAGTGAAGAGGACAAGCAAGCCGCCGTGGGACTTCTCAAGAAAAGAGCCGCCGAGGAGCTTGATTTCGGCGAAGAGCTTGTTCATGATTCGATTCGTTTGATAAA
>JAIERK010000186.1 GCA_019746975.1 Candidatus Obscuribacterales bacterium
CCACTGAGACAACAGTCGGCAGCATCCACAGCCGTTGTGCCTCCTCTCAAGGAAAGTCATCTCGGGAGTAGCGCCGGGCACATTGCCATCATCGGTGCCGGCAACGCGGCTCGGTCGCTGGCTTGCGCGCTTGGAAATCGTGGGTACTCTCCGCATTTACTCGTTCGCAATCCCGAAAAATTGCAAGCCTTGTCGCGGCGCGGCTCAATCAAGAGCTCCGGCAAGCTTGAAGGTGATTTTAGTATCGTTGAAGTCAGCAATGATTTTGCCAGCGTTTTATCTAATTGCGCGACAGTGTTCGTCGCTACGACTACCGATGCATACAGCGAGATCGCCGGACGTCTGGCACCTCACCTGACTGAGCACCACGAAGTAGTTCTTTTCTCGAGCAAGTTTGCTGGTGTTGTAGAGTTCAAGCATGCGCTTGGTGCTCGCCGTCATTATCCAGCCATCATGGAGACCGACTCACTGTTTGCGAGCCGTATTCAGGATGATGACTCTATATGGATACGCGGTATCAAGCAGTGGACTCTGTATTCCTCGTATAACAAAAGCAAGACTTCATCTAACGCGTCTATCATTCGGCGTTTTTTTCCTGGCTTGACTGAAGCTGAGAATGTAGTACAGCGAGGGCTCACTGATTTCGGTGCGTTGGCGCATCCGATCACGATGATTGCGAATATGAATAATGTCGATCGCAACAGCGGATTCCTTTTCTACTATGAAGGTTTCACCAACCAGACAGTCGTGCTTTTGGAGCGGCTGGAAGAAGAGTTCGGCAGCCTTGCCAGAGCCTATGGGACCTCGATCATTCCGATGAAAGAGCTTCTTAACAGATACTATGGCTGCGACACCACAGGCGATCTACTTCAGGCGATGCGGACGGTTCCTAACTATAGCTTTAGCAAAGCGCCGGGTACGTTGCGTCATCGATTTATCGAAGAGGACGTAGCATCATCGCTGGTGCCCATGCAGCAATTGGCGCACAAAGCCGGAATTGATGCACCGATGATGGATTCGATTGTAAATCTTTCTTCTATTCTTCTTGGCAGAGAATTTGCAAGAGATGGAAGAACGTTAGCAAAATTGGGATGGGATAACTTAAGTCACAAAGAGATAATGAAAGCGATTTATGAATAGGTCAGAGATGTCTTCGAAATCAGAGACATCAGCGAACAAGGAAATTCGGAGTGACGGTACGGATCGAATAACAGCAAGCGATGCGTTTGAGCGGGCGCCTGGTGCTAAGTTAACCAATTCGAAGCTCTTCTCTTCTCTATGTGTAATTGTGGCGATTCTCGCGGCGTCGGTAGAGCCGATCGTCGTGAAGCTTGGTTACGAGCAAAATCTTCTGCCTCTTCATCTATTGGTGGTTAAGACTGTCGTCGGTGCGTTGCTGATACTGCCCCTCACACGCACTTTCAGATGGGTCGGATTTAAAAACTTGGCACACATATCGCTTTTGGCGATGCTCTTGCTGTCTACCAGCGCTCTCGGAATTTTCGCATTGAAGCAGATCTCCGCGGTTTTAGCTATTACTATCATTACGACAACACCGGCATTTGTGGCGATTTGCAATCAGGCTCTCGGTCGCGATGAGTTGACGCCGAAGTTCTGGCTCGGATTTTTCCTGTGCTTTAGTGGTGTCATTCTAGGTTTGGAATGGCACAATCTCAATATGAATCTCGCCGGGTTCATATTGATTTTTGGTGCCGTTGTTACGTCGACGACCTATCGAGTGACGATGGAAGCGGCTGCGAAGAAGTATTCCCCGGCGCTGATCTCGACCTACCTTTTCTTCGTCAACGGATTATTGGTATCACTCTTCGTACTTCCCTTCGCAGGAACCATTCCGGATGCGGCATGGAAGATTGGCGGCTGGATGGGATTTGCATCTGCCTGCGCTAATGTAGCTTTTCTATATGCGTTAAACTTGCTTGGATCGACGCGCATTTCGATCATCAATATTTTGCAGCGACCCGCTATTATCGTGGCGGCGGCGTTCATCTTGAAAGAGCCTCTCACGATGTTCCAGGGCGCTGGTGTGTTGCTTGTTCTTGTTGGAGTGCAGCTCGCGCAGGTAAAGCGAAAGGTCAAACTCCCAGCGCAGAAGAGTGCGGGCTAACCTCCGCTATTTCCCTCAGATCTATTATTTTGCCCGGTAAAAATCGCGGGAATACTTCGTTGAGTTTTAGCTTTGTCTACCGCATGTCTTCATTTGAATGCTTCTCTCGACACCGACATACGTGCGTTGTGGTCGAGACCCTAGCCAGGTCGCAAGAACCTTATCGGTATTTCTACAAGCCAGTGCTCGCAGTTGTCGCGAAGAAATGAGAGCAACTGATATCGAGAGGCATAAGGGCGAGCACTCGTGGCTCGCTCATCTGCGTTGTAGCAGGTATTTCTCATGCGTCGAATCACCGACAGGTATTTCTCATGCGTCGAATCACCGACAGGTATTTCTCATGCGTCGAATCACCGACAGCTATTTCTCACGAATCGACTGTCGACAGCTATTTCGCGGCCGCATTGAGAAGTGTTGGCTGAAGCGCCGTAAAGTGCACTGTTGCGAAGTTGTCGCTGAAGTCTATTTTCGAAACGGAGCCGACTGGTATCGAGAGCCTCCAGAAGTTGATGAGTGGCATTCCCAGCGCTCCAACGAGAATGCAGCGGATCACGCCGGCGTGAGTGACCAAACCAATCTGTTTACCTTCGTGAGTTTTGATTACTTGCTTCAGATTCAAATGAATTCTGTTGTACAGATCTGTTATCGATTCACCGCCCGGCGGTGCATTTTCTATTGGGTTGGCGCTCCATGTTTTGTAAACGTCAGGTTCTTTCTCCTTCAAATCTACGTATGTGCGTCCTTCCCAATCACCGACGCTCCATTCGTTAAAGCCGTCTATTGGTTGGGCTTTCATGCCGACAGACTGTTGGATGATCTGAGCGGTCGAGCGAACGCGTTTTGCCGTGCTGCACAACAGCAGGTCGGGTTTGTTGTTGGCGAGCCAGGTGCCAAGCGCCTCTGCTTGCGCGCGGCCGTTGGCGGTAATCTCGACATTCGGGTCGTTATACAATTTGCCTTTTTCGGTCTCTTCCGTGTGACCATGTCGCAGCAGATAGATTGTTGTGACCGTTTCCAGCGGATGAAGCGGTTCGCTCACTAGTTGTTGTCTCCATCGACGGTGCAAGCTTCGGGGCTCAGTAGAGCCTCTGCGCATGCAGGCTTTTTTAACCCGTAGACGCCCACGATGTCCAGCAGCTTTTCGACTTGAGACACGTGAAGAGGCTTAACCCCTCCTAAAAGGTGAGCAACCATCATTGTTTCGGCGTGATGCTCGAGAGTTTCTAACTTGTAATAAGCGTCCCAGATATCTTTGCCAAGAGCGAGTGCCCCATGATGGTCCATTACAAGAGCATCATATTTGGTGACGAGGTCGGCGATACTGTTGGAAACCTCGTCGGTACTTGGTGTCGCATATGGTGCCACAGGTATCTGACCAAGTGTACATACGACTTCCGGCAAAACGCATTTCGCCAGACTCTTACCAGCCACGGTGAAACCAACCGCCACCGTCGGGTGAGCATGCACAATTGCTTTTACATCCGGTCGCTGCTTGTATGCGGTCAGGTGCATTGCAAGCTCTGTCGATGGGCGGCGCCCACTGCTGTCCACCGTTTTGCCGTCGAAGTCAGTGAGAACCAGCTCATCTGGCTCGAGCCGACCTTTGCAGCTGCTTGCCGGCGTCGTCAAAATCAGGTTATCAGCCATGCGAATGCTGAAGTTACCTTCGGTCCCGCAGATGTAACGACGTTGGTAGCAGAGTTTTGCGACTCCTACTAAATCTTTTCTGAACTTTACTTCAGCTTCTGAATTCGCCACGCCAATGTCTCCGATATATTTCTAACGAAAGGTGAACAAACCTTTATGCATGTCACTTGTATATATGGATTGGGGTTTCCCGTCTTCTGGCTGGTCGAGCTGTGACATTCGACCTTCCTTGATTTGTCAAGTATGTTGTAGAATCCCAGGGTTCCTCTGAACGGTATGTTCATCAGGTCGTCCGTGCTCTTTGCAAGACTCCTGGTTTTTATTCTCAACAGTAAAACAGATTTGCCTGATGAAGTACCAGTCTTAGTGTTGACTATGACTGGATGGAAACAACAAGGAAGAGATCCCAATGCGTTGCCCTAACTGTACCCAGCGAAATTCTGTTGCTTCCCGCAACTGTAAGTTTTGCGGTCAAAAGTTCAAGAACAAGGGTCCCCAGATTCCCCTGAAAGCCTTGGCGGCCGTGGGCGTAGCTGGTGTCGTTGTATGTGCCGCGTCGGCGCTCGGGTCCGTATTCACCCGTCCAGATCCAAAGCTCAGGCCTGTCGCTGAGCGCATGGCTGCTGGTCCAAAGTCCGCTGAGGATGCCCAACTCATGCGCGTGCAATTGGATACCGCAGTTCTAAAATATCTAGAGCAATTTGGAAACATCTCATCGCCGGATCTTTTAACTAAGCTGCAGTCCGAGCTGCCTTCGAGCGCTTTCGAAGTGTTGGTCTTCGACTTGCCCAATAAAATCAAACTGGTCGAAGTTGACTGTGTTTTGCAGCCTTCGGACTACCTGATCGTACCCTCCAAGGATGGCCACAAGGTCTCGAGATTAGCTGGGCTAGGCGTCTTCGATGCTTCGCGCTTGCTCGATGCTGCACCAGAACAATTGCTCGTCTTGCTCGGGCACACGACCGGAGATGGTCCACGGCAGCCTCAATTGAAAGCCCTCGCGATACTGCCTAGCGGCGAGGTCAGCGATCGAACCGACAAAGTTCTACCTGTTATAAAGGGATCGGGTTCGGCGAATTTCATTGGCACCACCAGTGATATCAAGGTCGATCGAATGCTCGTCTCCGCCGCCAAGGATCAGAAGCTGTTTTGCGGAAGTATTCCTTTCAAGGATGAGCAATTCATTACAAACTTGTCGTGGAAAAATGGACGATACACCGGCGGTGGTTCGCTCGGAACAGGTGAGTTTGGCGCTCTATATGCGGTGGCATCCAGTCTTGTCGATCCAACTGACGCGGATGACTACAAGCAGTACTTATCGGTTGATGTGCGAGATGGTATCAAGGGTTTAGAAGAAAAACCTGTTGTCGCCCCTGGTAATTTCAAGATCGGCAAGCCGAGCAAGGAAACATCGAAGCGTCGCAGGAAAAGCGATTCAGACACCAGCAAAACGTACATACTCGTATCTGGTAAACGTGCTTTCGAAGTCTCACTCGCCAAGTCCGGACGCTGGTCTGTGACCGGATTCAAGGAAACAAGCGCTCCGGCTCAGATTGCAGAAGCAGAACCGGAAGGGAGCACCGCTGCCGCGCAGCCAGGCGAGGAAGTTTCCAAACACGAGTCTGTCGAAAAGGCCGATTCAAAGATTGTCGTGAAAAGCACTGACGAAACCACGAAGTTGGCAAGCACCGATTCGAAGCGTGAGCGTCGTGATCGCGAAGCCAAGCGAGAAGCAGAACTCGAAGCGCGCAAAGCCGAAGAGCGAGAAGAGCGCATTGCGGCAGATAAGCGCGAGAAGACGGAGAAAGCCGAACGAATAGCTGAGGAGAAGCGCGAGAAGTCGCAGAGAGCCGAGCGAATTGCTGAGGAGAGGCGCGAGAGAGCTGAGAAAGCCGAACGAGTAGCTTCTGAGAAGCGTGAAAAGAGCGAACGCTCCAGCCGCAGACAGAATGAACAGTCTGGTGGATCAGGCACTATCGTGACAGAGACCTCGTCGCGTGTGACGATGCGCTCCGGACCTGGTCGCAGAAACAAAACAATCTTTGATGTCTCCCGCGGTGAGCCCGTCCGCATTCTCGGCGAAGATAATGGCTGGTACAAAATATCGGTCAATGGCAGGGAAGGGTGGATTTACGGAAGTTACGTAAACAAAGGCAAACTAAGTAAGTCGACAGAAGTAGCAAGTAAAGAGAAGTCAGAGAAATCCACCTCTTCAAAACGCTCCGATAAGCGCGAGCAGACTACCGTGGCAAGCGTTACAAAGAGCAAGAGCTCCAAAAACCGCACGCAGATTTCAAGTTCTAAGTCCCACGAAGGCGTAGCCATCCACCACGACGAGCCCGACTTTGTTCCATAAAAAACGTCGGTGTGCTATATTTGATGGCCGGGACGTGGCGCAGCTTGGTAGCGCGGTTGCTTTGGGAGCAATAGGTCGCAGGTTCAAATCCTGTCGTCCCGATAGTTTTTCGTACTTTGAGCAAATCGTAGTAAGCAAATAGTAAGCGTTACGTCTGTAGTCTACCCCCGTAATCCATCGATACTCGGATGGATGGTTTGCGAGTTGGAATCAGAAGTGCTAAATTTGCAGGAAGAGTCCTCAAATGAAGACCTCATAATAGTTGATGCTTTACTCTGCACGAAATGTACAAAATCAGGATACCAAAACAATTCGCTGACGGTGGCTTGATACTCTTAAAGGCCGACGAGAGTTTATTTCGCGCGGTGATGGACGCAATCCGCTCGCCAGCGGCAAGCGGAGACTTAGGCAGGTTTGCAGCGTCCATCATTCGCGATCGCAGTGCTGACCTTCCTCATATTTCTAAGGTAATAGACTTTTTTCTATTCATTGAATACCAACGACAGGACTTGCTGTCGCACGTGAATCTAAGCGTTACTGACTTTGCGTCAGCTCTTGCGGACAATATCGAGGAGAAGTCGAAAGGGTCATATTCAATTGAACAGTCAAAGCGCTTTAGAGAAGCCTTAACTGAGTTTTTTAGTGCCAAGAGTTCTTTGGGTCTATCCGCGAAGGCCAATCTATTGTTGACCAATAACGAACGAAACTTTCTGAGAGTACGGATAATCAGTGACCTTCGTCCGATATTTGACGAGGATACCGTAAACGAGCCAATCGCCTCAGTAATTTCGCACACTCTCAAGATCGAGTATTCAGAGGCTGGAGCTAGAAAAGAGTTTTTTGTTGCGCTTGATACATCCGAGCTAACGGAACTGAAACAAGCAATTGAAAGAGCAGAATTGAAGACATCCGAGTTAAGGAAAATCCTTAAGAAGGCTGAAATTGCTTGCGTGGAAGTAACTACTATGGATTAACTACTATGACCAATCCGTATGTTCTAGAGAAAGACGCCCTTTCATCGTTCGAATCGGAAACTATTGTTGAAGATGAAGAAGTAGTAGATCCAGATGCGCACACAGTAGGTCTGCAAGGATCTTCCGAATTTGAGGTCACCAGCAGCGGTGATTTTGAAATCAGTACCCACTGTTTGTTCGATACAAAGCACCACTTTGAGAACTACCACGAGATTCCTCGTCGGCTGTTGTTCCCAAAGGCGTTGGGAACGATTTGGTTAACCTATTCGGAAGAGAACGAGCTTCCTGCTGGAGACGCATATTTTTTGTGGCGGTGTCGATTCGAAAGAAGGCGCGTTCACAGAAAGCCTTTGGAGGAGCAATTCAAGGAGCTTGCAACAAGATGGCGGCAAGAAACAGACGGATACTCACTTGCAATGAAAAAAGCAAAGCACCGTGACTACCGCACTATCATAGCTTTCGGTCCGCCAGTTGTGCCATACATACTAAAAGAACTCCGCGAACACGGCGGACATTGGTTTTGGGCGCTAACCGAGATTACAGGCGACAACCCCATACCAATGGACGTCGCTGGGAACGTAGCTAAAATGCGTGAATGCTGGCTTGAATGGGGCGAACAGCAAGGACTGATATAGATGCTTGAATGTGCGAGAGACCTAGAGCGAGAGCATCCAAATCTGATCGCAGATGCCGACTATTTGCGGACGAGCAAGTGTACAGACTCATACAATTGCCTGGCATATGCCGCTGGAGATCTTTCGAATTGGTGGGAACCTACAAAGCTACCACCGTACAAGTGGCCGCTACCACAATACGATTATCTACCGGCGTCTTTTCAAACCGCGTTTGCAGAGATTGGATTCACTCTTACAGACACTTGTGATGTTGAGGAAGGGATGGAGGTTATAGCCGTATTTGTTGACGCGGACGGGGATGTCTGTCACGCTGCTCTAAGGGACGAAGATGGTGCCTGGAAGAGCAAGTGTGGCGATCGGTTTGATATTCGGCATTCACTATGTTCGATTGACTACGGCACATTATCCTTTTACATGAAGAGAGAAAGAGTCGCTCGCCCTCTACCGGAGTATTCCGAGCCGAGCGAGTGCGAGTACCATAAGAGCAATAGATGAATTCACGAAGTGTCTTCGAGTTCAAACTGCAGAGTTATCTGGAAATCTACGTGTCTACAAACTGATTGCCAGACCAGATTCCGGCACTATCGGCTAGTCTGCTCGTTGCCTACGTGAATGATGCAATTATATAGGAGTTCGAATGCAGACAGGATCAATTGATGTGACGTGTTCGCTAAGACCGTTGCGTCTTGTATTTCTAATAGAGAGACAAGACGCTGCACTCGAACAAGCCATCGCTATTAACTCTTGTCTTTGGGGCGGGATTTACAATGGGCGGGATTTACAATGTAATATTGCATGCCGATACACTAGCTCCAGGGCGTTCTGAAACGCTTACTGCAATTCGTGAATTCTCACCAGACCTTGTCGTGACTTCGCAGGCCCATGCAGACTTCTGTGAGGCAAACAATCTTCGGTTTATTATTCTGGTAACGAATGAGTTGGATCCGAAATTCAAAGTACCGAGTTTTGTGACAATGTCTTCGGTATTGGCGGAGCTGTATGAAAGTCACTTTCAATTCGTCAGAAAGGAATCTATCTTGAGAAATGTTCCGGGCGAGAGCGGTTCGAGTTTTTGCCAGAAGTTGTGTTTTGAGTAATTGAGTAAGGTGGCGTATTCTTTCAATAACCACAAAGAAAGGAGATACGCCTAATGAAGAAAGATACAGTCGTTGAGCTAAAAAAGCCAGAGGTTGTTACTGAAGATCCCTGATAATTAGAAAACAGGACGTCAAGCTCGAAATCGATTTCGGACTGTTCGTTCGATCGATTTTGGATAACGGGAACGAAGGTTTGATTTTAGGTGAAGCGAAAACGTATAAAAGATTCGAGGATGCCGACTTCCGTCGTGCCGATGCTCTCGTCGATGCATTCAATGATGCGGCCATTGTTTTTGCGAGTTTCAACGAATCATTGGATGACTCAGAGAAGGCAAGTCTTAGCGAATTGGCTAATCGTGGTGCAAAATTAGTAATACTAACGGGTAATGAGCTGCTCAATTCTGTCGGTGCTCCGTACTGTTGGTACAATTCGGGCAATGAGGAAGTTAGGTCTCTAGTGAGTAATCCAGAATTAGACGAGATATCGATGGTTTCTCGTGTTACACGTATTCTGTATCTGGGTTAGTGAGTTTGGATGCAAAGATTAGGGGGGGTCTCGCCGTACATAGTGATCATTTTGGAAAAGCGAAGGAGTTTGAGACACATCTGCTTTCACTTTCGAAATCGCTTCGACCGGTCCCACTTGTATCGAAGGGCGTTCGTGATAACTCGGGAACTCCACAGTGACAAACCCATCGTTTTTTTCAGTTGCCGGGCAAAACGACACTTTTGGCCAATCCAGCTCCCTTTGATGTCGAAACACCACCTTCGGTAGCTTCGATACCCGATCGAAACACTCTCTCAAAGTGTCCGGTCGGTTGTTAATCTTAGATTCAGACGCTTCGACTCTAAGCGGCGCGAGCGAGTCAATGCACTGCGACAATGCATCCGAAACACCAAGCAGCGCTGTCATGTTTAACCTTATATCTCGATTGAAGGAGAAACAACTATTTACACTATGAATAGCGTGTTCCGGACCTACAACGCCCGTAGAGCATACGCCCTCCACGTAATAGCCGATAACGATAGCAGCTTGTGGTCGTGGGCGATGATAAACAGATTAGTCCAGACACTGTCGGACTCGATCGATCAGACGTCGATGCTTTACGAGATCAGTTCCTGAAAGATATTCCGCATAGTGATGCGATCGGAATCGAGCATAGTTTCTTCGATCAGGCAAAGATACGGTATCGAGGAGAAATTCGACTCAAAGAACATTTTCGTTGCATGCCGGAAATTATTCAGTTTTCAAATAACCTCTGTTATTCAAGCGATCCATTAATTCCGCTACGGCAGTATGGAGGTGGTCGAATAACTCCGGTCGTAAAAACGACATACGTCTCTGAAGGTTACGTCGATGATAAGTCGACTAGGCCAGTGAATATTCCGGAGGCTGAAGCAATTCTGCACTAAATAAGCAAAATCTGCCACGACCCTGCATATAGTGGCAAATCGATCGGCGTGATCAGCCTACTAAACACATCTGGGCAAGCGAAGTATATTGACAATGAGCTCCGAAACTCGGACAAATACATCTCGAAAACTGAATATGAGGATCGTCAAATCAGAGTTGGCGACGCTTACGAATTTCAGGGTGACGAGCGCGACATCATTTTTCTCTCGATGGTGTCTGCCCCCGTAGAAGGTGGACGAGTTTACGCAATGACCGCCGACAAGGACGAGCGAAGATTCAATGTTGCAGTTAGCAGAGCTCGAGATCAGCTTCTTCTCTTTCACTCGGTCACCTTGAGTGACTTAAATACAAAGTGTATCCGGCACCGCTTACTCTCATACTGCCTGAATCCACATGTTGCGACATCCGCAGTCGCTGGTATCGAACTGACGGAACTAAAGCGTCTTCTACGAGACGGCTATAAGTTACAAACCGCACCGCCGAAGCCTTTCGATAGTTGGTTCGAGGTGGATGTCTTCATCAGAATTGCCGAGCGAGGTTATCGAGTCTTGCCACAAGTCGAATCGAACGGCTTCGTAATTGATTTGATTGTTGAAGGAATACGAGGCCGTCTAGCAGTTGAATGTGACGGTGATATGTGGCACGGACCCGACAAGTATGATGCCGACATGGCTCGACAGCGCGATCTGGAACGATGTGGAATGCAATTCTGGCGCGTCCGTGGCAGCGCGTTCTACTATAATCCAGACGATGCCTTAGAAGATCTGTGGAGCGTGCTTGAAAAAATGGAGATTTTTCCAGTCCTTCATGATGAAAATAAAGAAAACACCAACTCCTCAGTCTTGGAGAATCAGCTTTACTTCGGCGATCCTTCCGATTTGCTTGTTGCCGAGGACTCAGAATACAGTTGATCAGTCGATGTCCCATAGCAACAACAGCAGCAGGGAGTCGAGAGGGCAAATCAAACCGCATCTTTCGAAGTTCAACTGTAAGATTGGTCGGCACAGTCGCGAAAGTCAGTTGGTCGGAGATCCAGTCCGGTCAATTGTGACATTCGTCGTGCTCTTTTTGAAGTGCTGAGTAAGAATCTTTTCCGTGACCGTTCTTGCACACTCCACAACTCCCACCCCGAACGGCATAGTGTTTGCAGTAACCACATGTGGTGCAGGCTGTGCACGGATCACTCCCCAGACATTTTTTCGCTTGGACGGGTTCACAAATGAAGAGCGTCAAGATAACGCTCAAACTGCACACTAATATTCTCATTCCCGAGGCTTCGACAACATATGTCTTGGCACTGGTAACGGTGACAACGGCAATGACGGACCGGGTGGAGTCGTGATCCCTTAATGGCAAGTATTCCAGTTAGCGACTCTGATCGTGGTGGTGCTCTTTCGCGTACTCTTGAAACGCTTGCCGCAGATACTTGAGTTTCAAGCTATCCAAATCGATATCTTTCACCTTTTCCATCTCGGAAGTCGCTACTTTTTCTTGATATGCTTTTCCCGTTTCATCGTAAGCTCTGGAGGTGTTCTGCAGGGTCATCAATGAATCTGATTTTCTCGAGTAGATTTGCAAAGCCTCGACTTGCGAAGCCTTGCTAATCTTCCTGGTGCGCCGGTCTACGACCAGATTCATTCCAACGCTTTTGATCGCGATATGTTCGGCATCAGGTTGCTGAACTTCTGCCGATCTGAACATTGAATAAATTGGATTTTGTCCTTCGTATTGTGTCAGTCGCCATCGGTTTAAGGGCGCTCGCTCCCACGTGGTGCCCTCATCGTCCTTGACACAACCCAGAAAAACGAACTTGGGAAATTCGACGCGCAGCTTTCCGCGTGAGCTTCGACCTGTGACTAAATTTTTCTTGGTTATCTGTTGCTCGCCATCGCTTGTCCATTGACCAGAAAACCATTGAGGAATGCGATACCACGTTGAGTTGTCGACGCGCTCGGGACCTGGCTCGAACTTGTTTCCAGGGAGAAACTCAGGTGGAATTGCAGAAACTTCGTCGTCAATCTCAATGTTTCCCTCCAAAACCTTTGTCTGCGACAAAGTTGGCGCAGGCAAGTTAATGAATAAAAGGACGATCGCAAAGAGACACTCTTTGGTGGTTCTACTGCAGCGCAAACTGACGATTAACCTCTTGGACCGTTGTTTTTTTAGTCGGTGAAGAAAAGGATTAGACAAAAGAATTCTCTACGTTTCAGCAGGAATGTTTGCGACTCGAACATGGGAAATTCTCACATGCAGATTCGCCCACGATTTTACCCTCTTGGAAGGTATCGCGGTTGATCTCGGAATGACGCCGTGGTCGCATGGTATATTGTCGGCATAGAGAGCGGTCGGCAATCGCAGCAGGGACAGGCCTGTGTGTGACATCGGTATACAGGTTAGAGTTCAGGAGAAGCCGATTTATTTTTCGAAGGGAACTATTTACTCGCGGAGAATCGTTTTTGATCGCACTGATCGGCGCGTTCTCGATTCTCTTTGGGGTTGAACCAAGTCTGCCAGCTCATGGACAGACCAGGGACGAGCCATTCAGTCCGTCGGCACAACGCAGGTATGGATATTTGCGACCGCAAAATGATGCAGTAAATCATAGTTTGATACTGGGTCTGGACATACCGCCAAACGATCTATAGTCGCACCAAATAAGATTCCGATTACGCAAAACGATTTTCTGTTGATGCACCTGCCCAGAAGGAGTTCGGGCAGCAATTTTCGAGCGTGCCGGTGTGTCTCGTCCCTTATAACGATCTATTTCGAGATTGCCGCGTTTTACAACCATAACCCGTGGGAGGTCCGCCCAGAGAGTCATGCCTGGCTCCAAGTAAGTGAACTCGTGTGTCCTGCGAGACTATGGCAATAATCCGGCGCTACCTGGCGATGAAACTGAAAAAATGAACCGAAGGTCGACGTCTGGGTCAGTGCCGCAACGAAGTCCTAACTGTTCAGTTGTTTCAGATCATAGGTCCGATTAAGAAATCAGTTCCAGGCTTTCGAAGCAATCCTCCTACGAAACCTCTCAGTACGGTCGTCTAGTATTTAATGTTCTGTGTGTAGCGCGCTATAATGGCTCGATATGGAAATAGTCAATATCGCCGGCTACAAGTTTGTCGGTTTATCTCAGCTTCACGATTACCGCTCCTTGCTTAAGGGGCGGTGTGATGAGCTCGACTTGAAAGGGAGCATATTGCTTGCTCCAGAGGGCATCAATCTCTTTCTTGCTGGTGAGCGCTCTTCGGTAGATGCGTTTTTGCAATTTTTGCGTAATGACGATAGGTTCTCGCAGTGTTTTTCCGACATTGAAATTAAAGAATCTATCTCCGATCACCAACCGTTTCGTCGCATTGTTGTGCGCATCAAGAAAGAGATCATCACCATGAAGCATCCAATGATTGCTCCAGGAGATATGCGGGCGCCTGCCATTGAACCGCATACGTTAAAACGATGGCTCGATCAAGGGCATGATGACGAAGGCCGGGAGGTCGTACTGATCGACACTCGCAACGTTTATGAAGTCGATATTGGAACCTTTGAAAATTCGCTGAGCTTTCCACTCGAACATTTTAGCGATTTTCCTGATGCATTTCTCGACACCGCAGGCGATACCGTCGCGCAATTGCGAGATAAAACATTGGTTCCGTTCTGTACTGGAGGAATTCGATGCGAGAAGGCTGCGCTCTTCATTCGCGAGCACAACTTACCAAATGTTTTTCAGCTCCACGGTGGTATCTTGAAGTATTTCGAGGAAGTTGGTGGGGCTCATTGGAGCGGAGAATGCTTTGTGTTCGACCGTCGAGTTGCGCTTGATTCCAATTTGCAAGAGACCAAGAACCACTACGAAGTAACTGCGCCGCCAGCACGCAATGCTGCATTTAAGAAGTGGGCCGAACGACAGAGTTCGAGCTAACAAATGGAACTGTGATTAGTTCGTCAGCATCTGGTTTAACCATCAACAGAAGGTTCATGAAACTCTTTGCAGGTGGTTTGTGTCACCATGATGCGAATGGCTGCCCAGGCGATTCTCACCAATGCTGCATTTGTTTTTGACCAAATTTAACGCATCACTTCAGACCTGCCCCAGGGAGCGGAGCTCTGCCTAAACGCTGATTGAGTTTCGGCTGACGAAGCAATTCTGCTTCTCGTTCAGGCGATAGACCGGCTAATCTGGGTAGCGCCGGGTCCCTGGTTTTGTCCCAGGCCAATGTATCGGCTATCGTAGCCTCTATTCGTCTGCAAGTTAGACCGTCCGCGACTGCCTTTCTGCGATCTAGCCTCATTACACCGGCGAAATTTTTCATGGTTTCGGGTATCCATAAAGGCAGCTCTGTCCAGTGTTTTATGCCGACTTTCAGTAAAACGGCATCTTCAACTTTCACCATCTGCGATTCTACCTTTGCGGTCTGCTGACAGGCATCCATGAGGTCTCCCGTGGTTAACCGATCTTTGGGACCGGTCGCAATGTAGATGCCGCGCGCCTGTGCTTCTGTTCGAGCCAACACAAAGGCTGCTAGGTCTCGTACGTCGATAAACTGCAACGGGCGCTCCAAGCGCTCTGGCACAGCAATTCGCCCGCCTTTTGCAAATCGTGCCGGCCAATATGTGAAACGATCGGTCGGGTCGTAAGGTCCTGCAATGAGTCCTGGTCTGATTATGAGGTGACGATCTGGAATCAATTTAGTGACCAGCCTTTCGCAATCAGCTTTGAGACTTCCATAATCTCCTTGTTCACCGGGCTTTGTATACGTGATTGGGCTCTCCTCGGAAAGCGCAATCTCTGAAAAATCGCCGAAAGCCGACACAGTTGAGATGAAAACATAACTTCCAACCGCCCCGGCGAGCGTGCTTAAAGAGCGATGAACTGTGTCTGGATGATAACCGCAGGTGTCGATTACTGCATCAAAGGTCCTGCCGAAAAGAACGCCTAAGTCTGAGTTGCGGTCCGCTAGCAGACGTTCGACGTGAATCTGCTCTTCTAGATTAAAACTGCCTCGGTTGAGGGTCGTGACCTGATGACCCGCTTTCAGAGCCAGAGTAACTAAATGGCGACCTAGAAAAACAGTGCCGCCGATTATCAACAAACGCATATCAGGTACCAGTCAGGGACATCACCATTTTATATCAAAGGAATTGCTGGTTCCAACGATTCTTCTCTGCAAGATGCGCTCCTTCTGAGCATCTCCCAGCATTTTTTCGCTGTTGACCAATGGCTTTCGTAGTTTCCCCACTGAGCAGGAAGGTACAAATTGCTCGCATTAAACTGGGATTCTCGTGTTGCGGATGTCACTTGGGAGAGTGAAGACAATGGAAAAAATAGAAGCTTCTCAACCATCGAAAGATGGGTTCGTCCGACGTCGGAGCAAGAGACGTCGGCCATTTTTCATAGGGGTTCCTCCATCAGTGCCAAGGGCTTCGCCGTCGTGAGGAGCTATCAGCTTGATTTCAGCCTATCGCCAGTACAATCGATCGTCAATCGTGATCCCATCAATCGGGCTCCAGTGTGCATTACGCGAGCTCCGAAATGGAAATTGCGAATGGGATAAACGAAATCCTGTGGAACGCGGCAAAGGATTAAACACCGGACTTGATTGCATCAACCAATAGTCACTCTAGAGTGCTAGACTAGTCGTGCTCGCGTAAGGTCAGATTACGCATCTACCTAAAACATGAATTCCACTGGGTTTTGAATGTTTGATTTTTATCTCGCTCTTGGAGACTCGATGAGTATTGATTTCTATCCGGCTCAGGATGCTGAGGCCGCTGGAATCAAAACACGCGACGATTGTGGAGCGGCATCACTGTTTTTTTGCAATGAAGACAAGCAATTTCCCGAGTTTGAACGGAAAGATCTGAAGACGATGTTTCCGGGAATTCAATTTGAGAATTTTGCGATCGATGGTGCAACCTGCGAAGACCTCCTTTCTGAGCCACGCTTGACCGAATTGAAATCCTTCGCCTCCAAGCGTGTGCTTACCACAATTACGATTGGTGGCAATGATCTTCTCAGTGCATTTCGGATATCTCAAGGAAGTAAAACCGTGAAGATGGCGCCGTTGTTCAATGAGTTACAAGCGCGCTATAAAAAAGTACTCCACAGCATCAGGGCTATTTTCCCTCAAGCAGTCTTCATCCTGAACACGGTTTTTGATCCAACCGATGCAACCGGAATCTTGCCGACGTCATCGCCTCTTTACTCAGAGAAGCTGCCGATAGAGTTTCTGACGCAATTCAACAGTGTCGTCAAATCATCAGCCGATGATTTAAGTTTACTCGCTGACGTTCACGAGCACTTTCGAGGACATGGTGCCGAATGTGGTGCTGCCGACCAATTCTGGTATTGGAAGCCAAGCCCGATCGAACCGAGCTATCGTGGAGCTACCGAGATCAGGCGCGTTTGGCATGCAGCTCTTACCGAATTCATGAAGAAATAGCAGTGCGATTTCGAGAGGTTTGCGTAACAAGCGATAGCTAATCGCGACGATCGTCGAGCCGATGTGGTTGTTTAACTGGGGCCTGGGGTAATCCCCAAACTCAGTCCAGCAGTCGCCACAGGTTTGTTTCTTCACAAGCTTATCGCAGGAATATGAGAGTCTGAAAAATCGTATGTGCAATGACGGAACTGACCGGCTCAATAGAATAGCGTAAAAATTATATGCCACTGTCCATGATGGCAAAAACAGGCCCACTTGTTGAACTGTCTGTTCTCAATTATCAATACTGCCATCCCAGCGGCTTCTTCTCGATTCTCTTTTCGAGCTTGGTGACAGACTTACGGCGGATGCCAAGCGAAGGAGCTGACGATATACATTTTTTTCTGGACAACAGCGTGCCGGCTCGCTACATTGGAAGATCGGCGGTACATTGGATGGGCACATGACAGACCTCCTGAGCACGCGTCTTAGTAATTGGAAGAAGAAGTTGATCGATCAGACGCTTCATAATCCATTGCTTAACTTCAAGCCCAGCAAACTTACAACGATCTCTGTTGTAGATGAGAAGCCTTCGGACGTATTCCGCACGCTTCAGATTATCGGAAAGTCGATGACGTTCGGGCCGGCGGCTGAAGGACGACCGGCCGCGAAGCATTCGTCAGTTGAATTCTCGCTTTATGGTCAGAAGCCTTCAAACTCAGGACACCTCGATCTTGAACTTCAAACTGGGTTGTCCGCAGAAGCTCTAGATCTGCATCTCTTGCGAGTGTTTCAGAAATCAGCCAGTCTCTTCGAAGAGCAAGGATTTAGCAGCCTTTGCTTATCACTCGGCATGCTCCAGTGGTTTGACGCAAAGGACGGCAACACGGTTCTCAAGGCACCCCTGGTATTACTTCCGGTGCAGCTTGAACGTGAGACCGCCGGAAGTAAATTCACGGTGAGAGCTACTCAAGACGAGCCCGTGTTAAATCCAGCGCTATTGGAGAGACTTCGGACTTCTCATCGCCTCATGCTTCCTCCGCTTCCCGATAGCTTCGAAGATTTTCAACCCATGACTTATTTTGCGTTGTTTCAGCAGGCAATTGAGCAGCAGAACAATTGGAGAGTAACAGAGGACATCTTCTTATCGTTCTTTGCATTCCAGAAGTTTGTGATGTACCGAGAGCTGGAAATTGCAGAAGATGTTTATGCGCAGCACGAGATTATTCAAGCACTTTGCACTGGAAAAGCAGAATCGTTTGGCGACGATAACTCTGACGACAACGAACACCTGGATCAAGTGCTGAAACCGGAAGCAACTTTCCAGGTTCTCGATGCTGACTCATCGCAACAGCAGGCGATCGTAGCGGTCAGGAGCGGTAAGAATTTAGTTATCGAGGGACCGCCTGGAACAGGGAAGTCTCAAACAATCACAAATATCATTGCCGAACTTTTGGCGGAAGGAAAGACTGTCCTATTTGTTAGCGAGAAGATTGCCGCGCTCGAAGTAGTCTTCAATCGCCTGGAATCTGCTGGTTTAAAAGAATTTTGTCTTGAGCTGCACAGCAAGGGTACCAGCAAAAAGTCAGTCTATCAGGAATTTCAACGAGCACTGGATAACTGTCGCCCTCACGATCATGCTGGGGACGGAGATCTCACTCGTCTGTCCTCTCTTCGAACTTTCCTCAACGATTACTCTCAAGCAGTGCATAAGCCTTTTGGCACATTGAACATTACGCCGTTCCGAGCAATTGGAGAGATAAGCCTGCTAGAAGCGGCTCCCGTTGTTAACGTTGTTTTCGCCGAGATTTCGAACTGTCAGATGGAGACACTAGAGGAAAGCTGTCGATCTCTCAATCATCATGCAAAACTGGTGGCAGAAATCGGTCCAATTGATACTCATCCCTGGCGTGGGTCGGAGCTGAAAAATCTGTCGGCGGAAGAGCAAGATCAGCTCTACGAGCTGATCAATCATGCTGACTCTCTTTTGACCAAATTACAAAGCAGAAGCGAAAACTTGTCTGAAGAACTTGGCGCAGTCTGCCCTAGTACATTTGCTCAATTGGAGATTCTCTGCGAAATCGGAACATCACTTGTTCGGTCACCTGGCACGAGCGAAGGTCTGCTGTTGAACGCGAGCTGGAATTCGATTAGTCCAGAAGTTGCCAATCTGATCGTTCGTGGAGAGCACTACTCACGCACACTTTTGGATGTGACTCGTTGTTTTCGCGAAGAAATTTTGGAATTGGATTTCGAGCCGACCTTCAATTCGCATAGCGAAAAAGTTGCAAAATGGTATCGCCCCTTTATTCTGAGCTATTGGAAAGAACGACTCTTCTTCCAAAAACTCTACCACCCGGATTATAAGCCCAACTCACTGGAGCACCTGCTCTCAGACATCGAGGTAGCGTTACAATGCCGCAAATCCATGCTCCAGGTACTCGAGCAAGACCGGCTCGGGCACGACCTTTTCGGAGATAAATGGAAGGACCTTCGCAGTAACTGGAATGAGTTGCGCGAATTCGCAAATTGGATTGTAACTGTCCGACGGTTTATCTTAGAGGATGCGTTAAAACCGCAGGGCATAGCGTTAGCCGCAAGTGGAACAAAGCAAAAGGACTCAGTCGAAAAGAGTGTGTTGGAAATTCGCGATCTGATCGACAGGCTCCGTGTAACTCTCGGCGAAATTTGCGACCGAGCAAAATTTGAGATTGGACGCGACAACATCATAGGTCCGAATTCGAATCTCATTGATCTTGCTCGGCGACTTAAAAGCATGGAGCATGGCATTCGCAGAATTCACGAATGGATTGCATACAATTTGTCGGTTCAAGTCTGCAAGGCTAGTTTCGCAGGTTCATTCTTTGATAAATTCGACGAACAGAACCTCGATGTTTGTCACCTTGAATCATCGTTCAAACGATCTTTCTACAGAAGATGGCTAGATATGGCGTTTGAAGAGCGCCCAATATTGAGACGGTTTCAAACGATCAGACACGAAGATTTTATAGCTGAATTCCGTCGTCTGGACAGGCGGTCGCTGGAATTGGCGAAACAGCGTCTTTGTCATAATGTTTCTCAACGACGAGATCAATTACTTAAAACGAAAAGCTTCGAGGATGAACTTCGTATACTACAGCGGCAGCTGCGCTCGCGCAGCAAGCTTCCACTTAGAAAGTTGTTCAGGCAAGTTCCATCCGTCATCAGAGCAATCAAACCGTGTTTCATGATGAGCCCGATCTCGGCAGCTCAATTCCTTAATCCGAACAGTACGCCTTTTGATGTTGTGATCTTCGACGAGGCTAGCCAAATTACGGTCGAAGATGCGCTAGGCGCTATTGTTCGTGGTAGGCAATTAGTAGTCGTCGGCGATCCAAAACAATTGCCGCCAACTGATTTCTTCGTCGCTCAAACGTTAGATGAAGTGACCTCCGATGATCGTGATGACCTTCGCATGACTGATTTGGAGAGTGTTTTAGATGAATGTATCGCAGCCGCGTTCCCTGTGAGAAAGCTGAAGTGGCATTACAGAAGTCGGCACGAGTCGCTGATTGCGTTTTCAAATGAAAAGTTCTATGACAGCGAGCTGCTCACTTTCCCTGGACCTGATACAGGTGTCGCAGTGCGAGGTCTAACATTTGAGTTTGTGGCGGGGACCTATCAAGGTGCCGGCGTAAATCCTAAAGAAGCATCCGCGATAGCCGACGCCGTTTGCCACCATGCAAGGACTGCTCCACATC
Organism: Candidatus Obscuribacterales bacterium; assembly: GCA_019746975.1. Taxonomy (GTDB): domain Bacteria; phylum Cyanobacteriota; class Vampirovibrionia; order Obscuribacterales; family Obscuribacteraceae; genus JADYXR01. The sequence continues at coordinate 20,405 of JAIERK010000186.1, forward strand.
TGTCTCTTGGTGTAGGTACGTTTAACGTCAAACAGATGATTCTCATCAAAGACGAAATCGATCGTCGCCGCCGCGAAGATCCATCTCTGGAATTCTTTTTTGCGAAGAAAGGAGAGGGCGAATTTTTCGTCAAGAATTTGGAGACCATTCAGGGTGACGATCGAGACGTGATATTCCTGAGCGTGACATACGGACCAGGACCTGATGGTAAGGTTCGCTACAACTTTGGCCCGATCAATGGGCAAAATGGATGGAGACGCCTGAATGTAATTTTGACTCGTTCGAAGCTTCGAATGCGAGTATTCTCGTCAATGCGCGCAGAAGACATCGATTTGACACGCGCCACCAATGATGGTGCAAGATACTTGCGGGACTTTCTATTCTTCGCAGAGAGACAAACTTCGGGGGCAAGCTGTGCAGATCAGAAGACTCTCCTATACACGCCATTTGAACAAGCTGTCTACGATGAGCTCACCAAAAAGGGCTTACAACTGGTACCGAGAGTGGGGCAAGCTGGATACAAGGTTGATTTCGGAGTCTTAGATGAAGAGTTTCCGGGACGATTTCTTATCGGCATAGAATGCGATGGCTCAACTTACCATAGCGCAGTCACTGCCCGTGATAGAGATCGACTACGCCAGCAAGTGCTGGAGGGTCTTGGTTGGCATCTTATCAGAGTCTGGTCGACTGATTGGTTCCACAATCGGGATACTCAGATTGCGCGAGTGGTCGAGTTTGTCAACAAAGTAAAGCAAAAGCTGAAAGAAGAATCGCAACTCGAACCTCTTATCGATTTTGCGCCAGTCAAAGAGAGCTCACTGGATCGAGAGAAGGAAGTCGGAACTACAACGACCGATTTACCCGTCGTTACACCTCTAGCAAATGTATCACCAGCAGTGGCATCACCATCAGCGGCACCACCACAACCACCACCGGCTGTTGAAAACATGGATCCCTACTCGATTACTCCTATCGAAATAATGGGTGATACCCAGACTTTCAATGCAGCAGAAGATCTAATTGTCGAATCGGTTATTCAAAGGGTGCTCGAGCATGAAGCTCCCATTCATGTCGATGAATTGAAAAAGCGTGTTGCCGCTCACTGGCAAATCTCGCGCATCGGCAACAGAATCGGTTCTCGACTTGACCGTGTCATCATCTCTTTGTTGAAAGCCAAACAGGCTTTCTGTAGAGGTGAATTCATCTGGAGAGACGAGCCAACCTCAATTGCCCCAAGATGCCGTCGAAGCGTCGAAGGCTACTCATTCTCGACGGAAACCATACCGCCAGAAGAACTCGACCAATGTATTTCAATGGTTCTACGAGATACGAACGGACGCACCAAAGAAGAGATTATCACAGACGTAACTCGGTCGATGGGCTTTCGAAGAGCAGGGCAGAAGCTGTCTGACAGTATTTCCCAACGTATTCAACGCATGATGGACCAGTCGCAACTCGAACCCTGCAGCGCAGGGTTACGACTTCCAGTCAATCGATGATGCAATTCCACGGAGGAGATGCATTCACCTGATTCGCGAGCCGTCACCCTCTTTAATCATATCGAGCAGATGGGAGTCGAAGATCTCGACACGATGTACTGGTGGGCATTTACAGGCGATATCAACCTGTAATTCTAATTGTAGTTCAGACTGAGTTTAATTGTTGCAGGACTCTGAATGGGTCACCCATAAGGGTGCAATTCTAATTGTCGTTGATCACTCGAGCAGTCACTCAACCGTGAGTACCGCATGCGGTATCAGGAGATACTAATTCCACTCGACGATCCACTGTTGGATACGCTCATAGTCCTCAAGCGAACACTCAAGCTGACCTTCCGTGACCATAGTCTCGATTTCTCCCTTTGATCTGGGTGATTCAGTTTTCAGCGTGTTCAAAGGCACCGTCATCATCTTGATCGAGTTACAAGTGTTATCCTGCAGGTGCACTATCAATGCCTGGTGATCACTTTTGAAATGCGCGAGCTGGTCTCGCGGTCCCATCAGCGCAACGCGAACTTGAACTGCACCTCTTGTCCAGCGAGTCCATGACACGGCTTCGATTCCACCTGTCACTGAGACATTCACCCAACGGTGTATGTGTGCTGCTTTGTCTAGCCTCGATTTGTCATATCGACCTAGATATGGATCCGGCGGCGCCTGTGTCTCAGCCGGCTGACTGGAGTTGAGAAGCCCGCCGCGCTTGAATTTGGGTGGCGATTGAGGAGATTCGTTATTGATTGGATTGACGACGTTGGCACGAGCGATAGCAGTGACCGGAGTGAGAGACTGGGTAGGTTTGCCCTGCGAACTTTCGAGCGCATTACCCTCCGGTTGATCACTGACACTGAGGTTCGAGCCGCATGCTGCTAACAAGTGCATAAGTGCAACCAATAAAAGCAATTCTTTCTTCATCATGCGGCAACTCAAAAACCTAAGGTCAATATATCACGGACTTCTGGAAATCTGGAAGTGCCAGATTGTGTAGAGCACTGTCAGTACAAGAACCTTAATTCTTCGCTGATACCGTATGCAGTGCTCTTTCAATTGGTCCATCGACTATGACTTCTCCTCGTCGATACCGGTCTAGCAGTTGCTTGGAAGTTTTAGCAAGTAACTTGCGAACTTCTCTGCGTTTTCCTTTGACTCTTTCAATTGTTCGTGTTTCATAATCGGTCGTATTGTGCCGCATCCAGGCAATCACTGCCGCTTCCGCGCGTTCTTCGATTGGTATACGTTGCGTTCGGGCCACTGTACCGCTTCCGACGGGCGTCGCATGATCCGTCACTGCACGCGCCATTTGTTCTTCCAACTCCAGATGTCTTGGATGAAAATTCAAGTAAGTCATTACCGCGCCGAAGAAGTCACCTTCGTAGACTTCCTGTGCTTTCTCCCGACGACTTGCATTAGCAGTCGTTCGTTTCCTATAGTTCTCGGTTGATCGTTCTTCTACAAGTTCGGCTTTTATGCGCTCGATAGTGGCACTCGATGCCCACACTCCTCTCGAGAAAATTTTTCGACCCTTCTTTTCTTGAACGATCCAATGTTCGCAAGCGGCTTTCAATCTGCGCGTCAAAGCTGCATCGCCAGGTGGCAGCAGAACCCAGCCGTCAGGGACAGTCAGTACGCGACCATCAGCTGAAAGAACGGTCCTGTCTGTAGGACCAGGAGCGTAGCAGTTGTCGCTATTGTCGGACAATTGACCACCCGCGTGTAGTGCAATCAATTATACAGGCATGTCGCATCATCGAATGAAGAGCACTCACGAGCCACTTTTGATTTGGGCAAGACCACCCTCGTTCAGTTGTATTGGATGCTCGCGGACGCTGAGGCTTTTTTCGTTTGAGCGATGAAAGATGCTTCGGATCTGCATATTCGAACGGTATTTCAGCGCTGCTGAATGTTCGATGGCAAGCAGCCTCATGGAGTCAACGGATGCGTCAGCCACCAATCTCTTGAGTTTCTTTCACCGCAGAATGCTATAGTGAATTAGACCCATGTTTGCCATCGGGATAAAACGCATGAAGTTTTCTCCAATTATCATTTTAAGCTCGATTCTGACCGGATGTGGAATCAATAGCTATTTCTTTGACATGACACAACCTGCGGTAATGGGTGATTTGAGTACGATCAATCCTCGTGTATTCGCTGCCAGCGAGGACGATGTCGCATTCTGGGCTAACTTTCGTGGTATCACGCATGGTGTTACTGGTGGATTGTCTGAGAATGGGGTCTTCAATTCTCAACGCATGGGCAGTTCTTTCTCGGAAGCGAAGGAATTAGCGAAGCGTCTCCATCTGAAAGAAGTCACAGATCGCAATGATTCTGATGCGCGAAATGTTTGTGCGGATCTGGCTCATATCGCAGAACAGTTTCGTACAGGGAACGTTGCAATCCACTTCTTTAAGTCCATGAACAAACCTGAAAATTTTAAACTAAAGTCCGGTCGTCAATACGATCATGCGCTCTATTTCTATGATGAGCGAAACAGCTACGGTTACCTTGAACTCAGCTACGGAACGCCGGAAGAGGTAAAGATCGCCGAGGAGCAGCTCGAGAAATATATGACACCGGTGGCGCCACCACCAGATTTGTTGAAGAAAGGGAACTCGGGTAATGCAGATGCCCAATACCAACTCGGCAAGTTTTTCCAAACCAATAATCCAATGAATCGTGGCTGTCCTTTAGCAGTGAGACGTTGGTACGAGAAGGCTGCCGCTCAGAACCACCCCGCTGCGCAATGTGAGCTTGCAAAGTTGCATTTCAATGGATACCTGGTCTGGGCGGATTCGAAGGAAGGGATGGAGTTGATCAGGTTATCTGCCAACGCCGGTTACGGAGAGTCTAAGCGAATTCTGGCGGAGCAATTGCTTGCGACCAGCAAGCAGACTCACCCCACAGCAAAGCAGGGTGCCCAGATGAATCGCGAGGCGCTTGCGCTTATGAGACAAGCCGCTAACTCAGGTGATGAGTCCGCCTGGCTTCAGCTAGGCTATGAACTTCCTGACAAGACTGAAGCCGAGGCATGGCTGAGGAAGGCGGCGACCGAGGCAAAAGATAAGTACGTCGTGCGTGCTTCATCGAAGCAATTGGGGCAGACTCTGATGAGTCAATCTAGATTCCAGGACGGCGAGAAATTCTTGATTCAGGCTGCTCAGGAAGGTGATAAGGACTCGCAGATGGAGCTCGCTCAGTATTTCAACGAGCACCACAACTACGCCGAGTCTGCACGCTGGTTCAAAGCTGCATATGAGAATCCGATGAATGAGCACACGTTGGACTTTTGGGGCAACAGTACGGCGCAGGGTCTGTTTAATCAGGCTGAAGTGAAAAGCAAGGACGGCGATTTTCGTGAAGCGGCGCGTCTTTATCGCGAAGCATATGAGAAAAACGCGAAGGACTGGTACCCGGCATTCTAAGGATGCGATCGGCTAAAGCAAACCGATTGAGACGTGATTCCCGGGGCCGCTAACTTCGAAAAGCAAGGGTAAATATCGCAAAACGTCGAAAAACACGGCAAAACACAGCAAAACACGATTCCAACAAATCGACCTTGACACTCCCGAATTAATGAGTGTATACTCACTCATTAATGGAGGTTAGATGTCTCGACCGAAGAGCGAGGAAAAGCGTAATACTCTTTTGTCGGTTGCCGCGCAAGTTTTCGCGAAAAATGGTCTATCGGCTTCGACTGCCTCGATAACGAGCGCGGCAGGAATGGCCGAGGGCACATTGTTCGTCTACTTCAAAGGCAAGGACGAATTGATAAATGCGCTATACGCCGAGATCAAGAATGATCTCGCGGAGACTATGCTTTTTGGTCATCCACAAAATGGTTCTGTGCAAGAGAAGCTCTATCATGTCTGGAGCAACTACGTGGATTGGGGTGCGAAGAATCCCGATCGGCTTGCTGCTTTGCACAAGATAAAGGTCTGGGAAGGCTTGAAGGCTGAAGTGCGCGAGGCGACTGCAGAACGCTTCTGCGAACTTCAGAGCTTGACGGAAAGCGCCATCGCCAATGGTGCGGTGAGCGAACTTCCCTATGAGTTCATCCTGGCTGTTTTCTCTGCGCAAGCAGAGACGACTATGCAATTCATCAAGCGAGAACCTCATAAATCCGACTTCTACAAAGAAAATGGATTCAAGATGTTTTGGAATGGTATCACCGCAAAAGGGTGAACTAGTACATAAAAGGTGGATTTTGTAAAACAAACTTTGTTGCTGTTTATATCGCAAGAGAAAACCTAAGGAGTTCGACAATGAAATACAAAACCCTCGGCGACACCGGGTTGCTGGTGTCTACGCTTTGCTTTGGCGCGATGACTTTCCACGGAGGAAAAGGTCTTTTCAAATTTATGGACGGCACACAACAAGACGAAGCGGACCAAATCGTCGAAGCTTGTGTCGACAAGGGAATCAATTTCTTTGATACTGCCGATGTCTATTCGGAAGGTGGCAGCGAAGAGATGCTAGGGCAGTCGTTTCGCAATCTTGGTATCGAGCGGAAGGATGTCGTGATCGCCACCAAATGCTACGGACGAATGGGACCCGGTCACAACGATATCGGCGCATCGCGTAAACACATTATTGAAGCTGTAGATGCGAGTCTCCGCCGTTTGCAAACAGACTACATCGATCTCTATCAGATCCACGGAACCGATGTAGTAACGCCATTGGAAGAGACTCTTCGCGCGTTGGACACGCTGGTTAATCAAGGCAAGGTCCGCTATGTCGGATGTTCTAACTGGGCTGCATGGAAATTGCAACGAGCCCTCGATTTGTCCGAGTTCAAAAACCTGGCTCGATTTGACACTCTCCAGGCTTATTACTCTATTGCTGGCCGCGAATTGGAGCGTGAGCTCGTTCCTCTAATGGAAAACTCTAAGACAGGCTTGCTAGTCTGGAGTCCGCTCGCCGGTGGATTATTGTCGGGTAAATTCAGTCGTGAGAATCAAAAGCCTGAGAACAGTCGCCGTTCTGAATTCGATTTTCCGATCGTCGATAAAGAGCGCACATGGAAAATTCTTGACGTGATTAATCCGATCGCGAAAGAACACAATTGCAGCGCAGCGAGAATCTCTCTTGCATGGCTGCTAGCCAAGTCGGTCGTGACCTCAGTGATTATTGGTGCCAAAAACCTCAAGCAACTGGAGGACAACATCGGTTCTGTCGACATCAAGCTTACGGATGCTCAGATGAAGAAGCTCGATGAAGTAAGCGAACTGCCGCCAGAGTATCCCGGTTGGATGATCCCCTTCCAGAGCCAGGATCGCCTCGATCCGACCTTCGATCGCATGGCCGCAATCAAAGAATTGGCGTCGTCGAAAGCATAGCGACCGCGACGGAGACCAACGGCATATTTAAGTACCGCCCATGGAAGCCTCCATGGGCGGTCTTCGTTTAAGCCATTATGGATACAGTGTGAAACACTTCCGGGACAGTGGGCGGCATCAAATTTTAGACATCGAGCACCACTCTCGAAATTGTGCGCACAAACATTATAGCCGTGGCGACTAACATGTATTGAGCATCGTGGATTCAAGTATCGCCTATCAATCGCATTAGGCAGCGGACACAAACGTTGTACCGACTTGATTGTTTGATCACTTAAACCGATTGCATCTTTGGAAACTAGTTAACAGGCTGCCTGGTTGGCTTGGCATTCGGTGTCACCGAGTTCAAGCAATAGCCTTTGGCGGATTTCTCGTCGTTCTTTCGAGCTGAGATCAGCGGTGTAGTGAATGATTGCAGCGAGCTTGCCGTTGCAGGTCTCTTCGTAGAAGCGCAGGTTGCTGATGTGTTCATCAGTGCTCAGACAGTTTTGCAGATTATCTATTTCGTCCAATTCTATAAGCTCATACTCGTCGTCCACTTCGCAGACGATTCCGAACAGGCCCGGCTCTTTGCGAATCAGCGCTGGATCGTCGTATGGTCCCTCGAATTCCAGTTTGCCGACAGTTATCGTCATGTTCACCCACCGATGGTAAGTCTTAAAAATGCGAACTCACATCATGTTTTCACAGCTTGTATTAAGGAGAGGTAAAGGACCCTTTGCTGGAGTGCACTGGTGTCTCAGGACGAATTAATTGTATGTACCATGACCGATCAACGTGGAAGTTTTAAACTAATATGATGATGCAATTGTGCTCAAAAGACTCAATTGATGATGTCGCTAGCGGGAGAATTCTTGGTAGATCGATGATCTAATCTACACTGTTGATATTTCCAGATCCTGCTAGAAATTCACCTGAAGTTAACAGGCGCTTCTCATTGAATTGCCACGGCAATAATAGCTGTTTTTCATTGGTGTTGCATAATTTTTTGTAGAAACGGCGGAAGGCTATTCCTGCCTCAACAGCAAGAGGGCACGACTATGATAAACACGCATTGGTTGTTGGTATCGCTTATGGTGCTGGTTGTATCCAGTCCGTCCGAGGGCAAAACAACAGGTGGCAACAATAACATGCTGATTGTCCCCGCAAGGTCGGTCGGTCCAATAGCTTTAGGCATGCCTGTTTCAGCGGCTAAGCAAATCTTGGGTAAACCAACCAGCACTGATGACGATTTTCTCGCCTTCAATAAAAAGGGAATCTCAATTTTGGCTAAAGATGGCAAAGTGTCCGAGATTGTGTTTGACTCCAAAAGGTTTTCAACAAAAGATGGCTTATCGCTTTCCACTTACGATCAACCGGCGAAATATAAATCATTCACTCATTGGAAATTGCCCTGGCGATTCATGAATCTGAAACACACGCTAAAGTCGGGCGGATTGAGTGTCTTCGAGACCAACGTAGACAGCGGCGATGATGAGTACGAATCGCGAGTTTATGGTGTCGTGTTTTCTGGGAATCGCTCGGAGTGTGGACTTGCACTGTGTGATGAACAAAACGATGGCTGGGAATCATGGGACGGAAACGGTGAGAACTTGTGGAAAGGCGCGAGCTTTCAGGATGGTTTGTTTACGACCAAGACTCAATCGGCTGGCGCCGTGGGCAAGGAATAGTCCCGCTTATCGCATCCTCAGCTCTCCCTCGGAGAAAGGACCATGGCGAAAGTCAATGATTTGATACAAAGACTCGACCTTTGCCTTAGGTCATCAGGAAGTGTAATTGAGGAACACATTCGGACGGTGAATTCTAATGAGAAAGTGGGGTTTTTACGGATGCGGAGTGATGCATCCGTGCATAGAATCAGATTGTCCCACTCTGTCGATGGTGTCTCATGCTCCCTTTCGAACATTGCCCAGGTGATAACGCACCGAAGGAAGAATCTAACCAATGCGCTTCCTTGCTCGATGAGTCCAGAAGTTTATTCAAGAGGATACCTGGGCTATTAGAGACTGGAGAAGCAGTATCGGCTCGCGGCCTGTATCTCGGTCTGACCGATCAGTTGCATACTGATAGCTTCACCATGCGAAGGGCTCTCGAAAGTCTTCGGAGTCCTGTGGCCAAACAGTTGATTGCTTCGATGGACGAGCTCAAGGCTCATGATTGGCAATATCTTCGTTCGACCAGGGCAATCGACTACAATGGGTGTTATCATCAAATGTCGCGACAGATATCATATACGGTGCCACGATTTGGCATGCCTGCGCAGATACTAGGGGTGGTATCATCGCCCATCAAGAGAACCGCTACCTTGCTCGCGCACGAGGTCGGTCATCATACTGGACCGCTCTACGATCCAGCTCCCTCGCATCCAAACTCCCCCAAAGCATTTGAGGTAGCCAAAGCGTGCCTGGAATCGGAAGCACGAGTAATGTTGATAGAAGCGCACATCGCTGGTGAACTGGGAGTGTCAAAAGACACCGTCGCGATTCGAAAACCCGCGTTGATGAGCGGTACTCTAGGCTCTGCAATTCTAGAGTCGCATAAACACCACACTGTCGCTCTCCAAGGACAGCCGGAAGTCGCTAACAAGATTGTTAACGACTTTCTGCGGGAAAAGTATCCGAACGTTATCGATCCTAAGACCGGTACGATTCGTCCGTTCAAGATCGAGTGTCTGCCGGAGCCTCCGAAGGGACCGTCCCCTTCAGCACGGCCAGTCACCATCGATGCAATTGACTATAGAGACGCGAGAAGAATGTTCAATAACCCTGGCACTGTAGATTCTCCGCTTAAGTCGAAAGCGATCCGATGTTCGAAGGCATTGGCTGCTGCCGGCGTCTTCGTTGCGGTCAATGATGTATACGGTGCCTTCCAAAAGGACAAAGGTTCCGGAATCGGAAGAGTCGCGAAAGTTGCCTCCGAATGGGGTGGATTCGAAGCCGCAACTTTCTTGGCTCGCAGTCGCACTGAAGAGCTCTTTTATAGAGCGCCGAAGACGCGCTGCTCGCTTGTTCTCGGGGCTGGCATGCTCGGTGCGTACGGCGTCGCAAAGCTGATTGGCGAAGACCTCGAGGAGGCTGTCAAAAAGTCAGTGAACGATCAAAAGCGACCGCTTAGCCTGAAAGACTATCATTGATCTAGAATGAATATGGATCTATTTATCGTTTTCCCATATGGTAAGTGCAATGTTGAGTCCCAAGGCGCGGAGTGTATTAATGGAATTGATTGTGTTCGTGGGCGTCGTTGTTTTCTACTTCGCCATGCAATTATGGATTTTGCCTAAGATGGGCATTAACACTTGAATGACTAAGTCTTGCTCGGTCGAGCAATCGAAGAAGCATCCACCAGTCAAAGTTCGGGAATCGGACACAAAGTGAAGGTCTTAACCGTAGAAGTTTAGTTCCGGTTTGATCCCGTTAGCGCTTGTCGTTCATTTGGTGGGAAACAGCATATGAAAATTCAACTTATCGAGGTATTGGCTGAGCTCGATGGCGGAGAGTTTTTGGAGATTTTTCCAGGACCATACAAAGGACGATCGTGGAACGAGCAGTCTGTCTATGTTGAAGATCGAGCATTCTCGCTGATCGAACCGATTGTAAAACGTCATGTCCCCACATTCGATCATCGCGCAAATTCGGCCATCACGCGCGAAAGCTGGATGTTGATAATCAACGATTTGACTTCAATGAAGGAAGCGCTGGCGAATGCCCAGTCTCTGGATGGTGTGGTTCCAAACTTGCGCGTTGACGGCATCAAGACGGCGTTTGAAGCTGACTTTCAAAATAACGTTGCAAGATTGACCGGCATGATAGAAAAGCTCACTGTTTGGTTAAATCGAGAGCTGGAGAGCCAACCTGTGATCTCTGTGCTGGGTATTTGATTTAGAAACGCAATTGCTAAACAAAAAATTCCGAGAATGTCGATGCATTCTCGCGTATTTTTGTTCGTTTGTTTGTGCAGCCTATTATAGTTAGTGCTTTTCCCGTTCTGGGGCAAAAATGAAAGGGCGGCGCAAGAAGGTGCGCCGCCCAATTCTGTTTTGTTTTTCCGAGTACCTACTTCGCCATAGCTGTCATCGCAGTCTTGAAGTAGTGGTGATATTCGCTGCCGTTCAAGTGCATCAGAACTGCAGTTGTCTTGATGAGCTTGGAAGCAGTCTTCTTGGCTTGCGGGTGATTCGAAGTCATCACAGCTTGCAACGGTTTGACCGACATGATTGCGGAGGCGACCGAGAATTCAGAGGTGTGAACTCTGGCGCCCTGGAGGTCGTGGCTGCCGACGTTGCGGTGCGAGATGGATTCGATGGAATTGATCTGGCCGAAGTCACCATTATCGGTGGCAACCGTAAGGTGGCTTCCAGGAGCCAGCGTCATCTTGCTTCCTTTAGCCGTTACCGAGACGGCGCCTTTATGGTTGTCGTCCAGGTTGTATACAGCCAGTTTGTCGCCGTGGACCGAAACCAAGACTGTCGAATTGGCATCGATGTTGACGGTTCCGTGCTGGGTTTCAACGACGGTATCTTGGAAAGGAACGAATAGAACCTGACCATTCTTGACGGAAACCTTTTCACCGTGTGCGGTGCGATTGATGCTTGCTCCGGGGGCGATTCCGAGTTCGCTGTCGGAGCAGATCGAAGCTTCTGTAAGAACGCTTGGTGCCTGGCTGCTGACCATGTAGCTGTTATCGTCTCCGAAGGAGTTAACGGCTCCGTAGAGCATCGCGTTGCGTGTTTGCACCGAGCTGACTGCTTGACTGTTGACTGCATTGAGAGTAGCGAGACCGTTGGTGAGTCCGGTCATTGCGCTCAGGTTGTTTGTCGACAGGTTGCCGGTTCCGATGGCGTTGGTCAGGGAAACCGGCATATTGAGGGCGAGTGCGTCGGTCATAAACTGAGTGCCACTATTGTTGCTTTCGCCGCCGACCAATTGTCCATTGACGTAGGTAGGAGTTCCAGCCGCGACGGGTGGATCCGCAGTGACTTGAACGCCACCATTGAAGAACAGACTATCGTTCCTTAAATCACGGTTGACAGTGATTGTGAGATTAGCTCCCTGTGCGGTCAGCGTATTGACCGGCTTGAGACCTTTGGCCTTTCTTCCGAACAGGCTTACAGTACCTCCAATTTCGACAATGTCGAATCTACTGCCGTAGCTTCTCACCACTCGGGTATCTGGAGCGCCAATCTGGATGGTCACGTCGCCTTGACCAGCAGTCTTCGCTGTGGTCGTGACTACGACGTTGGCTGCAATCACTGAGGTGTCAAGATTCTTGTCCATACCGAGGTTGCCGATGAAGATACCGGTGTTAGCCGTCAAGTTGGCATTGATAGCGAGGGCTTGAGCTGTCCCGACACCATCGTTGATGTTGAGGGAAAGATCGCCGCCCGACACCATGGCGCCGTTGACAGTGAGGTTGCCTGCGTCGACATCGACGGTTATGTCGTTGCCTGCAGTGAAGGTGGCAGCCGTTGCATTGGTGAATCCGCTGATTCCATCAACGAGGATGTCGTTGCCTGCGTTGACGGCGCCGTTGAAGGTCGCTGCTCCGCCGAGTCCATCAATCAGGATGTTGGTTCCTGCAGTTAGGGCGTTAGCAGTGACGCTGCTGGTGTCGATATCGATCAAGCCGGCAGTAGCGATGACAGCACCGTTGAAGGTGCCGATGCCAGCGCCGGTCAAGAACACATCGCTGCCTGCGGTGAGGGCTGCTGTGGTGATGCCTGCCGTGGTCGATTCGATATCGACATCGCCAGCAGTAGCGGTCGCTAGTGCTGTGAGCGATACAGCTCCGTTTGCGGTTACGAGTACGTCGGTCCCGGCGGTCAGGGCAGCCGCAGTGATGGTGCTTGTGGTCGAATCGATGTCGACCACACCGGCAGTTGCGACCGCGCCGCCGTTGACGGCGACAGCGCCGTTGCCGGTGACGAATACATCGCTGGCTGCCGAGAGGAGGGCACCGGTGGTGACAGCACCCGTAGTGGAATCGATGTCGATATCACCCGTGTCGGAGGTGACCGTACCGGTGATGCCGACGGCACCGTCGCCGGTGACCAAGACATCACTGCCTGCATTGAGGGTTGAGCCGACGGTTACTGCGCCAGATGAATCGATGTCGATAGCGCCATTGGTTGAAGCCACAGCAGCGTTGACAGTGACGTCACCGGCAGTGTTGCTGATGATGACACCGTTAACAGCATTGATGCTGTTGGCGACAGTCGTGCCACCAGCGGCATTGGCTCTAATCAAGACGTCGTTGCCGGAATCCAGAGTTCCGGTCGAGACAGCGCCAGTACCGGCAGCGCCAGGTACGAATACGCCGGTTCCGCCGAGGTTGCCGTTCTGAACTGTGACAGCGCCGCCTGTGATAGTGGGTTGAGCCACTTGGAAGGCGATGCCTCCGCCACCGGATGCGCCGGCGGTAGTGACGTCACCGACGGTGATACCGCCTTCGCCAATCATGAACACGGAACCGCCGTTGGTGGTTCCAGATGCATCGACGTTGCCGATGGTGATAGAACCGGTGGAGCCGGTGCCGCCGTTGGCGATGGCGAGTACATCGCCGCCGTTGGTGCCAGTCGCTACGATGTTGAGACCGCCGAAGTTGATGTTGCCACCCAGGGCGTTGGGAGCGCCGATTGTGAATAGGGTGCTGTTGTCAGTGACCTGACCAGCAGTGGCTGGTGCGAAGTCGTAGCCGGCGATCAAAGTCAGAGTGCCTGCAGTACCGCCCGGATTGGACAGGTCAATAAGGTTGGCAGTGCCTGCATTGATGTCGTTAGCAGCGATTATAGCGAGATTCAATCCGACGAAGGTCAGGTTGGTGGTGAGGTTGACGCTGCCGAGGCTGTTAGCGATTGTGCCGTTGCCCGTAGGAGCAATGAAGGTGAAGTCGCCAGCGCCGCCCTGGATACCGTTCTGAACGGTGACAGGTCCACCCAGGATTACTGGTGCGGCGGCGGCGAGGTTCTGAGCACCGTTACCGAGGGCGCCAGCTGTGTTGATAGTGCCGAGAGCGAAACCGCCTTCAGCAATAACTTTGACGTCGCCGCCGAAACCGTCGAAGCTGCTGGTGTCGATGTTGCCGGCGATGATCATTCCGTCAGCTCCACCGGCAGCGCCGTTAGCCACGAGAGTGACCTGACCGCCATTGCCGTTGAGGGTGCTGGCAGTAGAGATGTTCAATCCGCCGAAGAGGATGTCGCCGCCGGTAGCACTTTCGCCACCGAAGGTGAACACGGTGCCGTTATCGAAGTTGACTTGACCGACCGTAGGAGGGGTGAAGTCGAAGCCAGCGACTACGAGCAGATCGCCTGCGTCGCCATTCATGTTATTTAGATTGATCGAGGTTGTCGTTCCAGCGAGTACATCGCCGGAAGCGATAATGGCGAGATCCAATCCAGTGAAGGTGAGGCTCAAGCCAGTTAGATCGACATCGCCGTTGGAGTTGGCAATTGTACCGGCCGCTTGGGGAGCACCTGCGACGAACTGACCAGGACCAGCCTGTTCACCGTTCTGGACTCTGATCTCACCACCCACGATCAGTGGTGTAGCAGCGTTGAGATTGATCAGACCAGCTGCAGCACCGGTGTTGGAAACAGGTCCGATAGTGAAGCCGCCTTGTGCGATAACGAGGATGTCTCCTCCGTCTCCACCGCCAGTAGCATCAGCAGTGATGGCACCGGTCTTGACGGTACCAGCGGCGGTGTTGCCAGCAGCTGCAACCAGGGTGATGTTACCGGCGTCGAATCCGGCCGTGCCGTTGGTGGTGAGCGTGACGCCTTGCAGGTCGACGTTGCCACCAGATGCGCTCGCTGAGCCGGTGAATGTGTAGATAACCGGTGAGTTGTTAACCTGACCGCCAGTGGCTGGGGTGAAATCAAAACCAGCTACGACGAGGAGATCGCCGCCATCTACTCCGGTGCCGGTGAGGTTGATTGTAGTTGCGGAACCACCAATTACGCTGCCGGAGGCAATGATTGCCAGGCTCTGTCCGTTGTAGACGAGACCTACTCCACTCAGGTCAACGTTGCCGGAGGAGTTGGCGATGGTGCCAGCGCCGTTGGGGCAGTTGAAGTTGAGAGGGTTGCCGGAGATCGTGCCGTTACCGTTGAGGATAAGCGAGCAGGTGTTGAGGTTGACGGTATCGTTGCCGGTGATGTTGGCACCATTGTTGACGATGACCGAGAAGTTGACCGCCGGATCGATGTTGGTCGTACCGTTGAAGGTCTGCTCACCGGCAAAGGTGACGTCCTGGTCGGAGTCGATGTTGACTACGCCGTTGAGAGCATTGAGCGAGCCGCCAGGTGCAGCGCTTCCGTCGACTGTCAACGCTCCGAGGGTGAAGCTAGTGATGTTGACGTCATTGTTGGCTGTAATTGCATTTGTATTGTTCAGAACGGACGTTCTGATCGTGACGTCGTTACCAGCAGTGATGTCACCCTGGGTGGTGAATGTGCCCGATGTGATGGTCACGTTGTTGCCGCTGATATCACCATTTGCTCCGACCAGACCAAGCGCTGCAACCATAGTCACGTCGCCGGTGGCAGCGATCGACTGGACATTGATCTGACCGCCGACGCTGAGAGAACCAGCATTGAAGGAGCCATCGAGTGTTATGCCTGAGCTGACGGTCACGAGACTGCTGCCAGACATGTTCAGGTCTGCTCCAGGGTCACCGACAACGGAAAACGCGAGGACTGTCACTGAACTACCCAGACCGAGCGTGACATCGTCAGTGATCGTGGCGAGGTTGCCGGCATCTATGAGTACTGCGCCTGGACCGGTCACGTTAGCACCTAGGTTGATGTTGTCACCTGCGGCGAGCGTCGTGTTCGAGCCGGATATGACATTGGCTTGGACCGTGATGTCTGTGCCAGCGGTAATCGAGAAGTTCGCGCCGACTCCTGCGGAGGCGATTGCAACAATCGTCACGTCGTCAATTTCGTTGATCAACACACCACCGTTGGCAGTGACCGAAAGGTTGGTTGTATCGATGGTGACCGCATTGAGAGGTACGCCTACGCTACCGCCCGTCGAAACCAGGGTGATGTCGTCAAAAACGAGCGTACCGCCTGTCGACGTACCTGTGATGTCAGCGGCGGATGTGATCGAGAGGCTGCTGCCACTGAGTGCACTCGTGATGTTGACTGCACCGGTGTCAGAAGTCAGTGCGATGTCGCTAGCAGCTACGCTGCCGCCGACCGTCAATGTCCCCGTGGACCTCACATCGAAAGCGTTGGCTGCCGCTGAGGCGCCAGGTCCGATGGTGAGGGTATTGCCGTCTTGAACGTATACCGAGCCGTTAGGAGCATTAGCCACCAGATTAGATGCATCGAGCACGAAGCGTGAAGCTGCACTAGTTCCGATGTCGCCGTTGTCGGAGGTGAGTGTCGCCGTGAGGGTGGTCAAGACTGCGCCACTGCTGGTGGTGACGTCTCCATCTGCTCTCAGGTTGGCGCTGGCCGTACCGGAGGCGTTAGCGCCGAGATCGATGAAGCCACCGAGTGATCTGAGGACAAGGTTGGTGGAGGCGATAGTTCCGTTGGTCGTGATATCGCTTCCGGCGAGGATGTCGAAAGTGCCACCAGCGCTAGATGCAGTCGGTCCGATATTGACCTGATTGGCATCGAACACGAAGACGTTGCCTGCGGCGGTCAAAGTGAGGCTGCCTGCGTCGATTGTGAATCTAGACAGGGCGCTGCTTCCGATGTTGCCGGCGGTGGTCAGGTTGATCTGTGGAGCAATCAGGGTTCCGGCCAAGTTGCCATTGGTGATGCTGCCTACCGAGGTCAAGCTGATGGAGTTCGAACCGATGATCAAGTTGGAGATGTTGAATGCACCACCGGTGTTCAGCACCACATCGGCAGCCGTGATGGTGCCGCTGTTGGTGATGTTGCCGCCGGCGAGGACATCGAAGATCAGGGTGGCAGAGCTCGGTCCAGGTCCAATGTCCACCGAGTTGGCATCATGGATGAATACCGACCCTGTCAGACCATTGGCAGTGGCTGTGACGAAGTCGCTATCGATTTCAAACCGTGAGCCAGGAGCGGAGCCGACTGTTGAATTGTCAGATCGCAGTGCGATGCTAGGAGCTGAGACGATGCCAGCCAGCGTGTTGGTCAGGGCGCCGGAGGATCGGAGGCTCACGCTCTGACCGCCTGTGACGGCTTGAGTGAGCGTGATCGTGCTGCCGGTCGAGCGGAGGACGACATCGTTGGCACCAATTGTGCCGCCAGCCGTCTGAGAGATCGCTCCTCCAGCCTGCAGGTCGAATGTGTTGGCTGCGGTAGAGGAACCAATAATATTGATGTCGTTGGCATCATTCAGGAATACCGATCCACTGAAAGCATTCGCTGTCAGCGAAGATGTATTGATGTTGAAGCGGGCAAACTGGTTGTTTCCGATGTTGCCACCGGTCGAAGTCAAAGCTGCGGTCGCGGTTTGCACCAACCCGCCGCCGACTGTGGTGATGTTGCCGCCAGCTGTGGCGTTGAGAGCGACTAAAGGATTAGCGAGAGCGCCGATTGTGATGGCATCTGCTGAATTGATGAACAAGAAGTTACCGTTGTTGGTTCCATTCAAAATCACGTCAGAGCCAGGCAGATTGGTCACCAGGTTGATGATCGTCGCATTGAGCGAACCGGTCGATGTCTGGTTAATCGTACCGCCGATCTGCAGGTCTACTGAAGAACCGAGACCGCCCGTGATTATCTGAATCTGTCCGGCGCCTGTACCGAGGTTCAGATTAGTGGCGCCCGATGTGGTGATTTTTACTGCTCCGCCAATTGTTCCGATACCGGTGTTGTTGCTTCTCAAGACGACATTGCCACCAACTGCGGTGACGCCGCTACCATTAAGAGTGATTGCTCCTGCATCTCCGGCAGCGCCGGCTCCGTCGACAGCGAAGGTCCCGGCGTTGAGTTGAATGTTACCGTCTTCGGCATCGAGGTCGATGGTGCCGCCGTCACCGTCGGTGACAACGATACTGATTGGAGCGACTCTAATACCTGTGGAGCCGTGGTTGGTCACCTGTAAGGAGCCACCGTCTCCGCCTAAGGCACCAGCATTGCCGTTGAAAGAAGTGATGTAGTTGCTTCCTACTCCGAACCCGATGTCGAGGGTGTCGGTTCCGGTCGCCTCTACGAGGAGGCTACCGCCGTTTTCTGTAAGGAAATCTCTTCCGGAAACATCAACTGCACCAAGACCGACGTTGCTGCCGCCTTGAGCGGTGACGTTAGCGGCCCTGGCGGTGATGTTGCCTGTCAGGATGCTGCCACCCTGTAGAGTTCCGCCGAGGAATGAGCCGTTGACTACTCCTGACGGTTGCGAGATTGTAGCGCCGCCGATAGGAGCGGAGGTGACGAGAGTTACGTTGCCGGTCCCTGTGTTGCCCGCGAACATAGCAGTTGTTGTGATGGTACCTGTTTGGATACCTTGACCGCTGTTAGCGCCAGCGACGATGGTGAATTCACCGCTATCGATGCCGCCAGTGGTGATTGACTGAGAGCTTGTCGGAAGAAGAACACGTCCACCAGCCGCTCCATTTGTGAATGCGGCAAAGGTGACGTCACCAGCGGAACCAGAAAGAGCTTCCGTCGTGAGTGTCCCGAGTCCACCGCCTCCGGTCAGATCGATACTGCCGCCGCTGCCGGACGCACCATTGATTATGATGTCATTCGGTATACCTAAATCGGTGAAGTCAGCTCCTGCCACGAAGGTGACTGCACCTCCGTCTGCCAATGCATCGGATGCATCGATATCGAAACTCGCGGTGCTGGTGATGTTTTGACCTGCGAGGACCAGAATTCCGTTGTTGGCTGTGAGCGAGCCTCCGATATTGATGTTGCCTGCAGCAATCATATTGATTGGATCGGCGACCAGGTCACCGGTGGTGGTGATGTCACCACTGAACGATTTGAGAAAGATGTCAGCACCGGCGCCAGTCAGAATGATCTGTCCGACTGATATGTCGTTAGCGGAGGTCAAGACAAAATCGCCTGTGGTACCGGACGAGTTGCCGGTGATCGTGATGTTGTCACCGAAGATGTTGGCATCGCCGGTCGTGACGTTGACGCCACCCAAAATAACGTTGTCTCCGGCCACGAAGACCTCTCCACTTGTTGTCGTGATCACGCCGGTTGTTATATTTAGCGGTGAGAAGCCACCAATGAACACCTGGCCTGCGCCGCCGTTGATGTTGCCCATATTGACACTGCCCGAAGAGGACACAATGAGTGATTTGTCTCCTAGCGTGAGGGCATTGCCGCCGAATTGCAGTCCGCCGGACGAGAATTCGAGGTTGAATCTGCTCGATACATCCAGAGGCGCGCCAACTGTGATCGTTCCGGCGATACTGGAATTACCGCCAATCGCCAACGTTTGTGCGACGAACTGATTGAACTCAGCCGTGCTGATGTTGAGTGTGCCAGCGCCTCCAGCTACACCTATGGAGGTCCCCACAGTTTCCGGCTGGATAGTCAAAGTACCTGGCGCGATGACCTGCGAAGCAACTACGTTATAGGTGTCGGTGCGAACGGTGCCAAAGTTCAGCGTCACCGTTGCAGTATCGACGTCGATGTTCAGGGAGTTTGCGAAGATGCCGTCAACGACGACGTTGTGATCGTTGGTGTCGGCGTCGATGGTGACGATACCACCGTCTGCATCGATTGTACCGAAAACAGTAACGTCTCCAGCGTCTCCACTAAGTGTTCCGATTGCAACGGTTCCAGAATTCACTCCGCCGAAGGAGACAAGTGATCCTATCTGCAACACTTCTCCGACATTGTCGCCTGAATCAAGCGAGATGTTGCCTGCGGTGAATGAAAAGTCGAATGGTGAAGTGACTATGCCGATTGTGCCGGCTAAAAGGTCTCCAGCACCATTGTTATTGGAGTCAGCTTCGACGAGCACGTTCCCCGAGTTGCCAGGTCCAAATGTGATTATCTGACCGCCCCCCATGGCGCTGGCGGTGATCGTCACATCTCCGGCAGCGCTGATGGAGACGTCGCCACCGGCGGTCCCAAGCACTTGTCCGATGTCCAACACGACATTACCGTTGTTGGAAGTAACGTTGAAGTCACCACCGGCTGTACTGATGCTGGATGGCGACAACAAGGTGACGCCGGTATTGCCGGTGAAATTGAAATCAGAAGCTCCTACGAATGCGTTGATCGCGAAGAAGTTGGCATTCAATGTGCCGGTAGTCGTCAGGTTAACGGTACCGGAGTTAGTGAAAAGTCCACCATTAGCAGAGTTAATTGTGATTCCGCCAGTACCAGCCGCAATCGTGAGGTTGGCTCCGGATGCGATGAATTCGTTGCCCGCACCGATTATGATGCCAGGACTTACGTTGGTGCCGCCGAAGGTTAGTGTGCCTGCGGTGATTTGACCGAGATCATTGAATGTAACTCCAGCTCCTGCGCTCGGCTGTCTGGTGGAGACAATGATGTTTCCGCCGACTGAGTTGTTGCCGCCGTTGGCTGTTATCGTGCCCAGCTGAATGGTTGTGCCTGCGGCACTGGAGCCAGCCGATATATTTATGTTACCGTTGGTTCCGGTGCCAAATCCATAGGATTCTACGACTGAGTTCGTTGGCAACAAGATGCTGCCTGTTCCTGCGCCGACGGCTCTCGCGAGCATAGTGACGTTGGCACCATTTTCATTTGTGAAGACGTCCGCCGCCGAACTGATGAGTACTGAGTTGGCGTTGAGCAAGTCTATGTTGCCGCCTAAAGAGCCGCCATTGTCGATAGTGACTGTTTGCCCGGCGGTGATCGGTCCAGGTGCGCCCGTCGGGATTGTGGGACTGTTGAGCGCGCTTGCAGTAGTTACATCGAACCCTGCAATCAGGAAGATATTGGAGCCACCGCCGGTGCCGTTTTCTGCGTCGATAACGATGTCACTTCCCGCTGCCGCTACGATGCTCGTTTCGGCAATGATTGCGATAGCCTCGTTGGCGCTGATCGTTCCGCCGAGTGTGATGGTACCCAGGTTGAAGAAGGTCGGGTCACCCTTCAAGCAGATGTCTCCGAGGTAGAGGTTATCCGTGTTGGCCGTGACGTGTGCTGAGTGGCCGGCTCCGTTCACTTTACCCGTGAGTTGATTTACGTCAACGTCAATCGTGCCACGTCCGGTGTTGAGGTTGAATTCATTACTGAGGAAGTCGCCACCTACGAGGGCCGTGTTGAATGTACCGTTGTAGTTCGACGGGCGAACATTGATTGCTTGTCCAGCGCTCATCGTCCCGCCGTTATTGTCTACGCTCAAGGCCATCGGTGAATCCAATGTCAAATCTTTAGCTGCGCTGACGGTACCGCTATTGGTGACATTGCTTGCGGTGATGGTGAGGTTGCCGGAGCTCTCAACAGTACCGAGGTTAGAGAAGTTGTTGCTTGTCAGGCTGAGATCAATGCTGTCGGTCTTATTGCCGAATTGACTGCCTGCGTTTGATGAAATTAGAGCGCCCGACGCGTTGGTTATATTGTCAGCCGTGATATCTGCACCTTTGTGCGAGTTACCGGAGTTGACTGCATAAACCGATCCGAAGTTGGTCAGATCGCCATCTAATTTGAAGGAAGAGTTTCTATCCAGGTCACCAACTGCGGTGACACCCTGGGCGACAGTCAAGCTGTCAGCCTTCATTGTGTTCTTAGTCGCTGCAATGCTGTTAAGGTCGACTTGACCACCAGTCGCTTTACCACTGCTGTCTACAACGATCGATTGGTCGCCACCCAGCGATTGTTTTAGTGCGATATACTCAGCGGCTGTGACTTTGTCTCCAGCGGATACAGTTTTTGTTTCACCACCCACGGTGATTGTGGCGGAGGTTGCATGTCCGAAGAGCTTGTCGCCTAATGTGATGTTGCGCTCGCTTGAAGTCATATCAAGGTTGGCGCCATTGTCGAGCTTAACGAGACTGCCGTTATTGTTCTGCGTAACTTGAGCTGAGAGTCTGTCGGTGCGCTTCTCTAATCGTTGTTGAGCTCTTGCTGCGTCATTGCCGTTGTTGCGCGGTTCCTGGAAATTGAGAATAGGATTCGGGACGAACCCTGGTGTCATGCTAGGAATCGGAATACGAGCCGCTCTGTTCTCCTGGCGAAGGTCGCGCCTCATCTGGCGAACTTCTTTCCGAGACAAATCGGGATGCGCTTGCATGAGCGATGTAAGTTTGTGCCCATCTTGCGATGGAGCGGCATGTGCCTCGTTCGGTGATACAAACAGCGAGCCTGCAGTCAGCACAGCCATCATTCTGCCCAGGCGGCCGACCTGAGTGATGATGTCCTGCGAAGCTGAGGACTTTTTGGAGGAGTTTTGAATATCGTTATTATTCATTTAAAAAAAATTCTCCATCGTATGAAAACAAAAGCGCATGCTTAAGCAGCCTAGAAGAACGATTCTCCCAAGCTAGAATGCAGTGATGTGGTGAAGAGTGTCCGGCGAAGGACGCTCGTTGTCAGGGCACTAGTGAGCGTCGACCAGGAATGACACTCCGAAGTGCAAAAACTTTAGCATGTCCCGAAGCTTGCTTTCAGCTCCCACCTCGAATATTTATTAATGACATCCTGTTAATATTCCCGTACCTCTATAGAGGTACGGGAATATCGGTTTTCGCCGTGGATTGCAATCGGATTCAACCGAACCGAACCGGATTGACCTGGATTGGATTGGATTGGATTGGATTGGATTGGATTGGATTGGATACATGGAATAGATAGATAGATAGATAGATAGATAGATAGATAGATAGATAGATAGATAGATAGATGTTGCTTACGGAGCCTCGGAGATGCACAACTCATCGAGTGTTAATCGATGTGTATACATAGTGTTGAGTGAAATTGCCGAGAAAGCTGTTTGCATTGACAATGCGGCTCACTTTACTGAGCGACAGCCATTCGCCAATATTTGATTGATATACACTACATTTGGTACCGTCCGCGGTATCTTTCAAATCTCTTGCGTTAGTCAACAGCAAACTTGATTAGAAACCTCATCATATGCGCTCGTATAGTTGCGTTGGCCTCGCGATCTTCAAATGATCAAATTGATCACGTCAATTCACGTGCAAGGAAGTGTATGATCGCAACCAAAGTCTCCGCCGTCGAGGATCGTGATAATGGCTGACAACTCCCTCCAGCATCATAAGTGTTGTGGGCCAGGCTATGCTTCGCCTGAAGACGCCGCCAGGGCACCTCGCGAAAAGTTGCTATACACCGTTTGTATATATCAAGGAACCGATGTAAAGGCGCCTGACTACCTCGCAACCATTGATGTCGATCCGGAATCAAACACTTATTCACAGGTTATTCACCGGCTTGAAATGCCAAATGTGGGTGATGAACTGCATCACTTCGGGTGGAACGCATGTAGCTCGTGTCACGGTAACCCGGAGAAGTCCCGGCGCTTTGCGATTTTGCCGGGCAATACATCTTCGCGTATTCATATAGTTGATATGGAGGATGCGCATGCGCCGAAGATACATAAAGTGATTGAAGCAGAAGAGATCAAGGCGAAAACTAAGCTTTCCGCACCACATACGGTGCATTGTCTTCCTGACTCGATAGTGATTTCAATGCTTGGTGACGAAGATGGAAATGGACCGGGTGGTTTTTTGACTCTAGACGAAGAGTTTAATGTCGCTGGACGTTGGGAACGCGGCATGAAGGGCATGCGCTTCAACTACGATTTCTGGTATCAGCCACGTCATAACGTGATGGTTTCCAGTGAGTGGGCCGCACCTAACACTTACAAAACCGGCTTCAAGCTTGAAGATGTGCAGTCGGGCAATTACGGTAGCCAGATCCATTTTTGGGATTGGTCCAAGCGCGAAATTGTTAAGAGCGTCGATCTAGGCGCCGAAGGTTTGATACCATTGGAGGTGCGTTTTCAGCACTCTCCCGAAAGTACTCATGGCTATGTTGGAGCTGCGCTGAGCAGCGCGATGTGGCATTGGTACAAGTCCAATGGCGATTGGACTGTGGAAAAAACTGTCTCGATCGAATCGATTGACGTGGAAGGTTGGCCGTTTCCCGTGCCAGGGTTGGTTACTGATTGGTTGATCTCAATGGACGATCGATTCATGTACCTGAGCAACTGGCTCCATGGCGATATCCGGCAGTACGATATTAGCGATCCTTCCAATCCAAAACAGGTTGGACAAGCCTGGTGTGGTGGCGTACTTGGAAAAGCGCCAACAGTAAAAGGTCATAAGCTCGTGGGCGGACCGCAGATGCTTCAACTGAGTCTAGATGGAAAGCGCCTTTACGTCACCAATTCTCTATACAGTGTTTGGGATAATCAGTTCTATCCGGACATGGCGAAAGAGGGGTCGTATCTACTGCAGCTTGATTGCGACACGGATAAAGGTGGGCTGAAGATCAACGAAGAGTTCTACGTCGATTTCGGCAAGGAACCGAAGGGACCTGCGCGAGCTCATGAGATGCGTTATCCAGGCGGAGACTGCACGTCCGATATCTGGCAATAACTCCAAGGTTTAGTTGCTCGTCGGAGGCTTTGCTTACCGAGCTGAGAAGAAAAAATTGGCGAGTTGATATCAGGAACCCATCAGTTCTGTATCGAGCTTTTGTCCAGATGGCTTGTACAATCTACTAATCGTGTTCGTGTTGCGAGGTATTCGATGCGTCCGTCACCGTAATCCCTTCACTTGTCCGACGATTTCACCTGTTAACGCTGCAAATGCGCCTGCATTTTTTTACCGGTTGATCTTCTTTGGTTACATATATCGGTTTTCCTTTGGCCTGGCAGCGTGATTTTCAGTGTTCGTTGGCGGTGCGGTAAATGTGGGGGACTTGTTAATACAGTCGTGTGTTATTTTCCTTCAGAATCAGGCAGCCAGAGATTTTGTCGTGGAGAGTTTGTCTATAATCGGAGAGGAAAAACATCAAGTAACCGAGATAGAAGACTCCGGACAAGAGGCTCGCTCCATAGCGGGCTAGTGCGCGCATGAATGTGATCCGCTCTCCGCGGAGATCAACGACTTTCAAATCCATCTTCATTTGACCAAACGTCGCTTGTGCTGTCGAATGCATAATGCAGTAGTAGAGGAGAACGAAAATTATATTGAAAAAGATCCAGCCGGCGATCCATGGTTCGGCAGCAAGAAGTTCTGCTGATGTTAACGGACCCATCGAGGAATGATGCGCAAATGCAGGGCACGATTGGAGAACTAAAATGAACGTGCCGCCCGAGATTGCGGACAGTATAAAGTGATCGATCAGGTGTGCTATCAATCGATCCGCGAAACCGGCGTACTCAATTTGACGCGAAAGTCCTGTTGCGTTGTAGGGTGTTCCACAGTATCTGCACTTGGAAAAATCTGTCATGTCGGCTTCGCGGCATTTGGGGCAAACGCGTTTTTTGACGGTGGTGGCTTGATTCATCATGGTGTACTTACCTTTTATTTATACCGACCTGACTTGTATCGAGAGCGATGTGTCGGTAATAGAGCAATTGGCGTTAAACGATCGAAATATTGTTGATACCACGGACGGTGCACGACGTTTGCCCATCCAGGAATGGGTTTCACCTCGGTTCAGTTAGTTAGTAATGGTGGTGTGAAAATGCGATATCGCTACATTAACACCGCTCTTGACATCAAGGGCTGCGATTAACGTACCTTTAATAATTCCGCTCCGCTGAGAGTAGAGACTTGGGAAATTAGAGCCTGGGCGTCAATGTCTGGGATCGATGTCGGACAAGTTCTTCCAACCGAGTTGGGCTTTCCACTGTCGACCGAGGGGTGTTAAGGAAGCGGAGCCGGCAGCCCGAGACTGACTAGAGGTTTGCCGCTCGGCAGAAACTCGACCGAATGCGTCTAGAGTTCTCGGGCTATTAGATGCCTGTGCGTCGGCGCCCTGGGTAAGTGTTTGGCGTCAGTGCCTGGGCAAAAGCGCTAGGTCGAAGGCTGCTACAAATCCTGGTAAATGGCTTGTTTTGAAGGATTGCCGGCGCCCAAAACGAGACAATCTATAATTGATGCCGACTTTCAATATGGTTTATGCATGAACAAGTTTGGAAAAATAGTCTGTGTCGATAAGATCAATTTGACTCCAGATGCGTACGACAGAATCGCTCAGCACTCGATGCAGGGATTCGCGCCGTGCACGGCTGATGATCCTGTGGATAGTGATGACACATACTCGAGGATCGGCGATGCGGATGCCGCGCTTGTTAGCTGGCGGTCTAAGATTGGGGCGGACGTCTTGAAGCGATGCACCGAGCTTCGATATATGGGACTTTGCGCGTCGAAGTACACAAATCCCAAAGAGGGAAATATCGACCTCGAAGCCGCGAAGGCGCTAGGAATCGCAGTGTCGGCCGTTGGGCAGTATGGCGACGAAGCGACCGCCGAGTATATTTTTTGCAAGCTGTTGGAGATTGCCCGCGGATTTGAGAAGGCGCAATGGAAAGAGATGCCTTGCGAGCTTTTTGAGAAAACAATTGGAATCGTCGGAATGGGCTCCATGGGAAGCCATGTCCTTCGCCTGGCTCGAGGATTCGGAATGAACGTGATATACGCGAGTCGAACACCCAAACCCGAATGTGGCGCCAAGATGGTCGAGCTTGATGAACTGCTTGCCACATGCGACATTGTTTCTCTTCATGTACCAAAGGGGTTTCGAATTCTGGGCAAAAAAGAGTTTGCGCAGATGCGCCCCGGCGCAATGCTTGTCAATACCTGTCTGGGAGTCGTTTTTGAACCAGAGGATTTTTCTGATTGGAGTTCGAACCCAAGAAATCTAACGATAATGGATGAGTCTTGCGATCCTATTTATAGGCAGTTTAGAACATTTCCCAACGTAATCTACCCCGCCGTTGTCGCCGGTAGAACAGAAGAATCGCGAGCCCGGCTGAGCGAGCAGGTGATATCGAATATGGTGGCGTACTTGAATGGAACTCCGAAAAATCTAATGACGAGTCGGTAGCTGTTTCTCCGCTCAGCGAGGACATCGCGATAGTTCGGACTCGACGCCCCACTATGGATTGACCAAAGTGCGGCGATCAGCGGATGCTAGCTCTTAATGCCCGAAAGTAAGGCAGCTGGAACTGAGATGGTCCGAGGGTATCGTTTTCACTGGAGC
>JAIERK010000023.1 GCA_019746975.1 Candidatus Obscuribacterales bacterium
GCTCTGGTGGCTCCTCCGTCGCCTGCCCGCGCTTGACCTGTTTTTATCTCCTCTCGAATCCATATAGCCCAAACGGCAGCGAGATAGATACAAAAGACGACATACGAGACTCTCAAAAAGCGTTCTGTACTCTCAGTTTCCGCGGTCTGGGCAAAGCTGCGATGCCCGATCCAGGAGTTGTTGAGATAAACCAAACCTACCGTCAGAAAAAAAATGCATGTCGATATGTAGCTCGTCAGGGCCCAGCGACGGAGCCGTCGAAACGATGCAGCGATCTCGAGCAGCCAACCTATACCAAAAACGATCGATACTACGCCGTAATGTTGAAATCTGCTAATGGGAACGAAGTCTTGCAGGTGTATGAAGAACACCAGACCTGATAATAATGCGAAGAGAACTATAAGCCTGCATCGGCTTGTCGCTTGCCATAATGCTCTTGAATTCAACGCCATTGCACGTAATCATAACTCACTTGGCTGTCAGTCGGGACTGTTCTTGAAACACAATCCTTCCGTCTGCAATGGTTGCCATCGCTTTCCCTGACAACATCGTGCCGTCGAATGGCGAGTTGTGACTTCGGGAAAAACCCTTAACGGATTGATAAGTCCACGTGTGATTCGGATCGATGACTGTGACGTCTGGGCGCGCACCGAGTGCGATTTCGGGCTCGGTCAGACCGAGCACCTTGGCGGGACCTTTGGTGAGCAGATAAATCAATTCGTTGATACTGATTAGCTTTTGTTTTACCAATCTTTCATGGACTAGAGCAAATGAGGTTTCCAGTCCGACGATCCCGAATGGTGCATATGCAAACGATTGTGCTTTCTCGTGTCGGGAGTGGGGTGAGTGATCGCATGCGATGGCGTCGAATACACCTTCTTTCACTGCTGCAATCAGAGCGTCCTGATCGGATTTGCTTCGCAGCGGCGGACTGGTTTTGAACCTGGTATCAAAATCAAGAATGTCATCGTCGCTCAGGCGGATGTGGTGAGGAGTGACCTCGGCTGTTATCTTGAGACCGTCTGCTTTGGCGCGTTTGATGAGCGCCACTGCGCCTTCGGTCGAGACGTGAGCGAAGTGCAGTCGGCCGCCTGTCGCACGGACAATTTCGATTTCGCGAGCGACGCTTGCGGTTTCTGCTACGGATGGAACGCCTTCCAAACCCAGTCGAGTAGAGACGTGGGATTCGTTAAGGCAACCGCCTTGTGAGAGGTCCTTATCTTCAGAATGGCTGATTATCGTTTTGTCTAGTAGCTTTGCAAAGCGCAAGGCGCGGCTCAGGATTGCCAGATTATTGATTGGTGTGTGGTCGTCTGAGAATGCAACTGCTCCCATCTCGGCTAACTGAGCCATTTCTGTAAGTTGCTCGCCTTTGAGACCCAGCGTCACAGCCGCAAGAGGTAGGACTCGGACTTGCGCGGAAGTCCTTATTTTGTCCAGGGTGAGTGCAAGAATTCTAGTCGAGTCTGTTGGCGGATCTGTGTTTGCCATCGCTACGATGGTTGTGTATCCTCCGGCTGCCGCCGCCCGAGTGCCCGTCTCGATTGTCTCTTTTGCGGATTCATTCAGATCGCGAAGATGGGTGTGGATGTCGATGAATCCTGGCGAGATATACAGATCTCGAACCGATAGCACCGTGTCATCGTTGTGGCGCTCTAAGTCCTCCGCTAACTCACTGATGACACCATTGCTGATCCGAACATCCAGGCGTTTGAGGGAGGAAGAGCCATTTGTCGAGCCACTTCCCGGCGGAAGAGGCGTGATCACCAGCCCACCTTTGAGCAATATAGAGCCGGTCATTTGAAAACCTCTGGAACAAGCAAAAGCAAAAGAGCAGCCATTCTTACCGGTACGCCGTTGGAGACTTGAAGGTTGATTAGAGAGATTGAGATATCGTCTGCCAGCTCGGGGGTAAGCTCTACACCGCGGTTGATCGGTCCTGGGTGGAGGAGCCGAACGGTCGGTTTGGCCATCTTCATGCGTGAGTGATCGAGGCGCCAGAGTTTGCGGTAGTCGTCGAGGCTGGTTATCAGTCCTTGCTGTTGGCGCTCGGTCTGCATTCGAAGTGCAATCACGAAGTCCGCATTCTCGAGTGCAGGAGCCAGGTCCACGTGGGGGATGACGCCCATCTCGGTTATCCCCTCAGGCAGGAGCGATGGTGGCGCACATGCGTGGACATTTGCACCGAGCGGCACGAGCAGTCTGATGTTGCTGCGCGCCACGCGGCTGTGCTTTATATCGCCGACTATGGCTATCTTCTTGCCTTCGACGCTGCCACCCACTTCCATCATCGTGAAAAGGTCGAGAAGTCCCTGGGTCGGATGTGCATTCCATCCGTCTCCGGCGTTGATCACAGAGACATGGGAGGGAATCGTCGGTAGAAGTTGGTGGCATGCTCCAGATGCAGAGTGGCGCTGAATGATCGCGTCGACACCCAGGGCTATAAGGGTAGCCGCCGTATCGTTAATGGTTTCACCTTTTGTGACAGATGAAGTTGAAATGTCCAGATTGATTACTCTGGCTCCCAGTGTTCTTGCGGCCAGATCGAAGCTGCTTCTGGTTCTTGTTGAATTTTCGAAAAAGACTGTCGCGACAACTTTATCCGTAAGCAAATCCAGCGATGCTTTGCTTCTTCTGATGATCCTTTTTGCAAGAGTAGCCGTTTCAATCAAGCTGTCTACTTCATCGTGTGCCAGATCCGAGGTATCGAGAAGATGGCGTCCGCGGCGAAAGCTTTTCGCACCGTCGGTGTAGGCGGATTCGATAAAAGCCGTCCTCAGTGATTCGAGAGGAGTGGTGGAGGCGCTTGATGGTTTTGATGTCATGTCGTAATTATCTAGAACCTGTAGCGGCTCGTCAATTCATAATACTATAAGACGTAATAAAAATGATCGAGGAACGAAGCGGCGTTGGCCGCCGCTTCGCCGCAGGTCATCTCCTGTCGACACCCTGCTCAGGCGGAGTCGGCTTTGGGCTGCCGGCTCCGCCTGTGGTTATTTGCGCATGAACTTCTTGAGTTCCGCGCCCTCCTCGCCGTGGCCTGGGGTACCGAACATGTTGCAGCGGCCGTCCTTCGGCGAGTCGTAGATGTTCGAGATCTCGCGTTGGATCGGCAGCACGACGTCATCGAATTCCACCGAGGTGGTGAGGATGACGCGCACCTTCTTGCGAAGGCGGCGGTTTGCCTTGGAGTTGAAGAACTTGCAAGAGTTCGGGGAGACGACGGGAGAGGATTTGAACGAACGGGACATAGCACACCCTTCCTTCGGGTGCAGCCCGCCAGCTGAGAAAATCAGCCGGACTGGTTAGGCTGCACCGTCAGAAGAATGGCAGCACTGTGTTGACCACTAGGTGTCCTCCTGTGTTGGGGGTGGGGTGCTTCGTTCCGCCATGGCCGGTCTGTGGCTTTGTCAGCCGGTGACCGGCGTGTTGGGCGGGTCGAGCACCGTGTTCGGGGCGGGGCTGTCTTGCATGGCTCGGAGCTGCGGTAAGCCGCACTCGCAAAGACCACGTCCTCCGACGGTCAAGCAGTCTTCTTGACCGTATGGGCAGTAGTCGATGCCTCCGACTCCTGGACGACCCTCCTCTCGGTAGAAGCCATCAGCAGCAGCAGTGTTTGGGGAAGCCATGGCCCTCCTGCTTCCAGTTGCGGATACCGAAAGAGGTTCGTCCTCGACCGGATCCTCGTGAAGCGTATTTCAATCCGAACCTTCCGCAGGGCTCGGTATATTCGCCACCTATTTGCACGCTCAATATCGGCAGCGCGAAGACGACTAACCAGCGTCCGTTGTCGTCAAAGCGCAAGCGAGCTTTTCTGCGCAATTTGCATTCAATCGCTGCGGCGGCAATTGAGTACCCGACCACATCTATTGGCCGGTTGGGTGCAGTAGGGGTGCGATGGGTTGGTGGTTGTGGTGCTTGTTGGACGCTGGAGAGAATGATAGATAACGTCTAATGCTTACCGATTCGATCACCTAAAAGCTATGCGTTTAATTTGATTATGCATAAGGCTTTATTGACAAAGTCGCGAAATCTATTCTCCGCCTTGTGTTGGATAGGGCGAAATATCACACATGTTTTAAACTTGACTTGATACTGCATATGATACCGATGTTCAGCGCCTGTCTCCGTGCTCTTTGAAACGATACCGAGATCATCCTGCAGAGCCTTAGTCGGCTTATTAAATTCCGCTCAGAACAAGCATGGACAGGGTTGCCAATAAGTGTGGATTTAACATAGTATTTTCTTCGATTCCTCAATGGTTCGGTGCTCAAACCGCGCTCTTTCTTGGCTTTAAACGCATAGAGAGGGCTGTAAGGGTTGACAGGTATCCCGGTTCAAACGTCTCGGTGGAGGGTATAGACATGACCATAGGTGATACGATTACGTCGAACCGACGCAGGACGACAAATAGCTTTGCAAGCAGGTTGTTGCACAAAGCGCTGAACGAACGAGATAAGAAGACCTCACAAGTTGATCTCAATCGTCCGTCTCAAGAGTCGCCGGTCGAAAAGTTCGACGATCAACAGGAGAAGGATCTCGCAATTAGCGAGTGACGCGCCAATAAATGCCATCAATCCTTTCGGCAGACGAGATTATCGAAATTACTGGCGGCCGGCTTGCGCACGGGATGTATCCCGGCGAATCAGGACATATAGTGACGGATACTCGGCAAGAGTTGAAAGGCGCGTGGTTCCTCGCGCTTCAGGGCGACACTTACGACGGGCACGACTTTCTGGGCGATGCCT
The DNA here is from genome assembly GCA_019746975.1 of Candidatus Obscuribacterales bacterium. Lineage (GTDB taxonomy): Bacteria > Cyanobacteriota > Vampirovibrionia > Obscuribacterales > Obscuribacteraceae > JADYXR01. Next base: position 4,749 of record JAIERK010000023.1, read on the forward strand.
TCAACGGCGGGGCCATCGGCTGCATAGTCGAGGAAAGACACAATTACCCACTTCCGACCGAGACCCCATTCCCTTTGATTGCTGTTCCTGAGACTCTCGAGGCGCTTCGGGATCTCAGTCGCAATTGGCGTCGTCGACTTGCACTGAAAATGATTCTAGTAATCAGTGCCGAAAGAGACCGGGCGTTTGCCCTTTCCTCGTACATCTCCAAGATACTGTCGTCACGTTTTCCAACTAAGCTCGTTGATTTCAGTACTTCGCCGGGCAATCCGTTATCGGAGTTAATCGCGCTGGATGAAACCACCCAGTTCGTGGTAGCGAGCATGGTGCCCCCTAATCTCGCGGATGTGCTTTTCTTGGCTCCGGCTCTCTGTCCTAGCACGATTGTCTTTACCGACGAGCCGTTCGCCTATATGCGTCTGGTCACGACTTCCGAGGATCTGGACAAAGGCGTCACCACCTTGTTGTCGTCGATGGATCGAAGACCGGGGCTAGTTCTTGCGTGTGGTACGGCAAGTGCGATTATTCGCGGATTCGAGATGCCCTCCACTGCTACGTTCAAGGCTTGTCCTGGACCGTCCGGCAAACATCCTGCTCCGCAGGACTGTGATGATAGTTTTATGCCTAGCGCTGAAGAGAGCTGGTGTGTTGCCGAAGTATGCAAGGACTGCGGCATTCCGGATGATATTATCTATGGTGCCTTTGTTTAAGGCGCTCAAATGAAGTAAAACGAATCTGGGATACGCTCAGGCGCTCTGTTGTGAAGGCGAAAAACGGCGTCGTCCGCGAGAGATTATGTGGTATAGCTGGCGAGTGAGCCACATTGTGCCAGGCAGAATGTAGAGCACTGCTGCGATCTTTCCGAACGGTAGGCTCTTCAAAATGATTGGAATTGCTTCCGGACCTTCCCACTCTTCGCCGAACTCGTCGATAAGTAGAAGGCTCCAGGGGGAACGATCGAGAAGCCGAGTAAGCTCTTTAGCTCTCGGATTCGCTGAATCTCTGTCGACGAAGGTGAAGGTGTGGAGCTTATCCCACCATTTGAGCATAGCACCAAGATTGCGCACGACGGCACAACGCTCGTCGCAGACGATTGTGAATGATAGGGACTCCTGGCATGTGTTGGCTACGATATCCATGACAAGTCGCCTTCCTGGAAATTACTTTGGAATTGGTTAATTTTAGCATCGCTTTAGTTTTGTGGAAAGACTGTAGGGATCAATTTTTTTGTACTTTGGGAAACGTCTGGCGAAACTCTTGGAAAGTGGTTGTCACGCGACTCTCTTTTAATATTTCCTCATCGATCCGCTGCTTCGATTGCGTTTAGTAGAAAGGTCGATACGGATTGAGATAGTAGGAATTCCGTCGATAAAAGCGACACCGGTGGTTGTTTTCCGGTGTCGCTTCAGTCGTCCACTGACTCATGCTGGCGTGGTGACACGCGCAGCCTGGAGCCAGAGGACATCCCTTGGGCGCGGGATTCAAGCCGTCATCAGTGAGCGCACTTCATGGCGGATCTGATTAGAACAGACGCTGGCAGGTGGAGCCGGCCATATGATCGAGATCCTTGAGGCGTTCCGGCACGGGCGGGTGATTCTCGCCGAGGCGCCGCCACCAGCGACGGACCCGAGCGAAGATACCGATCTTGGCGCCGTTGTCCTTATCGCCACTCCCGTCGTCGAAGGAGCTTACGAAGAGCAGAGGACGAAGACCGCTGGTCAAAAGGTTGTAGCGAACGTCGGGACCGCTGTTGAAGTTCATCCACAGCACGATCTTCTGAAGGGCAGTCGACAAAGCGCAGGGATTGCCGGTCCACTCGGCCGCCAGTGCGTCGGCGTGGCTTTCGCGGCAGCGGCTTACGAACAGCGTCACCAGCCGTGCGAACGTGCTGATGATGTAGAACAACACCGCCATCACGAAGAAGCCGGCGATGCCCCCGGTGGCCGCGAAGAAGCCGCGCTTCTGGCGCTGGACCTTCTGGTCAAGCTTGTCCAGAAGGTTGCCGTGCTTGCGCGACGTGAATAGCGAGTTGAACAGCCAGGGCAGACCCTGAGCGAGAACGAGGCTGAACATCGAGCCGAGGATCGCCGTGAACGAGGTGATCATGACGTCGCGGCTCTTCACGTGGCCGAGTTCGTGAGCGAGTACTGCCTCCATCTCTTCGTCGGTCAGTCCGACGTCGAACAGCCCTTCGGTGCAGGCGATGAACGACTCCTTCGGATTGCGCCCCGTCGCGAAGGCGTTGGGCACGGGCATGGGCGAGATGTAGACCGGCGGCTTGTGCGTCAAGCCGGTCTTCGGGAAAAGGTTGTCCACGATGCGGACCAGCCGTGCGTGCTCCGGATCCGACAGATCCGGCTCCTGGCAGCGCATCAGCTTCTTGACCAGCGTGCCACTGTAATACCAGCCGACGATTGGGAAGAGCACCCACAAGCCGAGCAGCACAGTGCCGACGGACCAGTGGAAGCCGACCAACCAGACGCCGCCGATGGTCAGGAAAGCCAGCAACAAAATGCCGAGCAACGTCTGAATGCAGGTCATTGTCAGACGGCGCGAAATAGCGGAGGGATTGTGATTAGCCATCCAAATACCCCTTCGAGAGTGTTGATTGTGCGAAGGAATCCGCAGCGCAAAAGCCGATAGGCGTGGCGACGGAACCTGTACGACCCGCAACAGATGCAGGTGCGCTAGAAGCAAGATTGAGAGCCTGAGAGTCGAGCAATTGCAGTCTCGCTCGATTAGACCAGGCATCGGCAAGCTCTTGAATCGCCGAACATGTCTGAGGAGAGCTCAGGTCAAGGTCAAATCGAAAACGAGATTCTGCGCCGGTGTAGTGCAACTTCGCAGTCGTCTCGACCATATTTCGAACACCTACCATCCACTTCGAGGTGGGAGGCTAGATGGAAAAGCGAGATATTGAGACGCGTTCTGGGAGACGTTTGAAAAAAATCGACGTGCGATATTAGGACTAAAGGACCTTAGTTAAAAGCTCATGATTCTCTCAACAGGCTTTCTTTAGACGATTTGAATGAACTCTGTATATTGCCTGGTGAGCGCATCCTGACATCCCGGATTACAGCTCGCGTAGCTTGCGGTATTATTCGTCTTCTGCGCTAGCAGTTGATACATGAGCCCGGATTGAGTGTATATCAGCGCGCTCCTAATAGTGTCCACCATTTTTGTCGGCGAGCGAGGCGCTATTTTCGAGCGTTTTACTGACGTTTTTCTTCACCGCAACACGACTTTGCGTCTGGCTTGCGCTTGGTGTTCGCCATTGAACTTTTGCTGTTGTCCCTGTCTTCAGTCTTTTTATTCGAGGCCGAGTTAGTGCCTTTGTTGCCCCATAGTCTTTCCGCTTTGTACTTCTTCAATGCGTCACTCTCTTCTTCGAATGGATACTCCTTGGAGTAGCGCTTGTCGATGAACTTTTGAATATCAGTAAGGGATTTGCCTTTGCGATGGAATTTTAAGGCAAGGATTGTCTCTTCCTGGCAAATGTGACAATCGACGCCATGATCGCTCGTAAAACAGTCTAGAAGGGTTGCGTGGCAATCGGTCAGATCGCAACCGCAGTAACAGAACAACTTGGCGCAGATCTCGGGAATCTCTTTTGCCGCCTGGTAGCCTGCTTTCACTTGACCGACGTAGTTGTTCGGATCGAGCACATCCTTCTTCGCGGTGGCTTTGCCGCCGTCACTGTCGGCGGCTTGCGCTCCCGCGCTCGCTGATAACGCAGAGACGAGAGTCAGTGTGACTATGGTCGCCAACCTTGCTGTTTTAGAGAATGCCGTCATAACACATAGTTGTAACACGTTCGTGGCTGCACCAGATAATACCTGGCGACGGACGCTTGTAACGCATGCTTGGTGCCGACGAAAGAGACGCTGGCGGTCCCGGTGGTCGGGGATCTGAATTCTCCATGTTTCGACGTTAAGAAGAGTATTGGTTCACAAGCGGTTACAGCATCTTTTTGCTAAGATCTAGAACTCCTAGCAAGTATTCAGACATGCCAGATAGGATTGGTTGAAGGCGGTCGACATGGACTTCGATGTAGTTGTGATTGGTGGCGGGCATGCCGGCGCGGAAGCAGCCAATGCCAGCGCGAAGATGGGTTTGAAAACTCTGCTTCTTGCAGTCAATCTCGATACGGTCGGCGCGATGCCTTGCAACCCGGCTGTCGGCGGCCCTGGCAAATCGCACCTTGCCAAGGAAGTAGATGCGCTTGGTGGCGTAATTGGTATCGCTGCTGATGCTACGTATCTGCAGTTGCGCACTCTTAATTCGAGCCGAGGACCTGCCGTGCAGGCGTTGCGCGCGCAATCCGACAAGCGTGAATACAGCGCCTGGATCAAAAGATATTTGGAAACCTTGCCTAACCTCACCCTCAAGCAAGGCATGGTCAACCGTTTTATTTTAGAGAACAATCGCATTGCAGGTGTGGAACTGGCTTTCGGTGAGCGTATCCGTACAGGCGCAGTCGTACTTTGCGCTGGTACTTTCCTGGAAGGAACCATCTGGATCGGCAAACAAACTCAGCCTGCCGGTCGTGCCGGCGAATTTCCCGCGGTCGGACTGTCGGAGAATCTCAGAGGGCTCGGATTCTCGATGGGGCGTCTGAAGACTGGCACTCCGCCTCGGATCGATGGCAGAACGATCGACTACACCAACTTGACCGTCGTCGATGGCGACAAGAATCCTGATTTCTTCTCCTTTCTGGATCACCGTCCTGTGCTTGAACAGGTCCCCTGCCACCAGACGAGAACGACCGAAAAGACACACGATTTGATTCGAGCGAATCTGCACGAGTCGCCCATGTATTCAGGCATGATTCACGGTGTTGGTCCGAGGTACTGTCCATCGATCGAGGATAAAATCGTTCGTTTTGCCGACAAAGAGAGCCACTCCTTGTTTCTCGAGCCGGAAGGAAGATCGACTTATGAGGTCTATCTGCAAGGCTGCTCGACCAGCCTGCCTGTTGCCGTCCAGTTGGATATCATTCATTCCCTGCCTGGTCTCGAGAGCGCATCGATGGTGCGAGCGGCTTATGCGGTGGAGTATGACTATCTGCCTGCTGTGCAGTTCAACCACACATTGATGGCTAAAGATGTTCTCGGCTTCTTCGCAGCCGGTCAAATTCTTGGTACGAGTGGTTATGAAGAAGCTGCCGCTCAAGGTATCATCGCCGGTATCAATGCCGCGCTTTATGTTGGTGGCGAAGAGCCGCTTGAGCTGCCGCGTTCATCCAGTTACATAGGCACGCTTGTCGATGATCTGGTCACGAAGGAGATGGGCGAGCCTTATCGCATGATGACATCGCGATCCGAGTATCGGCTGCTGCTCAGGCAGGACAATGCCGATCAGAGGCTCACCCCGTATGGTCGACGAGTGGGTTTGGTAGACGACTCACGTTGGACTTTGTTCGAAAACAAACAAAGTCGTATGAATCGCGAGAGGGAGAGACTCGCCTCGACTCGGATTAAGCCGGATGTTGCCTGGTCTGAAGCGCTTGGTGAGTATGACGAAGAGCTCAAATCCGCAGTCACGTTAGAGGAACTTTTGCGTCGTCCTCGTGTCCCTTACACCGTAATTGAAAAGCTCATGCCTAGTGACTCCGAGGAGTCGTTTCCTCATGCCATGGAGATTGAGACGGACATCAAGTACGCTGGATACATCGAGCGCCAGAGAGCTCAGGTTCAACAAGCAGAAAAATACGACGGGGTTCGCTTGCCGGTCGGAATGGACTACAGCGAACTGGTTCATCTCTCCAAAGAGACGCGTGAAAAGCTCAATCGTATTCGACCTGAAACCCTTGGGCAAGCTGCTCGCATCGGTGGAGTTCGTCCAGCGGACGTTTCAGTGTTGATGGTCTTTCTCGAATCTGAGCGACGCCGACAGCGCAGAGACAAAGTCGAATCGGACGAACTTGCAATCAGCGGAGTCTGAACAAGTGTCGCGCCCCCTTGCTTCTTTTTTGTCTCTGACATTCGCGTTATCTCTCTTTGCCGCAGATGCTGTGATGGCCCAGAATTTTTCTAGCTCTTCCGAGGAGGTTCAGCGGCGCTTTGGTCGTCCCAGGCAAGTGGAAGAGGTGACTCCCAAGCCAGCCTCGGTTATTGCGCGTCCAAAAGCAGCTGCCACAAAGCGGCGGACTCAGACTGTCAAGGCGATCCCTGCTTCGCCGAAGCCAGCGAAGCCTGTTGCAGCGCCTCCCGCGGACGTCTCGCCTCCGCAGTCGAGCGCCGTCGAGAATGCTCCCGTGGATGATTCGCCGGCGTTGCGCGCTACTATCCAGCACAGCGAATCTCTACCGCCTTTGCCCGCCAAGTATCAGACCGGTGCTTTTCTCGGAGCCTATGGCTTGCCGCCTCTGACGGGGCGCCCAGAGCCCCCAATCACGGTTCAGTTCAAGGTTCCGGAGTGGCTGGCCGGAACGTGGCGGCGCAACTCTTCCACGGAAACGAAGCGGACTGAGTTGCCGTCCGGTAAAGCTTTGAAGCCCGCTGGTACGACAGCGGCAGTTACGTCCGATATTTTTGGGACTTATCGCGATAAAGAAGGCCAGATCTGGCAGCTTTTTTCTTCGCAGCACGCCACCGGCGAGGTCGATAGGGGTGACCTGGTCGATCATCATCGGGTGACCAAATATAATCTTGAGATTGTTGGTGCCAAGAGCGCCGTGGTTGAGGTTCGTGCTTATCATCTCGTACTGAGCAAAAAAAAGCATCGCATCGTTCAGTCCTATCAGGATGAAGAGCTCAATACCTACAGCCTGGTAGCCGATGGCAAGCTCAGAACGGACAGCTCCGTCAAAGTTTTTGATGGAAATGGCTCTGCCAAGCTCCTGACGAATAGTACTTCGGAGGTTGTAAGGGTAAAGCGGTTCGAAGATCAGGCGGCGAGACGGTGATGGCTCAAGGGCTCCTAACTTTTCGACTAGTTGCGTCGATTAAAGCGGCATAGTTGCTGGGTTCCATTCAAAGTGCCGGTTAGTTTAACTTATTGAGAACAATAGGGAAGATCATGTTAGTACATCAACTCTTAGCGGGTAGATAATGAGCAGTGATACGTTTTCGGCTGCAAATTCTTACGATAACAGTAAGTAGGGGGGAGCACCTGCTGATTAGCCCGGGGTGGGCTAGGGAACGTATTGTACTGGTTGCAACTGGATTCATTTGAGGTTGGTCAACAAACGGTGTCACCGAGTTTTTTCAAACCAAAACAGACTGTCCTGAGGATGTCTTCCGATGTAATGATCGGCGAGATTCTCGTGAAGGCGCAGATCATCACGACGAAGCAGCTAGATGAGTGCGTTCGGCTATCGGGAATGAAGAGGCAGCATCTTGGCCAGATGCTAATAATGGCTGGATACATCAATTCACGGGACTTGCAGGTCGCTGTCGATGCGCAAGCGGCGCTCAGAGACAATCACGTCGATTTCGACACCGCCGTCAAAATTATTAGAATTGCGTGTAAGCAAAGCGTCACCTTCCAGGACGTCCTCAGAAATCAGCAAGCTGCCGAGCAGCAAGAAGAGGCAAGAATCGGATGGACGCTCGGCCAGCTGCTGCACGAAGCTGACATCGCCGATCAAAATCAACTTGATGTCGCTCATCAGCGCAGCAACTCTACTGGCATTCCAACAGGTCGCATACTGGTTCTTAACGGTGTGTTGACCGATGAGCTGCTCTCCAGGGCGCTTGATCTATTGGTCAAGGTGCGTGATGAAGTTTGCTCGAGAGAGGATGCGATTGAAGCTATGCAGGTCGCCGCCGGCTTCTCGCAAGGATCGCCAATAACGCAGAACTTGCTTTTGCCGCCTGCTACAAAGCGTCCGAGGCTCGGACAGCTAATGCTAATGGCCGGCATCATGAACGACAAAGACGTAATGAACGCCGTAGAGCTCGGTTTGACGCATGGCATCCTGATTGGACAGGTCATGGTGGAGCAAGGTTACGTATCCGTCAACCTGGTTGAAGCCGCTCTGGAGCTGCAAAGTTTTATCGAGACGGGACAGGTCGACATCGAACGCGCGGGCGAAGTCTTGCAGCGCGTCTACCATGGCGGTGGCAGCGTCCAGGATCTGATAACGAGTCTGCAGCCCATCATCAAAATGAATGAGGAGCGCGGACAGAAAATCTCATTTGAGAAATTGTTGGTCTTGTCTCGTGTAGTGAGCCAGGAGCAAATTCACGAAGCCTTTGATATCTGCCGGCAGACGCCGGAAGCGTTGGCGAAGATCCTTTGCTTGACCGGCTTCATGGAAGGGCGTATACACAATGCGGTACTTCGGTGTCATGAGTTGCTTGATCAAGGCCGCATAACGCAAGACGACGCTCTCGTGGCACTCGATTATTGTTTTAACAAGGATCCGGAGTCTTCTCCGGACTTCGATGAGGCTCTGTCCGAGCTCGGATGGTCAGACATCAGCAATTCGTCCGCGGGCGGCTATCAGGATTCAGGACAAGAATTCGACCCTGAGCGAACCTCTGACGAGATTCCGATTATCACGGCCACAGAGATGCTCACTGCGGCAGCAGAACCGGCGTCATCCGGTTTTAATCTACTGGAGCATTTTGGTCTGTCCAGCGATTCGCAGGAGAATACCGCCGAAGACTCGGCGGCTGCACCAGACGAGGAGCCTCCCAAACCTGAAGTTGTCGCTCCTCGCGCCGAACGTGAATGGCAGGATGCAGGAGATGAGCCCGTGAGCATGGGTGTCGAAACGGCCGACACACCAGTATTCAGCCTCACCGAAAGAGTTGTTGATAGTCCGATGGACGATGTGCCCAGGGGGCAGCTCATTAGTGGGCGATTGGCAGGAATTCTGGATCGATTGGTTGATGAAGAGACAGATGCTCCCAACGGCGGAAGTAAGGGCAATGGGCAGGGTGCTCCGGAAGCCAAACCGCCGACAGTCGAACCCGAGTCGCAACCGGCGAGACCGCTCGGTCCTCTAGGTCGGGTCAGACCCGATAAAGACAGCTTACGCCAGCAGGAGATGACGATTGCTCCGCAACGACTGAAGATCGATGATGCTTCCTTGCTTGCCGCAAGGGCGCAGAGTGAAGAAGCTGCTCCGCCTGAGCCTGAGGCCGAAAAGAAAGCGGCAGTCGGTGCCGCTATGTATCGATTGGCCGAGAGCTACTTCGAGCAGGGTGATTTTACCGAAGCGCAGAAAATCTATGAGAAGATTCTGGCGATTCGCCAAGCCGAACTCGGCAGTCAGCATGTTGAGCTTGTCGATGACCTGAATAAGCTCGCGGAAGTGCTCTGGGTGCAAGGCAACTTCCGTCAGGCCGAGCCTTTCGTCAGGCGCGCAGTGACGATACTTGAGTCGACCCAACCGTGCGATTCGTTGAAGTTGGCTGAGGGTCTGAGGATTCTAGCCGGGTTGTTCTTCCAGCAAGGTAAGTTCGAGCCCAGTATCCCATTCCTAGAGCATGCGCTTCTGCTGAAGCGGCAGGCTCTGGGCGAAGAGCATCGAGACGTAGGCAATTTGCTCAAAGAATATGCCAAGTTGTTGAAAAAGATGGGACGTACCGCCGAAGCGGAAAAACATTACCTGCAGGCAAAGAAGATTCTATCTAAAGAGTAGGTCAATATCTGCTCTTTCGAAGTTTGAATCCGTTCGGAAGGCATGTGTGCGCGCATGGGTTCGAGTCTGTCTTCGATGGATAACTTTGCCTTTGGCTGGAGTGCGCATGTCGAAGCCAAGAAGCAACGAAGTCGTTACCCGCGAACAAGCCCGGCTGGTATCGTGTGACATAATACGGCCGTGGACGACAACGAACACCGCAAACAACTTATCCACGTCCTCCATATGGCGTATTCCGGAGAACTAGCTGCCGGCATTGCTTATGCAGGGCATTGGCGCTCACTCCGGGATGAGCAACAGCGAACCGATATCAAGAAAATCGAAAGCGAGGAATGGACGCATCGCATGCTGGTCGGGCAGATGCTGAAACAACTCGGTGCCAAGCCGCAACGCTGGCGAGAAGCGATGATGACTACGATAGGTTCTTCTGTGTTCGTCGCCTGTTTCATAGGCGGTTGGTTCTTACCTATGTACTTTGCGGGCCGGCTGGAAAGCGCTAATAATGCTGAATACGAACATGCCGCCTTTCACGCTGAAGCGCTGGGCTTGCTGGACATGAAAGCAATATTGCTGGAACTCGCTGAAGTTGAGCTGACACACGAACAGTTTTTCAAAGACATCGTTCAGGGACACAAGCTTTTACCGCTCATGATCCAGCACTTCGAGTGGGGGAGCATCGATGTGCTGGAATCGAAACCCGCCGAAACCGACCCGTAAATGTGGATCGCAATTCGACTTGTCGTTTGCTCAAATCAAGCTGACTAGACGTTCGCTTATCAGAGAGATCTCGCTACCGCCTTGAGACCGATCTCCTGTCGCAGGTCTTCTGGAGTGTGGCTTGCCTGTCCGAGTTCTTCTGTCTTAACGGTGTCGGTGACTTGTTCGGTTGGCGGTGCTGCCTCGGTGGTTACGCTTTCGCTTGTGCTGCTGAGGGCACTATCTGTAGTGGCAGGCTTGGCGTGTGCGACTTGATGTGTTTGCATGGATTGTGCGTGTGCAGCCTGAGCATGGGCGGCGTGCTGGGCTGGAGCATGAGGCTGGGCGTGGGCGATTTGATGCTCTGCTCCGCCTGTGTGATGTGCGGTGTGACCTGGATGGGATGGAGCGCTCTGATGAGGCGCGGTGTTGTGTGTGTTGGTGGCGTGGGTGGTGGCATGTCCTCCGGCGTGTCCTGCGGGGCTGTGGTGCGCCATCTGCATGTGGGCTCCGCCATCAGGCATTGCCAGGTGCTCGCCTGGATAGATCAGATCGGGATTCGAGCCGATAACGTCAGTGTTCTGGTTGTACAGAGAATGCCAATTTTGTCCGCCACCCAGGTGATCTCTGGAAATGTTCCACAAATTGTCACCTGATCTGACAACGTAGTCGGATGCGCCTGGCATGCCATCAGCACCCGGTAACTTCAGATCCGTACCTGAATATATTAGATCCGGATTACTGCCTATCGCATTCTTGTTTAACTCATAAATTTCGGTCCATCGAGATCCTGATCCAAGATCTTGCTTGGCGATATTCCAGAGATTGTCTCCGCGCTCAACCATGTGATGTGCAGGCGCATCCGTGGCTGGTCCGACGCTATCGCCTGATGGTGTTGTTCCGTCGCCTGGTTGAGTGACACTATTGGTGGTGCCTTCATTGATCAGCGAGCCGCGACTGTCAAGAGCGCCAGTCTCTCCACCCGATTGAACCTGGGGCTGTGGCGTTGGTGGTGCAACTTGCGAGGACGGGGCCTGCGTCATTTGAGCCGTAGGGACCTGCGATCCGCCGATCGTTGGAGCGAATGAATTGCCTCCCCCTCCCTCCATTGCGATAAAGCGGTTCGAACTGACATCGATGTTGGTGCTACCGCCGTTGAGGTAAGTGCTGCCGTCGACCGAGTTCATTTCATACAATGATGTTCCTGGATTGACACCTCCACCGACGTTGAGATTATGCGCCGCCGAGAATGGCTGGTGCTCGAGGCTCAGTGTGACTGGATTCGCGCCTACTTTGGTCCCGGCTTCCATAAGACCGTTCTGCAACATGGTTTGGAACGGATTGTTGGTGCCCAAGGTGGTGAGAGTCAGCGGGAGATCGTGAACGATGACGGTGGCGAGCGATGTGAAGGCATTCTGTGCTACGGCCGCCCACATGGTCGGGTCGAGGAATGCCATGAGTCCGCCGTCAGCGGGGAAGAAGAATGCCATGAGAGCCGAGAAGAAATCTCCGACTACGCCCATCAAACCAGGCATTTTCAGAATCATTTGAACTAGAGGCGAAATTGGCTCTCCACCAGGAGGTACAGGGCCCAAGACCCCTTGCTCGAGCCCCGGTAGAAGCGCCTGGTCTGCTCCGGGGAGCATCTGAGCCTCGAGTCCGGGTAGTTTTGCGGCGCTCGATAATGCTGACTCTACTGCAGATCTGGCTCCACCAGCCCACGTGTCCATATTGGTGAGCTGGAAATCCGGCGTACTGAGCGAGTTGCCCATTGATGCGTCCGCGCCGATACCACCAGCGTCGATCTTGAGGTCCGGAAGCTGTGGTTGCCCGCTATTTGCATGGAAAAAGTCGCGAGCCGCATGCACGTCGGTAGTTTGCGACAACTGATTGCCAACACGTCCGTCAACAGCCGTTGATTCGAACTTATGATTGTTGAGAATGTCGCCCGATTCAACGGGTTGCAGCTCAGGACGCATGGTAACTCGGATAGTAAGTGCTGACGGAAAATCAGAGGTACCTCGTTATAATTTATAATGGAGTTGATGTCAAGGGGGTTAAGCGCAGTGTTCGCGGCTCTTGCGCCTTTTGCTCCGCATCCTGGCCTGTGAGACAGAATGACGACGGGTGTCACCGACCTTCGACCAGGTATTCTTAAACCTGGTTCGATGCAGATGGCGTGTAGATTAAATCTGGGTTGGCTGTGAGTATCGCAAATATCTAAACCAGCTCTTCAGGAGTGCTGTTGTTACAAGCTCTCTGGACTGTATGGTGGCACGACAACCGCCTCCGGGCGGTTCATAGTTATATTTCCAAACAGGACGGACCTGTCGATGTTGTGCCACCATACGTAGTGTCAGATTTGTTGGTGCAATGGTGCTGTATCTGGTATCGGGTGTTTGCGTGCCTGACCTCATCGTACCTTTCCTTCATGCATTCATCGCATTTTGTTAGAAGTCATGAAATTTTCATGCGAAGGCCTTTCGCGATGCTTGTGTGGCGCGTGGATACATGGTTCCAACCAGAACACACGTGGCCCAAGAAGTATCTGTCGGCGCTTCTAGTCCACCCTCTTGACTTGGACAAATTTGTCACGATTTTTCCGTAGAGTCCTAAATTGCGGGGAGAATACGAAATAGGGGGGATATATGCAGGCAGCCACGAACGACCACTCAATACCTCAAGACAATCATCAACAAATCGCTAGCAGTCTTTCGACCGAGACCCCGATAAATGAAGAGGGTCTCTCCGGCCCGGGGGGACCACAGGGGTCCAACGGCGCACTTTTAAGAGCAGAAGCTAATGCTGACTTCAAGTCTCTTCAGGGTTATTGGAATCGAATTATCGTCAAAGATATGGCTTCCAAAACCAGTTTTGATTTGCCCGACGTCCTTATTTCATAGTTTCAATAACCTTTTCCAATTGACCATCCGATTCGCGACATGCAGCGCATAAGCGCTGCTCTTCGCGAAAGAGCTGTTCGTGCTCGAAGTTTCTTTGAGGAGTAATGCGCTATGACGCGAGAGTACAAGCTGAATGTCGATCAGCCCGTGACATTCGATGAGAGTTACAATGATGACCAGACTTCTGATTCCGAGTCTCATTGCCACGAGGCTCGGAGCAAGGCCTACTGGGGTGTGCTCAAGGCGAATAGAGACTCTGATGTTGCTGGTTCGAACTCCTGCGAACCGCTATATGATGCTGAAAATGGTGCTGCGAACATCGATTTGTCGCCTGTGTCTTGTGATGCTGGAGTAGAAGGTTTTGAACCGATGCCTGGTCTGGAATGCACGGAGGTGCTCCAGTCTTATCCAATCGCCGAGCCGGTAGAGGACACTGCAGGTGGTGTAGTCGATTTGTCACAGGCTCTCTCATCAGACCAACCCAAAATAGAAGAGCCTCAAGATAAATCTCCCGAAAGCAAGTCGAATGTCGAACCTTCGACTGCCGATGCATTTACGGATATCGAATTGTTGGCGACATTAGATTTCGAAGGTGAGCTCGAAACGGAGAAAACTCCAGAGCTAGAGCCGGCGACCGGTGAAAAGCAACTGAGCAATCTCCAGCAGTTTTTGCTTCAACGAATGGACAAAATGTCGGAGACAGACATCAATAAGCAGCTTTTGAAATCGACAACCACTCAGTTGATTGAGCTAATAGACAACCTTGACGTTGACCGCCGTAAGAAGTTTGAACTTATAAGAAGTAACCCAATTCGCTTACTGCAACTTGCCAACGCTGAGCTAAAAGAGAAGGGCAAAATCGCCGTTAAAGAAGCGCTGAAATCTGGTGCTATCGACGAGAAGACCGCGCAAGCCTTTCAACAGGCTCTCGGCAAAGATCTGCTTCCGAAAGAAGTAATCATGCTGATGCTCAAAGGCGAAATGAAGTCTGGCAAATTCGATCTTTGCACGAAGTCGGTCTATACGAGCTTGATTGAGTCTGTCGAGCGCGATATGCGTAAGCAAGTCACGAGAAAAGAGTTTGGATTGCAGGAGCGCTCTGAGAAGGATGGTTCGCCCTTGTGGAAGCGCCGAATAGATCTCACCTCCGGCGCTTCTCCGAAGTCAGCGTCTGATGCTGATGCGTATTATCTAGGGCTGGGTTCTTCTCACGTACCTGATGAAAAGGCTTTGAGTGAGCTTGGTAAGCTGTTCGAGCGAACTCAGGCGATGCGCGGTGATTCGAAAAATGCAAAGGCAGAACGCGAGTTTCAAACAATCATCGGCGACAAAATTAAATTGGTGAATGACCGCGCACTCTTCGTGTCAATTCTCTCGGAGACGACGGCGACGATCAAAAGACAATTCAATTCCGGCGAGCTCCCGGAATCGTTGAAGCAAGAGTTGATGGTGGCGCAAAAGGAAGACAAGTTCGATCAAAAGGTCCTCGAGCTGGCACAGAAATATGTCGTTGGTCGCATTGAGTCTATCTTGTCACAACAAGAAAAGTTGGGGCTCATCACGCTTCAAGAGCGAAACAGACTTGCAGAGCTGGCAAAAGAAGGGAGCTTGCTTGGCACAACCGCGGCCGCGATGATTAGGGAAGAGTCTGCTGCCGGCGAGGTCGGAATCGTCAGCAGAGCCTCGGCTCGAACGTTGGAGAGTCAGTACAACACCAAGTACTGGAGCTATCGTAACAGCGCTAAGACCAATAATGGCGGCGCAGTCAAGCTAATGGTGCCCGAAAAGGGCGAGAAGGAAAAGTTCGTAGCACCGGAAAAAACTGGCGAGAGCAAAGTAGCGGGACCAGATAAAAGCTCTGAGGGAAAGAGCGGAGTACCCGGAAAAGCTGACGAACGCAAAGTAGATATGCCGGACAAGCCGATCTCCCTAAGTGCAAAATCTCAAGGAAAAGCGCTTGATGCTGACACTATTACCGGTGCCGTAGAAAGCATGAAAAAACTGGATGCCTGGCTCGAGTCGGTGGGCGAAAAGCGTGACGCGAGGATTGATGGGCTGCACAAACTTATTGTTCCGCTGTCTCATGTGGTTGATCAAAAGTTGGTATGGAAGCACTACCAGGAAAGCCTCAAAGCGGATGTCAAAGTACGGTATCAGTCCAAAGTAGGTCTGGATCAAATGGTGCTATCCGAGCTGGAGTCGATGGAGAAGTCCTCTAACAAAGCCGGCTTCGAGAGCAAGATTTCGGAGATTGCCGAGGGCGAACTGAAGAAGGTCCTGAAGCTAGAGCTTCAACAACAACGAGATAACGGAGTTCTATCCTTTGGTGAGTTCGAATCGGAGGCAAAAAAAATTGCTGACGGCGAACCTCCCGAGTCGCTGTTCGACTCGATGCTGAGTAAAGAGCAATCGAAGAATGAGTTTGGCTCAGCGACTCGAGCGTTCTATGGAGCGCTCGTCGAGAAGTACAATGTCGAGGCTCCTCAAAATTACTTAGCGCTGCGCCGTGCCGGGTTGGACGTCCCGCCTGGTTTTCTCGCTGGTGGCATGCTGGATGATTCCGGTCGCATTATGAGTCCGGATCGAATCGCTTCTATGTTTGCCTTTTCGCTCCATCAAAAGATAGGCACAGGTCTTCTCAAGATCGATACATCAAAAGTTCCGGATGATACCACTGAATTGTTCCAACTGGCCCGTTGGAATAAGGGTGCATCAGCCATACTGCTCGCACACTTTCACAAAGTCGAATGTGAGCGACTCGACAAGGCAATCGTCAAGATTGGTCGACCGGAGTGGAAGCGCGAGGGGTCAATGCCCGTAGAGGATTGGCTCGCCCGCGTCGGACCGATGGTTGATCTGACCATGGAGATTAAGTTTGCTGTCCAGGCTATGGTTCTGTCGGAGAGTCTTCGCGCAGGACGCGGACCCTCGCAGGATGAGTACGATGCGCTCAGGAAGAACTTCCCTGGCAAAATTGAATTCAAGGGTTCTGAAGTGACCTCAGTTCAGCTGGATCTTCCTGAGAAGCTGACGCCCAGCTTTGAAAGTAGTGAAAAACTGAGAAAGATCAAGGAGTGGTTCAAAGCCAACGAGGCGCGAGCAACGCAAGCGATGGAAGCGCTTGCCAATGCTGCCCTTAACGAGAAGCTGATTTTAGTCTGGCAGGAACAGCCGCTCGACAACGGCAAGGTTATGAAAGATGGAAAGGTTCAAGATTGCAACCTCCTGAGAAATAGGCTCCGCGTAGAAAATGTCACCGACAGTGATGGCAACAAAAAGGTTCGAATTCACAGCTTCAATGAATTTTGCTACAGCGAGCTTTGGAATCTCTACGACATCGGCGCCCGCGAGGTCGATGTTCGTCCGGCATTGATCCTCGCCGGTCCGAGTGCTGTTGAGAAAGCTCTCGAAGGAAAGGTCAAGCGTGAGGCCTTATTGCCGCTATACAGGCAGCTCAAGGAAGCCGAAGACTCATTCAACAAACAAAGCGAAGCAAGCACTGAAAACAAGAACATCATCGCGACCATGACCGACATCCTGAAAAAGGCGGGTGTAACTGACGCGGAAGCTGTCTGTGCGAAGATTTTTACGAGTTATACCGATTACAATGAGACCGATATGGTTTGCATTTTGAATGGCGGCAAAGTGCAAATGATGCTTGCCAAAGAAGTCCAGTCCTGGCGTAGCGGTGAACAGTTAAAGGAAATAGGCTGCAAGGGACTGGTCATCGCGATGGATGTCGGCATGTTCGCCATTGGCCTGGGTGAACTTGTTGCTGCATACAGGGTGGCGCAGGCGGTCAAAGCGGTGTCATGTGCGGTTATGCGGCAGGCATACTCGCAGGCTATACAACAGTTGATTAAACAGGCCGTCAAGAATTTCGCCCTTTCTCTATCCGGAGCGTTGCTCAGCAATGCACGCACGCAGTCCGCGCAGGAAGGCAGATGGTTGCGTGAAGCAAGGGATCTCGTCTTTGTCGGCGATGGGGTTGTGAGTCTCGCCAAAGGTGGACGCGGAGTATTGAATCGATTCGGTATGTTCAAGCCCTCGCCTCAGGCGCAAGCGACGGGTGCCGTTATGAACCAGTTCAAGCGGCCGTTCGGCTATGGCTCTTATGCATTGGAAACTTGGAACCTGGGGTGCCAGGTCGTAGTCGGTACACAGCTTTCCACTCATCTGGCCGAGAGGGCTGGAAAGAAAAAGCTCCCACATGGTCTAAAGTACGGCAACGAAACCTTGCTTGGTTTGCTGAATGACGGCACCAATGGCAGTCGACTGATTGGCGATGGCACCAAATATGATGCCGCCGGAAATGCGCCCGAGCGCTTTTTTGCTGATCTTGGTAAAACGATTGCAGGCAAGGATTTCTATGCCGCGCAACGGCTCGCAGACCACGAATCTCAGATTCTGAAACAGTTGCAGACCGGCAAAGGAGTATCGAACGACCTGTTGAAACGTTACTTCAACGCGACCGATGATGGTGAAAAAGTTTTTCTTGCGCTCGGGCTGTTAAAGCTTGCACAGAAGCCGGACGGTACGTTAACAAATGACCTCGGTCGATTTGGCGTCGTCGATGTGACGTCTGAATTGCTCATGACGGAGGTCAAGAAGGGATTTGCCAATGGTTCCGCGGAGCGGAAGATGCAGATTGGTCGGGCTCTGGTCGCCATGGACTTGATGAATTGGCCGGAGTACTCGACAGTTTGTCGCGACGTCTTGAAAGATGCCAAATCGTCTTCCGAGGCGAAGACAGATGCTCTTCTCGACCTGGCATTGTGTATAAAATTCATCGGTCAGCAATCGCCTAACGATCCCAAAGCCGCATTCCAATCGTTCGGTTGTTCTCCGGAAGAATTGAAAGGTGTACTTCGAAAGACGGCTGAGTCGGAGACCGATCCCAACGTCAGGGGCATGGCTGTGGGACTGGCTCATGCATTCTCGCTGAATGATCCAGCCAAGACTGCGCAGCTGGTCGATAAGTGTGCTGCCGACTGGCGGATGATCAAGCTGAACAATGAGATCAAGGATTTAGAGCAAAGAGCAAAGGAAGCAACTTTCTTTGAAATCAAGGACAAGGTTACTGATGCTGTCAGCTCCTTCATCAATAGGTCTGAAGCTGGGAGTAATTCCGACGTTGTAAATCCTTTTGAAACACAGCGTAAGATGCTGGCGTCCCGACTTTTCGACGCTCGTGAAGAGCTCGCGGATTTACGAGAGAGCTTGGCAATAGAGGATAACCCAGCACTATCAGGTGAGCTTGCGAACTCTCAAAAATCCAGCGATGGAGCGAAAGGACCAGAGCTATTTTCGCTATTGGAGGAGCTGGGTAAACTCCAAAACTTGAAAGCAGAGTTGAAAACCGCGGGACACTGTCATCCGGACCCTGAAAGCGTTGAGAAGAAGATTGCCGAGTTGACCGTAGCGATCAAAGCCGCTGAGGTGCGATTGGGTGCGCCCGACCGTGGCTTCAAAGTCGATCTTAATGCCTCTCAATTACCGGCGATTCCGCAGTCTCTTTCGAAAACGGTTGGTAAGCGGCTGGTGGCAGAGCTGTCAACAAATGATTCTGACTCAGTCACAATCGCCAGGACCAAACTGAATGCAATCGATGCGCTGGATCTTCTCAAAGAGCAGGATTGCGCGCTATCGGACCGAGAGTACGTCGATAAGATTGTCGATCTGATTAGAATGGACAATGGCGTAGTCGCCACGGAGGCGCTCCAGAAGCTGCTCGCGCGTGGTATCAATAGTTTGACACCTGAGCAGCAAAAGCAAATCCAAAGAGAGCTTTTGTATGTTTTAAAACGCAATCATGCAATTGATCCGGCTTTGCAATCGACTCATCCTGATGAGGCGAAGCGCAGTGCGGATGAGAGTGTGAGCGCCAAGATTGAGCTGATGGAGATGCTCAAAGCTCTGCTCGATACCAAGGTGTTTAGCCCTGCAGTCAACGAGCAATTCATCGATGAGATCGTCAAGCTGATCGATCCATCTGACGCGAACTATGCGGCATCACACCCGTCTTTGCGGGAAGCCGCCGCCAAAGCGCTTGGAAGCCTCAAGGCGCAGATGTCAGACTTGCCTGTGGATAAGATGCAAAAGATCTTCAAGGTCTTGCACGATACGATGCGACCATACTCGCCGGCTAAGAATAATGCGCTGGCCACCGGAGAACCAGAGACCGATGTGCGCCGCGCCGCATATCACACCGCCAAGCTTCTTGAGGATCGCGACCTCAAGGAGTGTGCAAAGGAATTCAAAGATTCCGAGAAGGACCCGCTATTGCGCAGCAAGTATGCCACCGAAGAACTTTCGACGTTGCGTCCCGATCGGCCCGAATGTGCATTGAGGATATTCGAGAAAGAAACCGACCACTGGATTAGAGTTGCTTTTCATAGCGCAGTACAGCCTGCAGATGCAGCTCTTCAAAAATACATGCTCAATGCCAAAGTTCATCCTGACTCGTTGAAGGACTCGCAGAAACAGCTCAGAAAGGATCTTGCTACTGCGAGCAAGCAGTTCGTGTTCGAGCCGGACCCCTTTGCCATCAATCCGAGGGCTAACTTTGCATTGCACTCTCAAATCTGGTTCGGGTCAAACCCATTTCAGAAGGAATACGATACCGCAGTAGCAAAAGCGTACAAAGACGACACAAAGCGGGTTGATGATGCCTGGAACCAAGTGAAGGCTGATGCAGCACTTGGTGGCGAGACCGGTCAAACCGCGAAAGCAGCGCTCTTGTGGATGGTCAGCCATGCTGGACTATACGATCTGCGAGCCGCCAAGGCGATTCGCGAATTGCTCACGAAGGAGATTCCAGATAAAGAGCTCTTCTTCTTCGGGTTTAGTGAAGCGTATCGAGGCGATACTCATTCGATTATTCCGGATAATGTTCGAACAGAGCTCTTAGAAGGGCTCAACGAGCTGGCTGAGCAAGACAAGAGTGGCAGTATGAAGGAGTGGATTGGTCGCATCGCGACGGATGCTCTTGAATTCGAGCTCAAGCAGCCCAGTACGCCGGGCGTTGTTAGCGCATCGGATAAACGAAAGATTACCCTTATCGGTTTGCTCAACAAATGCGAGTACGCGCTGGGGCTGAGCAAAGTCAAGTCGTTGCAAGCCTCTGTCGGTGGCCGGTATGTCTATCATGAATCGGTTAGGCAGGCTGGCCTGGAATTCGAGCGGGCGCTC
The DNA here is from genome assembly GCA_019746975.1 of Candidatus Obscuribacterales bacterium. Lineage (GTDB taxonomy): Bacteria > Cyanobacteriota > Vampirovibrionia > Obscuribacterales > Obscuribacteraceae > JADYXR01. Next base: position 25,134 of record JAIERK010000023.1, read on the forward strand.
AACGAGCGCACTCCGAAGAGCCCGGGCAGCGAGAAAGCTTGCGCGGATCTGCTAAAGACCGCGGTCGATGGAAGAAAGCTATTTCAAAAGAGAGTCGATGAGAAGAATGCTCCTATCGCAGCGCCTGTACCGAAAGAACCTGGCGAGGCGGACGACAAGCTCTCCGCGTTAGAGCGTCGACGTCTAGAGTACAAGCGCCTTTCGGACGACGGAAAAGCAATCGACAGCGTGACGGCCCGGCGCGCGATCAATGATGCTTGCTGCAGCCAACCGATTACTTCGACAAAGGACCTTCGCATTCCGCATCTGCAGATTCTGCTCAAAGATGAGAACAATTCCATCGCGCTCTCCGTCGCCTGGCATCTCGTCAAGGCTGCTGATCCTGCCCTCACCAGGGATGAGAATCATAGGAAGTTGATTCGATCTCAAGCGTTTTACAAAGATGCAATCGGCAAACTTCAGGAGTTGGAGAAAGACAAGAAGTCAGATCCAGAGACTGCCAGTGATGCTACGCGCCTGCTTGCTATCGTCAAGGATTGGGATTCGAACAACATAGTCGACTCAACATCCAGCAAGAAAGTCTTTGCCGATAAGACTGTCAGCAATGCTTTCGAGACCTTGGATCCCCTGAAATCAAAAGCGCCAGTATCGCAAAAATGCGAGGCGATCGAATTGCTGGTGTTAATTGCCTCCAGAGAGTTCAACGCTGGAAAGCCTGAGCTTCAGCAAGAAGTGGAAAGTCTGATGCGTCAACTTTCCTCCACCAGAGACGGGCAGCTTGGCATTGCCATTGCCGATGCCGTTAGAAAGACGCAGAGCGAAAATCCTTACACTGAGAGCATTGATCTCCGTGGCAGGCGTGTTCTGAATTTCAAGAATGGGACGAAAACCGTGATAACGGAAGGACCGGACCATTGCAAAATCGAATACCCTGATGGCTCTTGGATGAAGTGCACCATGGATGGTGTCGGTAGCATCGACAAGTACGAAGATAGTCGCCACCCAGGAGTAGAGAAACTCGCCGGTCGAGACTTTACTCGGGGCTCGATTAGAATCAGTCGAAGTACAGGAGCAATAATCGAAGATGATGCTGCGAATGTCAGAAGTGTTCGTCTCGCGAGCGGTGAGTCCTGGTCTTATTTCCGAGGTGACGTGAAGGCGGGAGAAGCACTCTGTAAGCTGGCTAAAGATGGCGCAGGGCTTCAGTCGGCGTCGATCAAAGACTCTGTCGATGGCTGTCAGTTCGACTCTGACGTAATTCGCGATCCTGGTGATTTGCGATTGAAGGAGTTCAACGTAATGCTGGCAAAATCGGAGCCAATGTCGGATTCCGAGCGTCAGAAAAAGTTCGCCGCTGCCCGAGCAATCATCGGAGCCAAGGCTGGTGCTATCGAGCCATCGATTTATGCCGAGGCCAAGGCCGTGTTCTTGCAAGAAGAGCTGAAGGGCACTTTCTTGAAAGACGCTCCCGTTGAGCAGATCCTTTCAGAAATGAATGACGCAGCTGTCTTCTTTGGTCGGATCAAAGACGGGGATCAGCGCAGGAAGATGTTCGTCGAGGCGCTCGAGAGTAAGGAGCCCCGAATCAGAACTCTTGCGGCGAAGATAATTGCGTACGACAAGAATTCGGCGTTCACCGATAAGGATCGGCTGGGTGCCCTGAAGGTCGTGATTAGTGATGCTACACTTGTAGATTCAGTCAACAACGATGATCGAAAGGTCGGCGATTTACACTCGATCATCAATGAGTTGTCAGCCACTTTGGGCAATGTGGAAGCCAATCTGGATGCAACGCGCAGTGTCAAAATTGAGAGCGGTAAACTTACGAAGCTGACCGTAAATTACGCTGACGGCAGCGTAGATTGTCTATTTGATGAGCGAGGCATCTATCGAACCGATTTCAAAATCGGCAAGCGAGTTTTGTTGGGTGACAATCAAAATTCCGATGGCGACAAGTCGCGCTGCACGCTATTTCGATGGATGAATGCCGGCAGTGCCAAAGATGCGTTGAAAAACGCGTTGGAGGTCAATGATGAGCGCATCAACATCTGTGCGCTCACAGCTAAGTCTTCCGCTGGTGGCGAGGAGAAGTATGTCGCGATAGACATGCTAATCGAGAAGGCATTGACATTGACTGCGGGTGTGGGTCGTAGCGGTGCATGCCGACGCCTGGATAACTTGCTTCACACATTGTCGGATGATGATCAGGTGCATATTTACCGAAGCTGGCGGGCTGCGTACGACAAAAGCGATAAGCGCGGTGTGTCACCATATCAGATACCAGCGGTAACGTTGGACAAGTACACGTTTCCTCCAAATTCCACATACGAAGCCAAAGTAGACCATTTATTCTTTGGCGTCGGCTGGATGTCGGACTTCTCGCCCTCTACACAAAGCGCTGCAGACGACGCAGCGCTGTTTACTCAACTGGAAAGGAGTGGCGCTGGGCGTAATAACTATCGCGACCTCTGCACAGCAATTATCAAGTCCGACAAATCCCAAGCTATCTGTAAGCACGACGATCCGAGACGATTCGTCATTCGTAGACTGGCTAACTCTGATAACGATCGAGTAGCATTGGCGTCTTTGTACATGCTGGTCAATAGCCAGATTGCTTCCGACTTTGAAGCTGGCTGCGAGGGACTTGCGATGCTCGCGATGAGGCGAGGTAGTCCTGTCGCGCAGGCGGAGGCAAAGGCGATTCTCACTGGAATCATCAGGACCGGTGGCGATGAACAGAGCAAAGCCGCTCACAAGCAATGGACGAGAGCCTGGGAAGCTTGCGGTCAGCGCGCTAACGATGGTCCGCCTGCTGTGACATTGGCCGACGATGTTCGCCGTTATTACGCCAATGCTGATAAAGAGGCATTGACAGTCCTGTTCTCCCAGTCTCCAGAGGTGCGGAAATCGCTCATACTCGCCATGCGCCGACTTGACTCTCCAGGCAAGAAATATCTCGAAGTGCAGTTGGATCAGGACACCAGACCCGCGGCAACGAAGCAGCCTACGCAGTTCCTCACGATGCACGTACCGCGTTATCAAACTCAGGAATTGATGAATTTTACAGGCGATTATTTCTTGTCCTTGGATCCTAAAGCCACTAAGCGCCGGGCAGACAGGCGCGATGCAGATTCGGGCGATGAAGCTCTGGGCTGGAAGGTCATGACGAAAGAAGACTTCGACAAGCTCAAGTTTTCGAAAGTCGAGTCGCAACCAAAGAAGGAAAAACTCGACATCCTGAAGCTCGAACTTGATCCGGTGAAGGATAAGGATTCGTCCGGGTCCAGCTTGCGTCATCCGAGGCATGAGTCGGAGAAGCCACAACCGGCTGAGCGATTCCAGCGCCGAGACTCTCAGTGGAACGACATTGTTGTAATACCTAAGGCTGGCGACAAGCGAGTCCAATGGCTCGGCGAACAGTTAGTGGCTGAGAAGAAGACTGATTCAACGTCTAAGCGGATATGGGACTTTGGTGTTACGTCCGACGAGGATGCTGTGAAGTTTTCGAAATCGGTGCCACCAGAAGTGATGGCGGAGTTCTGCCGAGAGTTGATGTTCTATCGTCCTGATATCGCTGGACAGCAGTACATTGACGAGATCGAGTTGGCTACCTTATTGCGCAACTGGATTGTGCAAAAATCGGCTGGATTGGTTGGTGGCAAGTCCTGGATCAACAATGTGACAGACTACGACTATGCCGGTATGGAGCCTGTCGATCCATTCCGTCTACCCGTGCGCTCATACAATCGTGGGCAAATACCGAGCTATGGTACGGAGAAATTGCTCTACGACAAGGCGAGAAGCGACAAACTTAATCAAGTTCTCGCTGATTGTCTTAAACTCAAGGAACCTGTGCCAGGATTGTTGAAGTGGAGCCCTCGTCCGAAAGCTGTAATTGAGACTCCGAACCTTGTCGAACATCCTCCGCTCGAGCTGCTGGATGCCTACAAAACAGATGTGACTAAACTGCTGCCTGCCGAGTTACGCAACGGTTCTCCACAGGGACGAATGGTTGCTGTGAAGGATCTCTTGGAGTTGGGAGCTGAGAAAAAGGACGCTGAGGAGAAGGACACTGGTAAGGGGAATCTCGGGACAGACCAGCAGCCGGAAAGTAAGCAGCGGACCCAGCGACCGAGGACGTTTTCCACCCGCGGTGCTTACAGGGCCACCGGAGATTCAAGCCGTGACCGCAACAGTGAAGCGCAATTGAACATCGAAGAGAAGTGCCAAGATATTCTAAAAACAATTCGGGCTCAACAAGACGCGATGAGTCGATAAATGGCGAGGATTGCCTCAATCTGAGATCGCCACGGCGCTCCCTGTCCTGATCCTTGCGCGATGAGCCTTTGAGCTCATGTATTGCGACTGAATAACAGATAGATCGCCCGGCGCCTGGACATTGCTCCAAGCGCCGCAATTTCCTTCCTTTTAGTGTATTGCGGTCTGTAGCAATGTTGGCACCGTAAGTTTAATGGTCAGCGGTGGACGTGTGTACATCAGCTGCAACCGTGTTGACAAGCCGCCTCACCGTAACATGTTTCTGGCAAAGTCAGGGGGAAGTAAACATGAGTGAGAACTTCTGTATGGCGGCGTCGCACTGTCGAACTCGTCCGTTTTCCACGTAAACTGCTCAGCGGCCTTGCAAGACAATGACGAGCAATTTATCCTGGTAATCGAGCCCACCGAGCTATTTGCCTTTGATCTCGACTTTGAAGTCTAGCTCCGGCTCTGAGTTCATTTTAGACAGTTGGTCGATTGCAACGGTTGTGAGGAACAGCACTGTAACTACTGTTCCGACTTTGCCCGTTAACCTTTCCATATTGCCGGAGCCGCCGTTTGCTTTGCCAAGTTGGTGGTTGACTGTTTTTCTGAATTCGGGCTCGGTGTTGTATCTGTGCTGATCGGCTACGATGCGGTCTCTTCTCTCCTGGAGCCTCTTCACGAGCTCCTCGTTCTTCGCTTTGCGAGCTTCTTCGATGTTTTTGTCGCATATCTTCAGCCAGTTTTCGAAACTACGTTTGACCAATTCTTCCGACCTTGCAGCGTCAATTTCTGTGATCGATTGTCCACCCCTCAAGACGAAGATCTTAATTCTGCCGTCCGGTCCCATTGACGTGACAATGCGCTCGCCTGTTAACTTCGCAACTTCTTCGACTACGTCTAAGCTGAAAGGAGTGGCGTGCACAACCTCGCTTCCGTTAAGGCTATGGTTGTTCATTCTGTACTGCAAATAGTTTGCTGACAGATCCACTACAGCTTTTTCCGCTTCCAAGAATCGTTGTTGTGTGGTGCCTTCTGTAGAGCGGAGATCTACGTTGAATGCTCTAGCTCGATCTTCGCGTCCAGTTAGCTGGCTAACCTGGTGCAGTTGGTGAAACAGAGTCGATACTACCTCATTGGCTCTGAGTCTGCCTTCCGGCGTCGAAGTGTCGATTGCGGCGAGTGATGCTTCAGAGATGTGCAACTCAACTTTTACGTCGGATGCCACTGTGGACCTGACGCGACCATCGGGTGTCCGGTAAAAGACCTCTCCCGAACTCGTTGCGAATAGTGGCTCTATGATGGCGTTATTAACTTTATAGACGACTTTACCGGCTCCTTCCATTTTGCTGGCTTTTACGGATGCGCTTCTGAGTAGCGGCATCTCCTTTGCTGAGAAGCGCGGATCGCTCAATTGCCCAACGAAATCATTGACCAAGCTGTCTAAGCAGGCGGTTTTGCTTTGCTCTGTCTTGCCGAAGTCCTGCTTCAAGGCGTCTTTGCTGCAAATTCTAAATCGTTCCATCTGAGTGATCAGGTCTCCTTTGCCAGCATGTTTTTGGAACTCTGCAAACAGTGTCGATAGTGCCAACGAATTACTGACGAGGGTTTCGGCGCTCGCACCAGTGTAGTCAACTACGACTCTGTCAGTTTGGACGCCTTTGGCTTTAGGCGGGGCCGGTGCGACCTTTGCAGTAGGTGGTCGATCTAGTGATGGATTGGTTGAAAAACGCATGTCGACAGGCACATCGCTCTCATTCATCCTTTCGATCAGCGCTCTAGATCTCTCACCTTTGAGGGCGCGCACATTTTCGGCTCCTATGGCGTCGAAGATTTGCTTGGCTTTGCTGGGTGAGGGGTCTTCGCCCAGAAGTTCTTTCCATTTTGAATTGGTCAGTTGATCTATACCTTCCCGTCCAATCTGCCGTATTATTTCAACTCGACGCTCGTGCGGAATTGCATTCACCGCCTGTGGTTTCATCCTGGAGAGCAATTCTCGTGACTGTGCAGGAGTGAATCCCTCTGTTAATGCCAACAGTTTTTTCTCACCGACGAGCTTGAGTTGATCGTAACTGGACAGCCTGAGCAGCTCCATCCGTGCCGAGGTATTCATCGAGGCAATTGTTTCAGCTGACAGCACATCCTTCAGAAGCGTGTGACGTCGCTCGAAGTTAAGACTTTTAATCTGTTCCGGTGTCGCTTCGCGCAGCATCTGAGCGTGCATCTCTTTCGGGACGATCTGAAGTCCGTGGTCGGCGTTGAGAACTTCTCGGTAATGTTCGAATCCGAAATCTTTCGTCAATTGCTCCAGATGTCCCTCAGGCAGCTTTCGAGCTTGTTCTGGGGTCATCGAGCGAATTATCAGGGCGCGCGCTTCGGCGGGCAGTCTCTGTAGCTGCTCGAGCGGCATGGTCAGCGCGAGTTCTCCACGCCTTCGATTATCGTACAACTCTCGCATCGTGGGAAGATCGCCTTTGGCTTCTCCAGGCTTGTCCGGACTGGGTGCTTTCAAGGGCGGGCGTTCTCCTCCGTCTGGTACCGCGGACGGTGGTGCAGTTGATATCTGCCCTTGCTTTAGTCGCAAGTCCCGCAGGACTGGCGGCATGTCCCAGACTTCTGTGACCAGTTGCCGCTTTTCCAGTTCTGTATACATCTTCAGTAAATCTTGATTGTGTTGAGAATCTACTTCAGCAGTTGGATGCATGTTGGATACCGCTCGATCGGCGTGATATTTGGCTTTTGCCATTTGAGCGTTGCGAGCGGCAACGCCAAGCGATTGATTCTGGCTCCTGGCAAATGCGTCCAGGGCGAACTGCATCTCGGTTTCCATTCTTAGTTCTTTAAGAGTGGCCTGGTTCTCAGTGACGTCGGCTCTGGCTCTTTCTTTCTGTTCTGGAGTTAAATCACCGACAGCGCCATTTGCCTGATCCTTTAGTCGATCGCGCAGATTTCCAGTGAGTTGGGCTCGCCGAGCACTGCGCTCTTCAACTGAAAGAGTGACATAGGTGGTTTCATCTAATTTGCCCTGGTATGATTCCGCGAGACCCTTAGTCGCTTTCACCATTTCCGGATTACTTGCGAGTCCGTCATTTTGCTTCTGAGCTTTTAGTCTTTCAACTTCCTTGTTTAGATAATCGGCCACTCCTTCGCGAGTTTTCAATACGGTGTCATCGATGATCGCTTCGTCTCGTATTCCGAAGAAGAGATCGTACGCCCTGTTCCCATGCTGGGATAATTCCATGAATCTGCGGCCTGCAGTCCCGAGCTGCGCTATTGGCGAGCCGGATTTCCTCGATGGATTTTCGATCACGGATTCAAAATACTCGCGCCACGCTTTCTTCTGAGCGGCCTTCTCCTGCGGTGATAGTATGGGCTCGCCTTCGCCAACGTGCTGCATTACTTGTTCCAGGACTGCTCTGTCAAACGCTTTCTGATCGGCCATTCGGAGCGCGGCGCGCTTCAGAGATTTTGCAGCATGAGAAAGCTCGTGCTCAATGATAGAACTAGGACTGCAATCCGGACCGACATAAATGGAAGTCTTGTATACGCAGGTGAAACAAGTGCCTCCTGTGCTTTCCGGCGTGTATTTTATTTGCATAAACTCAGGTGTAATCAGCTTCTCTGGAAGCCCCATGCGTTTGGCTCGAGCTTTTGCATCGGCCATCATCAGATCGATCGCTTCTTTCTGACCTGCCTCGGTACCACTTTCGAAAAGCTTAAGCACTTTTCTGTCGAACTCTGTCAATGGCAAACTTCTAGCCTTGAGGAGGTGAGGTGCGTCGCGCCCCGCAGTGGTATCAGTGGCAGTGGCTTTTCTCGTATTAACCTCGTGAGAGACGCGATCGGTAACTTCTTTCGACGCTCCCTGAAATTTTGACAATGCTGCATCTAAAGCGGCCGCCTGCTTGCCTTGGGGTTGGCGGAGCGCATTGTCTATTGCGATTACGTGTTCTCGCGCTTCTCTCCAGCTTATGGGCAGACCTTCGACGAAACTTCTTTTGACCTCCTTGGCTGAGGCATCTTTAGCCAGCTCCGGATCTTGTTTCATCACGCTCTCGCGTGTCTCGTTGGTTTTCAACGATCTGTTCACGGCTCGATCCATGCGAGATAGCGCATCAGCAACCTTTACCTGGTCCACTTCGACTTTCTTGGTTTGTCTGCGTGGGTTGGCCTTCTCCAGTTCTACTGAGGAACCATCAGTCGCGACCACGAGAGACTCGTAGGAGCCCTCCACGCTGAGAACAAGCTTGGCGGGCTCTTGACTAGTTGCTCCGCGCGATAATTCGACTTTAACTCCGACGGTTTTCAACTGTCTGGTCAGCTCCGCGATGTAGCGTGCTTGTTCATCAGGAGTAGTATCACTGTACTCGCGCATGGCTCGTTTTATGCCCTCCACGCGTCGGGCTGCAGGCACATCCGAGCTGCTCAGGGCCCGTTTGAACTCGCTGAGGAAGGCGAACTCCTTCTGCCAACTGACAGGCAGGCTCTTTTGAGGGTGTTCCGCCGTCATCTCTATGGCGTCCGGAACGACCTTGATGTCCGGAATAGCTGATTTGACCTCTGCTTTAGGGACCAGCTCTATATGTCTGGATTCCGCATCTTCAACGAGTTTTGACTCCCTGAGTCCGGTGCGCTGGCGTTTGTAAACAGTTCCATCTTCATCTGCGTAGTAGCGCTTCCCGTCCACGTCAATTGGCGTAAATTTATTGAATTGCAGTTTTTCCGGTCTGAAATCCTTACCTGGTGTACATTCCTTGAAAGGGGTTTCTGCCGTCTGTTGAGGCTGTCCTTCTGTCGGTTGAGTTTTTGCGGCATCTCTTTTGATTACTACACGTCCGTCACTCGCTGTGCCAATGATTGCTGCTTCTCGTGACACTCCTGCTCGTTCTGGCCGTTGTACTCTTGTGGTGCTCTCGACGCCTTCTATTGGCTTCACTTCCGCCATTGCGGCGAGCACCTCCGCCGCAACTGCCGCGCGACGATACCTGGCGCCGGCACGGGCCTGCAATATAGCCAGTCCTATCGCCAGCAGCGGAAGCGCGGCGCCGGTTAGGGTATCTACGAGGTAGCTTTTGACCTCGGCATCGTCCTCGTCTGCGGTTTTAGATGCATCGACGAGGTTGAGTCCCTGGTAGTTAGGAGGGGCTATTTTGACATCACCATCGGTAGTGGCAGGTGGTCGGTTGCGCAGGTGCGCGACGAAAGCATTCACAGAGTTCTTTTGGAAATCGTCGTCCAGCGAGATGGTTGGATCGTCTCGCATTGAGCGACCAAGGTCAGCCACCGCTTCTTTGTACAATTCTGGTTTGCCGCTGGCTATGCGAGCAAAGGCGTAGTTGACTCGAATTCCGGACTCGAGGGCAGATGCGTCTGCACTCGATTGATCGGCTTCTTTGAGTTTGTCATCGTTGTCGACTCGTTGTTTCAGCAGAGGCTTAAGCGCATCATCGCTTGCATTGGCGATCTTGGATTCGAGTTTCAATGCGGTGATAAACAGATCCAGAGTTCTGCGATCCAATTCGACTTTTTGCTCTTTCTGGGCTTTCAATGCGAGTTCGAAAGTTGGGGTCGCCTTTTCTATGCCCGATTCGAAAAATGATTGAGTGGCTTGCTGCGAAAGTGTTGCCGGGTCGACATCGCTGGTTTTCTTGCCTTCCGCTGGAAAGAAGTCGCTGACTTTGAGGCCGGTCGTCCATTCCGGCAGACCTCGAAGTTTTCGATTGGCTGCCATCTCAACGTAGCTTTCTCGGATCAGTTTGCGAAATCCCTCATGGAGGGCAAGTTCTGGATGTTCTTTGATGAGTCGGCAAAGCTCTTCTTCGCCTTGTTTTACGTACTTATCCTTCCCGTTAGTCAGAAGGAGAGCGGCGCGTGAGCAGCGCGATTCTTCAAAGGAGGGTACCAGCGAAGTTAGTTTGCGCTCTTTGTTCAGGTTCTCAGCGTCTTGTTTTTCAAGGTCGGCAATTTGTTTTGTTAAACCCTCTTGAAGCTTCGGATCTTTATTGGTCTCTTTCCGATACAAGGCGTCAGCAGTCGCGATGCGCGTATTGAGAGATTCTTTTTGCAGACCGAGAAGACTGTTACGGGACTCGCTCATTGCTCGCGATTCCGTTTCGATCTGTTTCTCCATGTTTTGAAGAACATCATCAAACGCCTCATCCACGTGCTTCAGGCGCTCCTGCGCTGCCTTTATCTTTGCGTCAGTGTTCGTCGTTGTTTCTGCTTTGTCGCTCGCTGTCTTTTGCGGCAAGTCGTTGTTGCCTAGTTTCTCCGGCGGTTTTTCATCTCCCGTTGGGCGACCTTTGCTCTCTTCCGGCTCAGGGCTGTCCTCTGCTTTTTCGTTGGCTTCGCTTCTTTTGCTGTCTGTGAACACGACAGAACAGAGATGTTTGTCCGCAGTCTGCTGATTTGATGATTTCTTGAATGGCTCGCTCCAATCTGAGTCCAAATGAAGATACCGGGCGACGTTAAACTGCTCGGCGTCTCTGTTGGAGCCGTCGGAAATCCGATCACTACTTCCCATAAAAACATCTCCCAGTGGGTAGATCCTGCTGCGACTAGATTAGGGGCCGCTTGTGACAAAAGTGTCCAAGCCGCGGAAAAGTACTTTACTGGGAGGTTCATGTCTGTGCTCTGTGAGGAGCATGGTGCGGCGAGGCGGCTTGGCGGCGATATTACAGCAGCTTATGTACACATGTCCGGCACTGACCCGATACGGAAAAGTGGACGTTCACTTGCGGACGTTTTGAGGCTGCTTCGCTGAGGACTAGCGGCAGAACAGGCGGCGCAACATGTTCTGCAAAACGGCTCCAGAGGGCGAGTCGCCACGTCCATCAGTGACCATTTACAACGGAAAAAAGACGACTACTAGGTGTAATAGTATGATTGGGCGCAGGACGGAAAGCCCAAAAATCAGCCCTGTTGGGCGAGTTGGGCTTTCCGAGAAGGCAGAACCGAAGCTTCGTGTCAGTGGCTGACAGCGCCGTTCTTCTATGAGGTCTCGAAGAAAGGCCTTGCGGTTAGCGCCTTGGGGACAGAGTTGTGCCGTCAAAGTCTTGTTGTGGATCAACTTTGCGGGCGGTTGCGGTCCGGTGTGAGCGAGTCAGCATGCCGAACTCACTGGAAGCGTGCCGAATGGAATCGGCGATTGTCGAGCGCGGTCAGTCTCGGTATCTTGAGCGCACATGAGCTCGCTGCGTCTGACACCAGGATGGTGCGTTGGTTACGACCGACGGTTGTGCGGTAGCGACCGTGTCAGAGCCGAGGGCAGCAGGTTCAGGATGAAGCCGTCCACCTTCGCCTTGTTGTTGTGGTACAGGATCCCCATCAGGATCACGCTGACGCCGATGACCGTGAGCGCGATCGGGAAGGCGAACGAGTCCTTGAAGATGTCGTACGAGAGGTAGATCAGGTACCCTGTGGCACCCAGCCCGCCCGTCACGAGGAAGATGCGGCGTTGCAGCAGCACCGACGTGAGCATGAGCACGATGTTGACCAGGAAGTAGATGAACAGACCGCCCTGGCCCTTGTCGAGGAAGCTGTAAGCGACCCAGAAGGACGACACTCCGAAGAGGTAGCCCCAGAATGCGAAGTCCTCGTTGGTGCGGCGGTCGATGATCAGCGCCACGAGCGAGATCAGTCCGCCGAAGATCATCGATACGACGATCTGTTCGTTGCCCATGAAGGGACCGCTACGAACCAGCCCTGCTGCGGTCATGCTCATGAACCAGAGGGAGGCGAACAGCGGCATCGTCAGGAAGGGGAACCGGACGAAGTTGAGCGCGATAAGCGCCGCACAGCATGTGGCGAATTCGAGGATGAACTCGCTGGAACTCGTCAGTCGCGCGGGTCCGTTGGCCAGCGACAGCAGTCCATACACCAGAAGTGGTGTCACGGACACTGCGAGTGTGTACATCAGTCCGCCGGGTACGCGGAGATCGCGGCGGAAGTAAAGATGGTAGCCCAGCGCCGTGAAGCCCGCGATGTACGTGAGCGATGTCGCCACCAGTGCTGGTGCCTCAAACTGTGCCGTGATGAGCACCGTGAACCAGCCGAGGGCGAGCAGGACCAGCGAGGCACCGACGTAATACGCCAGGTGCGCGAGGTCGAATCCGGAGTTGGTGCTGGTCCGGTCCAGCAGCGCCTGCCAGAGCCGACCGACCTGATCTCCCTGGATCAGCCCTTTGCTGGCGGCCCAGTCGAGGTCGCTGCGCTTGATTGTGACTTCTTTGCGTTGGGAAACGTGTTGCTTTTGCACTTGTACTCGGGTGCCACCCGAAGTGCGTGGATCCAGCGGCATGGAAGCCTCCTGAATGTCTAGGTCCGACGATACGGTGAAGAACAGCGAAGCCCAGGTGTTTTGCCTGAGATTCGTTGACACAACTGACAGTCGAGTGCGCCTGTGGTCTGTATTCAGGGCATTTCGACGATTCCGACGATGTCGCAGCGAGTCAGACTTTAGTCTGAGATTCGCCGCAAGAGCCAACTGCCGAGTGTGGCCCTGGAATGAACCAATCCAGGCTCACTGCGACACAACACAGCACTCGCTGTGCTGAAAAACTGAAGAGGTTTGACTCGAGAGGCGGATGTGTCTGGTGTGTGTGTGTTTAAGAGAAAACTAGTTGGCTCTTTACCGTATGAAATGGCCTCATTCAGTTTCACTGAATTTGAAGCCTCTTCCGATAACACTTGCTTCATCTTGATTTCGTGTGAAGCAGAGAGCTCTAGGCATGCCTAGCACTTGGGATATTGCGCTGCCGATGCGTCTGTCGCGTTGAATATGCAGAGTATTTAGGTCTAATTGGCTCTGTCTCTGCAGGAAGGCGACTGGCCTAACTTACGAAGTTGGTCAAGCAACGCGAATCAATGACGGGAAGGAGCGCGCCTCTTTGAGCCAGCCAGTCGGACGGTTGCTCAGTTGCCGAGCTGTTCCAATTGTTTGAGCAATTGCTCTGCTGCTGAAATAGCTTCCACTTCGCCTAGCTCGCGAGCAAAAGCCAAAATCCTTTCGGTCTGTCGCGTAGCCTTTTCCGGTTGACCGAGATGCAATTGCGCTGTTGCGCGCTTGAGGCCGGCTGCTAGTGCAAGCCGCGGAAGGTCGCTGTTATCGGCGAACTGAATGCATGCTCTACTCTCGCGTTCGAGGTACTCCCAAGCGCATTTGAGCTCTGCATAGTGCATGAGATTCAGCCAGCACAGTTGCGCATTATGTGCATCGCCCTCATCGGCGGCGATGTTGAGCGCACGTGAGAATTTATCGTCCATGCTGATGATGTCGCCGATTTCACCGAGCGTATTGGCGAAGCTAAAGAAGTAATCAAACAGCACTTTTAGCTCAAACTGATCAAGAGAACCCTTGAGTAAATCGGAATCGAAAATCTCCTTTGCCTCGATAAATCGTCCGAGATCCATCAGGCTCCAGGCTTTTCGCAAATTCGACTGACCGAGAAAATCACCACTCACCGTATCTGGTGTCGAGCCTGGTTGAATTTCTGGATGAGTCAGTATTCGATCCCATGCCTGCAAAGCCTTTTCGTGCGAACCCTCGCGTGCTAGCTGCGCTGCATCATTGAACATGTCGATTAGATGTGGAGCGGTCACGTCATAGGCTCAATGAGGAAAACAAACATGTATATCATCGCAGGTTCAACGCTCCTGATTTTGGCGGTCTTGCCAATCCGCAAAGTTAGCGGCTAAATGCTAGTTAAACTTTGTCTAATGGTACTGCCCGTGGAGAGCTATTTTTTTGGGGGGGAACTGGCGGAAACGCAGTTAGGGCAACAAATTTCGTTGCATTGTATTAAACACGAAACTTCTCACTCGGTTTACAGAGGGACTTGGAAACAGTCACAGTAACTGACAACCCGTCGTCCATCTTGTTTCTATTCCAACCCGTTTACTAGCCTGATCACCAGTCTAATCAAAATAGAACTTGTTGCTGACTTGCGACAAGGGTGCTCAGTGGCTTTAGTACGTCTTTGCTAGCAACCCCAATGTTGTGTTGTTGAGACGAGCAGGAGGTTGATCGTGATCAAGACCCTGACGCTGAATGATCGACCATGGGCAGCAGGTGCCAAAAACAAGTACCGTTGCTTTTTAGGTCAGTATCAGCGGTATGACTGCGGTATCTTTCTCGACCCGTTCATCCGACGCGACGACGCTCAGAGCATCGTGACGGCGTTCCTGAACGTGCCGCAGCAGTTGTCCGGGCTCGCGAAGGAACACGAGCTCACAGTTAGCATCAGCGGGAGCCAGTGGACCCTGTCGAACAATAGTTCGACGATTTATGCGGACTGGTTTCACGCGGTGAAACGCTTCGTCTCTCCTCACGTCGAGTTTGGCAGACGCTCGATGCAGGGGCTTTTGCTGCCGCACTTTACGCATGAGCTGTGCCACCTCTACTGGCGAACGCATCTCACCCGTGCGAGCAGGCAAGCGTACACGGAGTCGCTCAGGAAGAGCATGTCGGCTCTGGACGTGGACGTCACCGAATACTGCCATAGTCTGTTTGTCGATTACTTGCGGTATGTTTCGACTGTCGACCTCACCAGGACCGAGGTGCAGCGTAAGTTGGTAGCACTACAGTACCTGGAGTCCTGGGTCGAGGAATCTTTCTGTGAGACCGTGGCGTGCCTGAGAGTGCCGTCGTACCCGCCGCCCGGAAAGTGGCGCAGTACGGTGGCGCTCGCAACACGACGGCAGCAGATTGCGAAACACACCGGTCTGAATGTCGACTCGCTCGAAATACTGAGCGCATGATTAACACACAGTTTTGAGATGAGCGAAGCGGTGAACAGCCCTTCGCTCAATTCTGAAGATTGGCTATATTAGCCGGTTCTCTCCATTCTCTTAAGCAGATTCGCTTGTTGTTTGTAAAATACTAAATAGAATAGTAATTATGGATTCAAGAACGGAAAGCCTGAAGTCACCATTGGTGACAGGCTTTCCGCGAAATCTAAGATTTGTCGCTAGCGACAAATCTGAAAACGGGGGAGTGTTTTTCGGTTGCACAGGCAACCGTTAGGGATCCCGCAGTAGCGAGCGTATTTACGCTCGTTCTTGAGTTTTTACTGAGCCAACCAAGCGTTGCTTACCATTGCGATTAGCCCCGGACGTCCTTCAATTCGCCCTGGGTGAATTCGCGTCGGATGTACTCCTCGGCGGGGGTGGTGTCGAAGCTGGCGATCAGCCAGAAGATGCCGTCGCGGAAGCCAATCACGAGCGGATCGACTGGTGGGACGAAGGGGATCGCCACCTCGTCGACCGTCCACTCCGGCTCGTTGACGAGATAGACCTGTTGGAAGGTCTTCTTGGCGTCGACGAGCACCGCCCGAACGGTGGCCGGGATGGCGCCCTTGAAGGTCGCTTCAGCCTTGACCTCAAGCGAGTGGTAGCCGTAGCGGTAACGCTGGTCTAGCGCGTACTGACACAGCACGCTCAGATCCGCGAGCTTAGCGAAGATGGCGGGCGTACTCGTGGACGCAGGTGTTTCATGCCCGTAGGTCGACCTCGCCGAGAGAGCGCACTTCGGGTTGTCGATCGAGAACATCGCGAACTTGGGCATTTGGAAGGACTTGCCCGGGATGGTGCGCTTCTGCTCCAGGAACGACATGTCAATCCGCGGGAACTGGGCGTCGATGGGACGGACGTTGTTGTCGATGTTGAGCAGGGCGATCTGGGCGTCGAGGGTCTGACACGCCGCCGCGCAGTCCCGCTCGAGTTGCTGGATCCGCGCCTGCTGCTTCTTGATGTCGGCGTCGCGCTTGGCGACGATAGACGCCTTGAGTTCTGCTTCGACCGGGAGTAGGTCGACCATCGCCTTGTCGGCAAGACGTTTCGTCTCGTCGATCTCGGCCTTGACCTTGCCCACGGCATCGTCCTTCGCGCTGACAGTGTCAGAGCGTTGGCCGAGCAGCACGTCGATCTCGCCCTTGATCACCGCTTCATCGCGGGGAAGGTGGGGCTTGGTGAAGTTATTGCGGACCTTCTCGAGCTCAGGCAGTTCGGGTTCGAGGACGGAGACTGCGGTAGCGCTCGTTTCGTTACCCACCGTGGCGGTGGCGGTGGCGGCGCCCGCGGGCGTCGCTACTGAGGCGGATTTCTTCTTGCCGAAGAGGAATTCGAACATGGGATACCTTACCTAGTGTTTGAGTTGGCTCCTGGTCTACGCCTTTGTCACACCCCTCACAGCACGATGTGCTGTGAAAACTACCGGCAAATTTTTCTATAGTAAGGCTTTGAGGGGTGAGTTCTCGTACATTAGAGAAAGACCAGGGGCTCCCCACATTATCTAGGGTGATTGCGCAATTTCCCGGTATCTAAATGAATTCCGACTCAGAGCGAAAATCTGGAGCTAGCAGAGCTGTACGACAACTTGGCAACTTGCTTGTAAAGCGGGATCGAATATGCCGCAGCGCGCTCTTCCGTCTTTCTGCGTAGCCAGTAAGTGAAGATGTCCGGGCATGCGCGATGCCGGGGGTTTTCCGGATTGCGGATGTTGAAATCGCTTTCGCACCTGCCGTTTCACCCATCGAATGTCCCCCTTGGCACTCGAGCGGTTTCCATTTGTGTCGCGAAGCTCATGCATGCCAGAGCGCGATTGAGAAAACTTCGGTCTGCTGTGGTGCTGAGAGGGAGCATCAATCGTCCAAAGCATTTGAGGGAAACTGGATGAATTCCGCAGGAACGCTCTCTGTAAGCCAGACTCCATTGTCGCTCAGAAAAAATTCGTATCCCTTGTCAAACATCTGCCCAGATCGGATCGTTAGTAGGACCAGTTCGCCATGCCTTTTCCCGACCTTTGCCGCAGTCTCGAGATTGCTTGCGAGGTGGACATGATGTCTCAATCGTTTGATTAAACCTTCGGCTCTTATCGAGCGCAGATACTTGCTGGCAGTCCCGTGGAACAGAAGTTCCGGCGGCTTTTGCGGCGCATATCCGAGATCGATCTGGTAGGAATGTCCTTGATTGGCGCGAATCTTGCTCTTGTCCTCGTTTAACTTGAATCGCTGCTTGTCGCTTTCTGTCACGATGAGCTCTAGCTCGTCGCGGTCGAGATGTGTGCCTGTGCGTGCCAATCCCGCGAGGAGACTTTCGACGTCGACCCAACCCGCATTGTCAGGAAATACGTCCGCCAGGTCTGGTCGATGCCGAAGCACCAGGCTCAGGTGTTTGCTCAGTTTGATCCGACTCTCTCTTGTCATCAAGTTACCTCAACAGACTAGATTATGATGCTGTTTTGACGCATAAAGTGGCAGCTCGGCCAAATGCCATGTAAACTTTTTTCGTCTGCCTTCAACGGAGAGTGTCCAGGGTGTGGAGCTCCTTTTTTCAAAAGAACTGGCGCGAATGCAAATTGCGAGAACCTGCTGTCGCCAGTGTTATCGAAAGATGTGAGTCTGAGCTCAGCGTGACTTTGCCTCTGCCTCTTCTGCAATTACTGCGAGAGTCGGACGGAATTATTGGACCTGATGGCGAATTCCTGATCTTTCCTGTGGAACAGATTATCAATTGCAATGTCGACATGTGGCTCAATCAAGAGTACGAAGGGATATATCTGCCGTTTGAAAGTCTTCTCTTCTTCGGCAGCGATGAAGCCGATAACCTTTTTGCCTATCCAATTCTGGGTGACAGACCGGACAAGAGCAAGATCTTTCGATGGCGCCGCGATACGGACAGTAGAATGTTTTACGCCAATGGGCTAGAGCAGTTCTTCTATATGCAGTGGAAGTGTTACGAGCAAAACAATCATCAGCTCTGGGATCAAACAGTGAGCTGTAAAGAGTTTGATGATTTCAGGAGTTTTCAGCCAAGTGTATCCGAGGTTGATTTCAGTCCTGATGACTTCAGCCCAGATGCGTCTCCAGGCATGAGCGGCTGAGCGTAGACGGTAGTTTGACAATGTAAGATCCACCCACTCCATGAGTCGGAATTGTCAGTCCACCAGCCGCATTCATTAACGCAGAGAACTTAAGTTGTACCCCTGCTAAGGAAAAGTGCAATGCTGAATCGTGTTCATCAATTTCTTTTGCACTCTGAGAACGGCTTGGAGCATCAAACTCCGTCTCGGACGGCAAAAGGCGTACTGCACCAGGCAGATCGTGCGACAATTCCTCTAGAAGAAAGAATTCTCTATTGGGATCTATATCAAGCCTGTCAGCCAGATATTCCCTGAGAGCCCCGGTCAAATGAGATTAACGGTCTCAATACAAACACTCCCGGTGGCTCCTCGGTTACACAGGTGACGTCTTCGGCGGCAGAACCAGCCTTGATTCAGAACTGGCAGCCATATTCAGGTGTGAGCCCAGCCGCAGCACTGTTCTCATTAGGCAATCCCTCCTCTGGTCGGACTGCGGGCAGATCGCTAGTCTCAAAGCGTCACTTGGGTGATCCGTCGAAAAACAACATCTACTCGGACTACGGGCTGATCACCACAGATGGTGCCGAAAGCTACAACGGTTCTGGGCTTGGTTGGAAATTCCAGCCCAATGCGAATGCCTTTGCCTCCTCGCCCCTCAGGCTTCTTGTAAGTCGCGTGCCCTGCGCGGCAAATGTGCAGACTACCATCACATTTTACGCCAAGCTCAGTGCCGCAGGAGTGACAGCCCGTTATCGCGTCATCGGCGGTCGCTATGCGGGCGTCGGCTCGGTCGGCAGTGACGTGATCGCCAACGTCACTGCAACTTCGTGGACGGCACATAATCTGATCTTCACACCTACGGAAAGCTGCGTGGTAGAGGTATTCTTCGAAGCATGGGGATCTACGACAGTTTCTGCTACTGTCAGCGGTCCTATCACGCTAGCTCAAAGCGCGCTCTCTAATACATACGTTGTCGCGCCCGGCTCTAAGTCGGAGCCAACAGCTCGTGGCGCCTTGCAGGCTACTAGTGTGCTCACATTTGTCGCGCAAGCAACACCGTTCTTCGTCTCTGATCCGTCTACCGGATATGAGTACGACAAGCTCGGAAGGCTAGTCAAAACTTCGTGGATTAACGGTCAGGCTCAGTCCTTGAACTTCGACACTATGGGCAACCGGACCTCGATTGCTGCCAGCTGAGTGAAATAGGTTCATTCCAATCTGGCTTACATGCGCGCTGACAGTTCGTCGGCGCGCGTTTCCACATGACAAATAAGCAAGGAAAAAACCATGTTAAAGCGCATCCAACTGCCGAACGCTCCGATCCCGGCCCCCGGAAACGTCGTATTTGAGGGGCATCTCAACCCGGTCACACCAGACCAGTACATCAAGTCTCAAGAGCTGGCTCAGGCCAATTCTGGTGAAATGCAACTGGCCTTCTTCGCTCCTCCGGCTGGCCCAGTCTACTCCATCAAAGAGCTGGCTAATGGGCTCGAGAACGATCCGGACAAGATCTTCTTGCATGTGCGAAACAACATCCAGTTTCAGCCTGTCTGGGGCAGCCAGAAGGGCGCCTTCTCGTGCATGGTTGAAGGAAAGGGCGGAGCGATTGACCAAGCGGCGCTTATGATCGCGCTGCTCACGGAGGCTGGGTATGACAGCAAGATCGTCATCGGTCAGATTCGCATCACCGCGTCTCAAGCAGCCGACTGGCTCGGGACCGACCCGAACAACTACCAGTCCGCGGGTCGCTTGCTCACAAATGGTTTCATCGCGAACACCTATGTCTCAGGCTCAGGCTCCTCCGCACTCATTGATGTGATGCACGCCTGGGTAAAGGTCAATATCGGTGGCACTTGGTACGCATTCGATCCAGCTTACAAAGCCTATTCCACTACCGCAGGTATCGATCTCGTCGCGGCTATTGGCTACAACGCGACTAACTTCGATGCTGCCTGCTTGAGCGGTGCAACACAGACGGCCGACTACATGAAGAACGTCAACTTCGGCGGCATGACCACACAGCTGGAGACAATGTCTGCCAATCTCAGGACATGGATTGCGACGAACAACCCTGACGCCACGCTCACCGACCTAATCGGCGGTCGATCGATCATTGTAGTCTCTGGGACATTCCGCAACACGTCGCTTTCTTACCAGAAGCCCGGCTCCACGCCAGTGGAGTATGCTTATGCCAGCCTTCCGAATAGCTACAAGTCGAAGCTGCGATTCCGGTACATTGATATCGGAGGCGGTGCCTATGATTTCGACCTCGAGTTCTACTCGCAAGACATCGCTGGCAAGCGGCTGACCTTGACCTTTGATGGCAGCAACTACGCCGAGCTGCGTCTGGAAGGTTCGCTTCTCAAGAAGAGCACAAACCCTGTCCCGGGCGCATACTATTACGCGCGTTTCACGGTGACTAACAACACCTACACGGCCGATTGGTTTCAGATCACCCACATCGGCAGCCATCACTTGATCGCGAACGGCTGGGGTGCCGGCAGCCCTGAGATGGCCTTCTACCATCAGAAGTTGCTTGCTGACGCTCGTGCAGCTGGTGTAGCTGAGACTGACGAACAAGTGATCGGCGAATCGCTCAGCGTGCTCTGGCATAACTGGAACGCGGAAAAGTCTGCGGCAGCCGACCTCGTAGGGCGGATCAATGGTTGCGTAGTGAGCCTCCTGCATCAAATCGGCGTCGTCGGTTTTTATCGCAACAATCCCAGCCTCAACCAGGACGGTGCTCCGTTCACCGACCTGGGCGGCATCCTCTGGTCGACCTCGGCATCCGATCTTTCTACGACGCGCGAGAAGGTAACCAACGCGGCACTTTCTCTTCGAGGAGTGGGCTTTGAGTCCACCGCTGTCAGTCAAGTCTCTGGAATTGCCGGTGTCTCCACCGACACTTTGATGCTCAAGGCCAATGCGGACGGTCAGAAAATCTACCAGGCCAGCCTGGCCAACTGGTTGACCAACGTGAAGCCGAACCTGATCAATTATTCGCCAGCCGAGCTGCAGGCGATGCAGGACCTAGTCAACGGCGGTGCGACGATCATGGTCCATGAAAACGGTGATACCACTCAGACCGATTATCTTGGCTACGGCTTCTATGCTCGCTACAGTTCGGGCAATACACAAGGGCTCATTACTGGTGGTCTGAACGGCACGACCTCGTCGTTGCCTACAACGGTGCCGAATTACAATCAGAATTCGCAGACTAACCAGCCGCAGGCGACGAGCCAGCTAAAGGACGAGCGCAACAAGGTTGAGGTTGACTATATCGTCGACACTCAGACTGGTGACTTCAAGTATCACGAAACCGACTTCACTGTTGGCGATCAACCGGCTCCCTGGGGGATGGGATTCACGCGATTCCACAACTCCAAGGACCGCAACGAGTACAGCACAATGGGCTATGGCTGGCGGCATAATCACATGATTACCGCCGTCGAAGGTAGCAACGGCTACGCCGGCTTCGGCACCCAATCC
The DNA here is from genome assembly GCA_019746975.1 of Candidatus Obscuribacterales bacterium. GTDB lineage: Bacteria > Cyanobacteriota > Vampirovibrionia > Obscuribacterales > Obscuribacteraceae > JADYXR01. The sequence goes on from JAIERK010000023.1 coordinate 46,741, forward strand.
GGGACTGCGGGATCCGATTCTTTAGCCCAACTGACTCTGTTGGTGCAGCTGCTGACGCGCGATCCAAACGGGCAGCTCACCTTCCTGTTCAGCACCCTTACGCTTGCCAATTCCGGCAACACGCTGACAAACAATGTCGTGAACGTCAGGGACGGTGAGAAGTCTTACGTGTTCACTCTCCTGCAACAGAAGGATGCGAACGGCAAATACACGATCTATGCCTCTCCTCCGGGCGTTGGTCTTGGGCTCGTCAAAGTGCCTGGCGCTCTACCTTCCGACACGTACTTCCGCATGGAATCGCTTGATGGTGTGGTCTGGACCTTCCGACCTGATGGACAAATCTCTACGATTCAGTACCCTCACGGCGTGACCTGGACGTACACCTATCAAGCGTTCCCGGCGCTTCTGCTGTCGGTATCAAACGGAATCGGCGTCACTCTGAACTTTACTTACCAAGCAGTGGGTCCGTCTTTCCTCAACATCCTGAAGGAGGTATCGGCTAACGGCGGGACCGTAAAGGCATCGTATACGGTGCTCGAAAAGAAGTGTGCGTTCGGAGCAGTGACACGAAAAGCACCAAATGCGATGCTACCTTCGTTGCGACTCGATACGAGATCCAGG